>JANMJI010000249.1:0-42551 GCA_031371275.1 Betaproteobacteria bacterium
GACATCGCACCCACGCTGGACATGTACAACGCCACCGACATGGCCTTTGCGCGTGCCTACTACCACTGGTTCCATTTGATCCAGCCCAGCCCGCTACCCGAGAAAATGATTGGGGCGTGTGCGAGCGACTATTTGCGCGCCAAGCTGGGCGGTTGGGGGTCGGGTGGCACGGCCTACATCGAACCTGAAGCGCTGGCCGAATACGAGCGCAACTTCTGCAAGCCTGAGGCGATTCACGCCGCCTGTGAGGACTACCGCGCCAGCGCCGGCATCGACCTGGTTCACGACCGCGCTGCACGCACCGCGGGCCACAAGATCATCTGCAACACGCTGGTGCTGTGGGGCGAACGGGGTGTGGTTCACAAGCTGTTTGACCCACTGGCGCTGTGGCAGGCGCAGTGCGCGGCCACAGTCCAGGGGCAGATCTTGCCGGCGGGGCATTTCATACCGGAAGAATTACCGGGCGAGACGGCCGCAGCGCTGCTGAGTTTCTTCGGTCCTGGGTGAAGCGCAGCCGCCCAGGCTCTCAGTCGAACAGGTCGTCGGGCAGATCAAGCTCAACGCCGAAGGACGACCTGTCGTGGGCGCCGTCGATGCGGTGGAAGACCAGCCCGCCGTCGAGCGCCACCACCAGTACCTCAGCGATGCCCGAATCGAGATAGGCCCTGACCTTGTGCGCCACCTCGCCCCGTCGGTTGCCGGGGGACAGCACCTCAACCACCAGATCAGGCGCGTGCAGCAGATCGTTTTCGCGTGTGACGCCAGCCCAGCGTTCTGCCGGCATCCAGACCACGTCGGGCACGCGGACACCGGCTTCACGGGTCAGCACGGCAGCCTCTGTAACGGCCTTGCCGCCCAACTGCGAGCGCAGCAAGAAGGCGATTTCTGCGGCCACCACCTGGTGACGATTCGTCGGCTTCGGGCTCATCACCACCTCGCCATGCTGGGTGAGTTCGTAGCGGTCGGGCAGCGTCTCGTCCTGGCCCAGCTGCTGCCAGACATGCGCAAGTTCGCGTGGGTTCAATGTGGTGTCGGCCAGCATGCTTGCCTCACTTCAAAACGACTGACCACGCATCATAGCCAACGTGCTTCGCCGAACAGTTGCAAAAGCGCCAGCACATCGTCACGCGTGCGGTAGCGCCCAAACGCGGCTTCGTCCTGCTGCCGCACGATGGGAAAGGTGGAGAGGATGTAGCCGGCGTCTTCTTCGCCCAGGCCGTAGAGGTGGAAGAACAAAGCGTCCAGCGCCGCCAGCCGCGCACGGCGGTCTTCGTCGTTCCAGGCGATGGGCGGCAGCACTTCGCCTTGTGCATCGACATACCCCAGATCACGCGCCAACGGCGCCAGGTCGTGCGCGGTGTAGCTGAGCGCCAGCACCTGCGGGATGACGAAGTCGGCGATGGTGGGGTGGGCGTGGTGGCCGTTCATCAGTCCGGTGTCGCGCATGTGGGTGGTGAAGGCGGCGGGCAAAGGGGCGTTGAAGCGGGCGGCGGCGATGACGCAAGATTGTTCGACGATGAACCAGTTCAGATTCTGGCCCTGCACTTTTTGCCGCAGCAAAAAGTCATACGCGAAAGAGTTGATGTTCGCCAACAGCAAGCTGCCCCAGCGGGCGTAACTGTCGTCCTTTGCGTTCGCCGGAATCAGCATGGCCATGCTGTTGCCCACGCCGCAGGCTGGCAGAAAAGCGGCAATCATCGTGCGCATATTGCTGGGCGCCGTGACGGACTTGTAGGCAACGCAATAGCCCAACGATGAGGCCGTGGGAATGTCTTGGCGGCGCACCCAATACTGCGGCGCCGGGTAACGGTCAGCAGCCTGCTTTTCGTGCGACGCCAGTGGCTCTTGCTGCGCTGCACGTTTCAGGTTGGCCAGGTTTACCACCACGTCGGCCGCGCGGTGGTCAAAAGCCTGCACCATCTTGCCTTCGTACAGCGGCACAGCTTCATCGTGGTTGTGTTGCCAGCGGCTCAAAGGCGTCGGCACAAAACCCCGCTTGACGAGTTCGCTCTGACTTAAAAACAGATGCGAGTCGTTGGTCATGTGAAACTGGGCCGTGTACTGCAAGGGCCACACATTTTCGCTCATCGGCTTGCCGCGAGAATCTGGGTTTGAAGCGTGCCGCACCAGAACAGGATGCTTGGCAAAAGCCTGTTGGGTGAGGGCAGCGTCCCTGGCGTTCCGAAAGATCGGGGCTGCTCCTGTATTGGGATTGACGCGCGCAAAGTCATCGGCGCTTAGAAGCAATGTGCGGTGGGCTTCGTCGATCTCCTCGAAGCCGTGCAAAAAGAATGCGCAACGTGTGTGGGCGAATGTTCTGGCCATGCCACCAAACACCAAGGTGCAAAACTTGAATCGTGAATCGACATCGGCGAAGAAAACCTTGCGGTTCTCGAAATCAAACAAAGCGCCAAGTCTTCCCGTTGTCGCAATGCTCTTGAAGAATTCAGCCGCACCTTTGTCGGCCGCGATGCCGCTGGGCGTCAGCAGTGCCACCACGCCATCGGGCCGCACCAGTGCCTGCGCGCGTTCCACAAACAAGCTGTACAGGTTGACATCGCCGCCGCCCAGCAGCGGGTAGTCGCCGGTCTTGGCAAGCACGCGTGCATTGGCTTCGGCGCGCTGCACGGCTTGCGCGTAGTCGGCCGCCAGCGGGGCCTGTTTCTTGTGCAGGGCAGCGATCAGCGCTTTGCGGTCGGCAGCACGCGGCTGCGCGGCGATGTTCGGTTCGCGTTCGGCAAACCATTCCACTTCCTGCAATTTGATGCGGTCCCACGGCGGGTTGCCAATTACCGCGTCAAAGCCGGTGTTGGCACCAGCGAATGCGGTGGGAAAGGCCGTCCACCAATGAAAGAAACTTTCGCGTCGCGCAAGTGCTCGCGTTTGTTGCAGCAGCGTATTGGCGGCTTCCACGGCCGGGCCCCTGCCATCCAGTTTGCCGGCGCCCAAGGTGGCCACCAAGTTGCGTTGTGGCGACAGCAATTCGCTCAACGCCAGGCGCAAATTCTCATCACCCCACTTGGCCAGCTTGCCGGTTTTCTCAGGCGGCCAGCCCGGGTGCAGCCAGCGCATCGCACGCCAAAAATCGAGCAACGCGTGCAGCGGCGCCACCTGCGCATCGGCTTCCTCTGAAAGTTGTCTGGACAACTGCGCCTCGGCAATGTCCACGTCGGTCAGGTCGGCCACCTCACTCAGGTTTTTGGCCGCGCGTTCCAGCCGCTGCAATTCTTCTTGTTGAAACAGCATGCCCAGGCTGTGCAGGCTTTGTTGCACCTCGGGCAGGCGTTCACCGTGCAGTGAATCACCGTGTTTCAGGTGGTGGTCCAAGAAACTCAGCGGTGCACCCACGGTGAAGGTGTGCAGCCACAAAGCCGTCTTGGCCAACTCCACCGCCATCAGGTTTTTGTCGACGCCGAAGATGCTTTTCTTCAGCACCATGCGGCGCACGATGTGGCGGTCGTCCAGCTGTGCGTCTGTCACCGCCCAGCCGTGGTCGGTGGCCTGGCGTTTGATGCTGCGGCGTATGTGCGCCGTGCGTGCCACCACCGGGCTTTGCCACGGCCGGGCCTGTTCTGCCAGGTGCGCGGCCCAGGGTTGTTCGGCGACCAGCAATTGCGCCGCCGTCACGGCTTCCAGCACACGGTCGGCCAGGTCGTCCACCAGCGCCACCAGAAAGTGGCCGCTGCCCATGGCGGGGTCGCAGACCTTCAGTTCCAGGATGTTGCTGGCGGGGTCGGCACGGTCAAGCCGTTCCCATTCGGCCGGGTTCAGCGCGTGCTTTTTCTTCCAGCCGGTGACCAGTTTCTCGAAGCTGGCCACGCGTTCACTGGCCAGCAGCCCCACCGATTCACGCAGTATCAAACGCACCAGGTCGTCGTGGGTGTAGTAGCTGCCCGAAACCTTGCGCGCAAAGCTGGCCGGCCGCGCCACGATGCGGTTGATCTCGGGCTTGTCGTGGTAATCGTCGGCGGCCTGCACTTCGTGCGTGAGGCTGTATTCCAGCAAGCGTTCGTAAATGCTGCCCAGGTGCGAAACGGACAGGTCGCGGTAGTTGATCCAGGCCCGTCCGGCATCGCTGGCGCGGCGTGACAAGAAGTCAAGGATGGGGGCCATCACCAGGTCTGGAACGTTCGTGCGTTCGAGCAGCACCGAGCGCCGACGATTGAACAGACCGCCGTTGTAGGCCGGCATGCCAATCTCGTCTTCGCCCAGATTGACAAGCGAGAACAGCCCGCGCAGCGACAGCCACAGCGGTTGCATCGTGCGCGACCAGCGGGCGCCCGCATCAACGCCGTCGCGCACCTGTTCACGCAAGGCCCGCACGCTGTAGGCGCGGTAGCCGGGCTCGTCCACCGGCAGCAGCCGCCTGTCTTCGGCATAGAACAAAAACAGCAGCCGGTACAGCAAGATCAGCGCGGCTTCACGCACCTCATCCAGATACGCCGCGGTGTAGCGCTGGCGTGTGAACTGGCCATAGCCCAAGCTTTCTTTTTGTGATCCCAGGTCGCCCTCGGCCAGGGCCTGGGCCAGGGTGGGGAAGATGTCGTCGAAGACCCGCGCGCCCAGGTCTTGCGAGACCTTTTCTTCATAGGCCCGCGCTTCGTTGCGGGCATAGGCGTGCAAGCTGCGGCCGGCACTGTCCCAGGGCTGCGGCAGAAATGCCGCGCGGCTGAACAGCAAGTAAAACAAACGCAGGCCGTGCGCGGGCGTGTAGCCGTCCAGTTCAACCTGCACGCCAGGCACGCCCAGCAATGCGGCGAGGTCGATTTCGCAGAATTCTTCGGCGCGTGAACGGGCGTCTTGCCAGTACAAGCGCCACACGCCGCCGTTGGTCAGCAGGCCCCACTTCACGGCGCGGTCGCTCATCACGTCGGCGCGGCTCAGGTAGCGCAGCATTTGTGACGAAGGCGCGCCGGGGTCGGTGGCTTCGCTGTTGTCGCCACGGTCCAAGGGTCGCAGCCAGCGTTTGGCTTCGAGTATCGCCAGGCCGTGTTTGTAGCGGCGGTCGTCCTTGCTCTCAGCCAATGCAGCGCTGCGCGCGGCGTTGCTGGCAAACAGCAAGATGTCTGGCACGTCTTCGCGGCGCTTGCCGCTCAGGTTGACCTGCGGCAGATAGTCATCACCCCAGCCCAGTTGCCGCAGCACTTGCTCGATGACCAGTTGTTCGGTCTGCGCTTCGTTCAGCGTGGTATGCGCTGCCAGGCCCGCAAAGATGCTGCGCAAACTGGCTTCGAAAGTCTGCACTGCGGCTTCTTCCAGCGCCAGACAGGGCGGCGTTTCACGAACGCCGTGCCGCAGGAATTCCTGGCTGAAAAGTTGTCCCTGCATGGGTCGTGGCGGGCTGTTGTTCGTCTGTGGTCGCCAAGCAGTTTAAGGGCGGGGTTTGCGGCCAGGCGCGGCCCCTGCGGCGCCCGAACTGGCAGGCCAACACGGGCTAACTCGCACCCCGCCGGCCACAGGTGCCCGCTAGCATGCGACAACGCAAGAGGGCCCGAACATGCACGAGTGGCTGCACCGCCTAGACCAACACTTCCCCGTGCGCTTCACGGCCTGGATACTCAGTGGCGTGGGCTTGCTGCTGTTCAGCTTCACGTTCGTCGCTTTCAAGGTCGGCGGCGTGGCCGCGCTGGTGTGTCTGTTCCTGCTCGGCCTGGGCTGGCGTGACACGCACCAGCGCCGGCATTCGGTGCTGCGCAATTACCCGGTCATTGGCCACCTGCGTTTCTTGCTTGAATTCATTCGGCCGGAAATGCGCCAGTACTTTCTGGAAAGCGACAGCGAAGCCGCGCCTTTTTCACGCCAGCAGCGCAGCCTGGTTTACCAGCGCGCCAAGGGCGACCAGGACAAACGCCCCTTCGGCACGCAACTCGACGTGCAGGCCAGCGGCTATGAGTGGATCAACCATTCGGTGGCGCCCACCAGGCTGGCGGGCCACGACTTCCGGGTCTTGATAGGGGCTGGCGGCAGTTCTTGCACGCAACCCTACAACGCCAGCATCTTCAACATATCGGCCATGAGTTTTGGTGCGCTCAGTGCCAACGCGATATTGGCTTTGAACGGCGGTGCGAAGAAGGGCAATTTCGCGCACGACACCGGCGAAGGCAGCATCAGCGTCCACCACCGCGTGCATGGCGGCGACCTCATCTGGGAAATTGGCAGTGGCTACTTCGGCTGCCGCAACGACGACGGCAGCTTTAACGAAGAACGCTTCACCACCAATGCGCTGGACCCGCAGGTGAAGATGATCGAATTGAAGCTCAGTCAGGGCGCCAAACCTGGCCACGGCGGTGTGCTGCCGGGGCCCAAGGTCACGCCAGAGATTGCTGCCGCGCGCGGCGTGCAGGTGGGGGTGGACTGTGTCAGCCCGGCCAGCCACAGCGCCTTTTCCACGCCGGTGGAAATGATGCGTTTCATCGAACGACTGCGCGGTTTGTCAGGCGGCAAACCCACCGGCTTCAAGCTCTGCATCGGCCACCCCTGGGAATGGTTTGCGATGGCCAAGGCGATGATGGAAACCGGCATCCTGCCCGACTTCATCGTTGTCGATGGCGCCGAAGGCGGCACTGGCGCGGCGCCGCTGGAATTTACCGACCATGTGGGCGCGCCGCTGCAAGAAGGGCTGCTGCTGGTCCACAACACGCTGACGGGTTTGAACTTGCGTGCACGCGTGAAGCTGGGCTGTGCGGGCAAGGTGGTGAGTGCTTTCGATGTGGCCCGTTTGATGGCCCTGGGCGCCGACTGGTGCAATTCAGCGCGCGGTTTCATGTTCGCCCTGGGCTGCATACAAGCGCAAAGTTGCCACACCGGCAACTGCCCCTCGGGCGTGACGACCCAAGACCCACAGCGCCAGAAAGCGCTGGTGGTGCCCGACAAGGCCGAGCGCGTGTGGCGCTTCCACCAGAACACGCTGCACGCACTGCAAGAACTGGTGCAGGCCGCGGGGCTGGCGCACCCGGGGCACATCACCGCCGCGCACATCGTGCGGCGCATGGCCGACCACGATGTGCGGCTGCTGGCCAACCAGCTGAGCTTTGTGAAGCCGGGTGCCTTGCTGGCGGCCATCGAAAGCCGCGGCGCCTGGCCGCACAACGTCTTTGAGCTCTACTGGCCGCTGGCCCAGAGCCACAGCTTTCAGCCCATGGCGCCGCCCGATTTGGTGGATGCTGCCGTGACCGCCGGAACCATAGGCACCGCTGTCACGGCGTAGCGGCCACGCCGGCGCGGCGATGAGCGGGCCACAATCGCCGCCATGCCGATGTGGACCAAAGCCCTTCCCGTTGCCGGCCTGGCGGTGCTGGGTGTTGCACTGAGCACCACGCCGGGTGTGGCGCTTTCGCTGGCCTGCGCGGTGACGATGGTGGGCGCGGTGATCGCCGCCGTGCACCACGCCGAGGTCGTGGCCCACCGCGTGGGTGAACCTTTCGGCACGCTGGTGCTGGCGGTGGCCATCACCGTCATTGAAGTGGCGCTCATCGTGTCTTTGATGTTGAGCGGCGGCGCCACCACCGCGGCGCTGCCACGCGACACGCTGTATGCCACGGTGATGATTATCTGCAACGGCGTCGTCGGTGTGTGCCTGCTGCTGGGCGGGCTGCGCCACCGCGAGCAGAGTTTTCAGGTGGCCGGCACCGGCCCGGCGCTGGCCGCGCTGGTGGTCTTGTGCACCATCTCTTTGGTGATGCCGGTGTTCACCACCAGTTCACCCGAGGGCACCTACACACATTCGCAGTTAGCCTTTGTGGGTGGGGTGTCCATCGTCCTGTGGGCAGTCTTCGTGTTTGTGCAAACCGTGCGCCACCGCGACTACTTTTTGCCTGCCGCCGATGCGGCCGACGAAACCCAGCATGCGCCGCCGCCCAGTGCTGGCCAGGCCTGGGCCAGCGCGGCTTTGTTGCCGGTATCGCTGGTGGTGGTGGTGGGCCTGGCGAAGATCTTGTCGCCCACCATCGAAGCCATGGTTGACGCTGCATCGCTGCCCAAAGCCGTGGTGGGCATTGCCATCGCCATGCTGGTGCTGCTGCCCGAGACCTGGGCGGCGGTGCGCGCCGCGCGTGCCAACCGCTTGCAAACCAGCATGAATCTGGCGCTGGGCTCGGCGCTGGCCAGCATCGGTTTGACGGTGCCTGCGGTGGTCGTGGCGGCCAGCGCGCTGGGCCTGCCGCTGGTGCTGGGCCTGGCGCCCAAAGAGATGGCGCTGATGGCCATGACTTTCCTCGTCAGCGCCATCACGCTGGGCTCGGGCCGCACTTACCTGATGCAGGGCGCGGTGCACCTGGTGGTGTTTGCGGCCTTTGTGTTTTTGGCCTTCGTGCCTTGAAGGCACGAATTCAACGTGGCCTGCCCTGAAGGCACGGCCGTTTGTTCAGCGCGGCCTGAAGATGCGAAAGCGCAAGGCTTCGCTGATCTCGAAATAGTCGGCCGGCCCACCACCGCGCAGCACCGGCCGCGCCGCGGCGGTGTTGTAAATGCCGTCCACCAGCAGTTCGCGCGCGATGTGTACGGCCACCACTTCGCCCAGCGTCAGCCAGGTCGGCACGGGCTGGCCGTCGACACCGTGCAATTGAATCTGCTGTGTCAGCTTGCACTCGAAAGCCACCGGGCTTTCGCCGACGCGCGGCGCGGCCACGATCTGCGATGCCACTGGCGTCAGGCCTGCCAGCTCGAACTCGTTCACGTCAGGCGGCACCGTCGCGCAACTGGCGTTCATCGCCTCGGCCAGCGGCCGCGTCGCCAGGTTCCACACAAATTCGCCGGTCTCGTTGACGTTGCGCAGCGTGTCCTTGGCGCCGATGCTGGCAAAGCCGATGATGGGCGGCGTGTAGTTGAAGGCGTTGAAGAAGCTGTAGGGCGCCAGGTTCAGGCCGCCGGCTGCGCTGCGCGTGGAAATCCAGCCTATCGGTCGCGGGCCGACGATGGCGTTGAAGGGGTCGTGCGGCAGGCCGTGGCCCCGGCGCGGTTCGTAGCTGTGCAGGTCGGCAAACAACACCGTGCTTTTTCCGCGTTAGCTCAAGGTTGGATCGCGCGGCGTTGCGTTGCCGCTCAGACCGTCGGCGGCAGGGTGTCAATGAAGCTGGCGCGCAATGCCAGCTTGTCGTGCAGCTTGTGCAAGTTGGGATGCGCGGCGCGCCAGTCGATGTGGGCGAAGCGGAAATCGAGGTAGCCCACCGCACAACCCACTGCCACGTCGGCGAGTGTGAAGTGGTTGCCGGCGCAAAAAGGTTTGTCGGCCAGGCCCTGGCCCATGGCCTTCAATGCGTTGTGCACCGAACGCATCTGGCGGTCTATCCAGGCTTGCGAGCGTTGCTCGGCGCTGCGGCCGGCCCAGTTGGCTTCCAGGCGGGCCAGGATCGCAGCGTCCAGCAGGCCGTCGCCCAGCGCTTCCCAGGTGCGTACTTCAATGCGTTCGCGGCCACTGGGCGGAATGAGCTTGCCCACGGGTGACAGCGTGTCCAGGTATTCGACGATGACGCGGGAATCAAACACCGCTTCACCGCCGTCCAGCACCAAGCAGGGCACCTTGCCCAGCGGGTTGCTCTTGAGGATGGCTTCGCTGTTCCACACGTCTTCCAGGTCAAGCTGGAAGTCGAGTTTTTTCTCGGCCATGACGACGCGAACCTTGCGCACGTAAGGGCTGGTGAGTGCACCGATGAGTTTCATTTTTTTCGCCTGGCCTCGACCCTTGTTGCAAAACGATTCTAGCGAGCCGGGGTCTGGGGCGTGGCGCCGCGCTGTCGCGTGAAATCCACGCTGGTGGGCCGGCCTGGCAGCGTCAACTCGGCCGTGGCCGGCGCCATGCGCGACAGCACGCGCCCGCCGCGCAGCACCAGCAGGCGCTGGGCACGCAGGCGTATGGCTTCTTCGGGTGAGCGGGCTTGCAGCAACACCATATCGGCGCGGCAGCCCACTTCCAGCCCATAGCCCTGCAGGCCCAGGATGCGGGCGTTGTTCACGGTCACGGCGTCAAAACACTGGCGCTGCGCCGCCAGCGATGTCATCTGTGCCACATGCAAGCCCATGGCCGCCACTTCCAGCATGCAGCCCGAGCCCAATGCATACCAGGGGTCGAGCACGCAGTCATGCCCAAAGCCGACGTTGACGCCGGCGGCCAGCAGTTCGGGCACGCGCGTCATGCCACGGCGTTTGGGGTAGCTGTCGTGGCGGCCTTGCAGCGTGATGTTGATGAGCGGGTTGGCCACCGCGTGTACGCCCGCTTCGGCGATCAGCGGGATCAGTTTGCTGACGTAGTAGTTGTCCATCGAATGCATCGACGTGAGGTGCGAACCCGTCACGCGCCCGTGCAGGCCCAGGCGCTGCGTGTGCAGGGCCAGGGTTTCGATGTGGCGCGACATCGGGTCGTCGCTTTCGTCGCAGTGCATGTCGACGCGCAGGCCACGCTCGGCGGCCAGCTCGCACAGCAAACCCACGCTGTCGGCGCCTTCTTGCATGGTGCGTTCAAAGTGCGGAATGCCGCCCACCACGTCGACGCCCAGGTCGAGTGCGCGCTTCATGTTCGCCAGCGCGCCGGGCGAACGCAGCACACCGTCTTGCGGAAAGGCCACCAGCTGCAGGTCGATGTAGGGCGCGACGCGTTGCTTCACGTCCAGCAGCGCACGCACGGCCAGCAGGCGTGGGTCGCAGACGTCGACATGCGAACGTATCGCAAGCAGGCCGCGCGCCACGGCCCAGTCGCAGTACTGCAAGGCACGTTCGATGATGGCTTCTTCGGTGAGCAAAGGTTTCAGTTCACCCCACAGCGCAATGCCTTCGAGCAGGGTGCCGCTGGCGTTGATGCGTGGCAGGCCCTGGCTGAGAGTGGAATCCATGTGGAAGTGGGCATCGACGAAAGGCGGGCTGAGCAGCCAGCCCTGGGCATCGAGGACTTCAGCGCCGGGCGGCAGCGGCAAGGCCGCCGCCAGCGCTGTGATGAAACCGTTTTCAGCCAGCAAGTCCATGGCAGTGCGGCCGTCGGGCAGCGTGGCGTTGCGGATCAGCAGGGGCGGGTGGGAAGTGTTCATGGGAGTACGCCAAACAGGCCAGCCAAGCAAGCCAGCCAAACAAGCAAGCCAGGGGCCAGCATACGGCCCCGGAAGAATCCGCAAACAAGGCGTGAACAAGCCGTGAGCGACGCCAAAGCGAGGTCGCCGCACTGTCAAATTTAGTCACGTCTTGCGGGGTGTGGGGGTGCTTGCCAGCGCCTGCCAACGGGCGCACACTGGGTTTCACGGCGTCCTGCCGTTGGCCCCACGTAGCACCCTCTGCATTACCAATCCCCCCCCTTCTTCCCCCCTGCTGGCGGCCTGTCCGCCAGCGTTTCGCTCCACCCCTCGCAAAGGAGGTTCTGATGAACTTGACGATCAGCGGACATCACTTGGAAGTTACCCCTGCACTGCGTGAGTACGTGCTTACCAAGCTGGACCGGGTGACCCGGCACTTTGACCAGGTGGTGGATGTGACCGTGTTGCTGACCGTGGAAAACCTGAAAGAGAAGGAACGAAGGCAGAAGGCCGAGGTGACGTTGCATGTCAAGGGCCGCGACATCTTCTGTGAGCAAGCGCATGAAGATTTGTACGCTGCCATCGACCAGCTGATGGACAAGCTGGACCGCCAGGTGGTGCGCCACAAAGACCGGCTGCAAAACCATCACCACGCTTCACCCAAGCGGCTGGACATGGGCGTGGCCTGATTTCACATCGGTGCCAGCGCGGGCTTGAAGCCCGTTTCGCCAGCGGCCCTTCGGGGCCGTTTTGCATCGTGGCAAGGGTGTTGCTGCGGCGCCGCAAATGCGCGCATTTCCACCTGTTTCAGGGTCTGTCGCCTTGTCACACGGCGCAGGGCCGGGCCTATCATCGTCGCTCACTGTCGTAACCCCCTTCGGTCGCCGCGCGAGGCTTGCAGCCTGCGGCGATGAGGAATGTGCTGATGAACCGTCTCGCCACGATCCTGCCCGCCAACAATGTGCTGGTGCATGTGGATGCGACCAGCAAGAAGCGTGTATTCGAGCAGGCCGGTTTGTTGTTTGAAAACCAGCACTCCATTGCGCGGGGCACCGTCACCGACAACCTGTTCGCGCGCGAACGCCTGGGTTCCACCGGCCTGGGCCACGCGGTGGCCATTCCGCACGGCCGCATCAAGGGGCTGAAAACCCCGCTGGCCGCTGTGGTGCGTGTGCAGCAGCCGATTCCTTTTGACGCACCCGACGACGAAGCCGTTTCGCTGCTGATCTTCTTGCTGGTGCCCGAGGCGGCGACGCAGCGGCATTTGGAGATCTTGTCAGAAATCGCCGAGATGCTGTCAGACCGCGAACTGCGCGAACGGCTGAAGACCGAGCCCGATGCAGCGGGGGTGCACAAGCTCATCACCGACTGGGAGCCGCTCAAATCTGTAGCCTGACGCAGATGCAGGGCGCGACATGAAGCCCACGTCGATCAGCGCCGAAGCGTTGTTCGAGGCGCACCGTGAAGCGATGCGCTGGGAATGGATTGCCGGCCACGCCCACCCCGAACGCCGCTTTGACGACGCCGCGGTGCGCGACGCGCGCAGCGCCGCCGACCTGGTGGGCTACCTGAACTACATCCACCCTTACCGGGTGCAGATTGTCGGCCGCCGCGAAGTGGCGTACTTGTTGGCCAGCTCAGCCGAAGACCAGGAACGCCGCATCTCGCGCATCGTCACACTCGAACCGCCGGTGCTGATCGTCGCCGACGCGCAGGTGCCGCCCGACCGCCTGGTGGCGATGTGCGAACGTGCCGAAATTCCGCTCTTCGTCACCGGCGAATCGGCCGGCCATGTCATCGACGTGGTGCGCGGCTACCTGGGCCAGCATTTCGCTGAACGCACGACACGCCACGGCGTGTTCATGGACATCCTGGGCCTGGGCGTGCTGCTGACCGGCGAATCAGGCCTGGGCAAGAGTGAGCTGGGGCTTGAACTCGTCAGCCGCGGCCACGGGCTGGTGGCCGACGACGCCGTCGACATCTTCCGCATCAGCCAGACGGCGCTGGAAGGCCGCTGCCCCAGGCTGTTGCAGAACCTGCTGGAAGTGCGGGGCATCGGCCTGCTGGACATCAAGGCCATCTTTGGCGAAACGGCGGTGCGCCGCAAGATGCGGCTGAAGCTGATCGTGCACCTGGTGCGCAAGGAAACCATGGAACGCGAGTTCGAGCGCCTGCCCTATGAGCCGCTGAACGAAGAACTGCTGGGCCTGCCGGTGCGCAAGGTGGTCATCGCCGTCGACGCCGGCCGCAACCTGGCCGTGCTGGTGGAAGCCGCGGTGCGCAACACGGTGTTGCAGCTACGGGGCATAGACACCTACCAGGAATTCATCAAGCGCCACCAGGCCGCGATGGAAGGCGGGGAACCTGATTGAAGGGCCCGCTGTTCCGCGCCGCGGGACAGGCGCTGCGAGCTACTTGTGCCGGTAGGCGCAGTCGGTTTTCGTGCAGCGTGCATACAGCGACAGCGAATGCTCTTGCAACTCGAAACCGCGCATCACCGCCACTTCGCGCTGGTGCTGCTCGATCTCGGCGTCGAAGAACTCTTCGACGCGCCCGCAGTCCAGGCACACCAGGTGGTCGTGGTGCTGGCCTTCGTTGATCTCGAACACCGCCTTGCCGCTCTCGAAGTTGCTGCGCGTCAGCAAACCGGCCTGCTCGAACTGCATCAACACGCGGTAGACAGTGGCCAGGCCGATGTCGGCGTTTTCCGTCAACAGCGCCTTGAACACGTCTTCGGCCGTCATGTGCCGGCGCTGTGCATGCTGGAACACCTCCAGTATCTTGATGCGCGGCAGCGTGGCCTTCAGGCCGCTGCTCTTCAGATCGTCCACTTGGGTCATGGCGGTTTCCTCGGCACAGGCAGGGCGCGGCCCCTCGTTAGAATCTGCCCATCATAGCCAGCCCCGTGCCCCTCCTGGCCGCTGCTGGCCCACCCACCTGGATGCGCCGCCGCCCATGCGACCTTTGCTTGTTTTTCTGAGTGCCGCGCTGCCCGCTTTGCTGCTGACGGGCTGCGAATCATTGCAGCGCACCGACAGCCTGTTCGGTTTCGTCACGCCCTACCGCATCGACATCGTGCAGGGCAACGCCGTCACGCAGGAGCAGGCCGCACTCATCAAGCCGGGGCTGACACGCCTGCAGGTCAAAGACGTGCTGGGCACACCGCTGGTGGCCGACCCTTTTCACGCCGCCCGCTGGGACTACATCTTCACGCTGCGGCGCCCGGGCGCCGAGCCGCAGCGCCGCAGCGTCATCATCACTTTCGATGGCGACCTGGTGAAGGGCATTGAAGCGCCTTCGCTGCCATCGGAACGCGACTTCGTGGCTTCCATCAGCCGCTTCAAGGACTTGCGCGCGCCCAAGCTGGAACTGAGCGAAGAAGAGCGCGCGGCCCTGCCGCTGCCACCCAAGCGCGAGGCCGCACCTGTCGAGCCCATGGGCCCGATCCGCGACTACCCGCCCTTGGAAATATGAGACCCCCCCGAAGCGCCTGCGGCGCTCCCCCCAGGGGGCGCCGCCAGCAGCCCGGCGAAGCCGGTTCTGCGGCGGCCGCTTGAGCAGACCTGTGCTGAACGTAGCCGTGGCCGGCGCGGGGGGCCGCATGGGCCGCATGCTCATCGAAGCCGTGCTCGCCAGCAGCGACTGCACCTTGACCGGCGCGCTGGACATGCCCGCCAGCCCGGCGCTGGGCGCGGATGCCGGCGCCTTCGCGGGCCAACACACCGGCGTGGCCATCACCGCCGACCTGCGGCGCGGCCTGGCCGGCGCGCAGCTGCTGATCGACTTCACGCGCCCCGAAGGCACGCTGGCCCACCTGGCCATGTGCCGCGAACTTGGCGTGCGCGCCGTCATCGGCACCACCGGCTTCACGCCCACACAAAAGGCCGCCATAGCCGCCCACGCACAGCAGGTCGCCACCGTGTTCGCGGCCAACATGAGCGTCGGCGTGAACGTGATGCTGCGCTTGCTGGCCCAGGCCGCGCAGGCGCTGGGCGCTGGCTACGACATCGAGGTGATCGAAGCCCATCACAAATACAAGGTCGACGCACCCAGCGGCACCGCGCTGGCGATGGGCGAGGTGCTGGCCACCGCGCGTGGCGTTGACCTGGCGCAGCACGGCGTGTTCACGCGCCACGGCCAGACTGGCGAACGCGTGCCCGGCAGCATCGGCTTTGCCGCGGTGCGGGGTGGCGACATCGTCGGCGAACACACGGTGCTGTTTGCCGGCACCGGCGAGCGCATCGAGATTGCGCACAAGAGCAGCAGCCGCGCCAACTATGCCGACGGCAGCCTGCGCGCGGCGCGTTTCCTGGCCGGCCTGCCGGCGGGCCAGACGGGCCTGTATGGCATGCACGACGTGCTGGGCTTGCAGCCGTGAACTTTGAATGAGCGCCGCATGAGCGTGCAATCAAAGCCTAACATTCAAACACCATGGAAGGTCTGAGCAAATTCTGGACCGCCAG
This sequence comes from Betaproteobacteria bacterium, assembly GCA_031371275.1. Classification (GTDB taxonomy): domain Bacteria; phylum Pseudomonadota; class Gammaproteobacteria; order Burkholderiales; family Burkholderiaceae_C; genus Rubrivivax. The sequence goes on from JANMJI010000249.1 coordinate 15,458, forward strand.
CGACAGCGTCGGCCGCGCCGTGGCGTTGCTGTTGCTGGCCATGTCGGTGGCGGCCTGGGTCTTGATCTTCTGGAAGGGCTGGCTGCTGCGCCGTGCCCAGAGCGACATCGCGCGCGCCGTGCCGGCCTTCTGGGACGCCACGTCGCTGGACGAAGGCCGCGCCCGCATCGCCGCGCTGGACCGCGAACATGTGCTGCTGCCGCTGCTGGCTGCCGCCACCGCCCGCCCCGCGGCCGGCACGCTGGAAAGCGGCGGCCAGCTCGAAGCCCAGCTCACGCGACGCTTGCGCGACGCTTTGCACAACGGCCTGGCGCACTTGCAGTTCGGCCAGGTGCTGCTGGCCAGCGTCGGCAGCACGGCACCTTTTGTGGGCCTGTTCGGCACCGTCTGGGGCATCTACCACGCGCTGGCCGGCATTGCAGCGGCCGGCAGCATCAGCATCGACAAGGTCTCGGGCCCGGTCGGTGAAGCGCTCATCATGACGGCCGCCGGCATTGCCGTGGCCGTGCCCGCGGTGCTGGCCTACAACGTGTTCGGCAAGTGGGTGTCGGCTTGCGAAGCCGAACTGGAAGGTTTTGCGCACGACCTGCTCCAGACTTTCCTCGACAGCGCCAAAGCTTGACATGGCATTCGGCCGCCTCGAACGCAACCCCGGCGCGCAGCCGATGAGCGACATCAACATGACGCCGTTGATCGACGTCATGCTGGTGCTGCTGGTGATCTTCATCATCACCGCGCCCTTGTTGACGAGCAGCCTGCGCCTGGACCTGCCCAAGGCCGAAGGCGCGGCCAGCAGCGACGCGCCGGCCTTCATCGCGCTGGCCATCGACGCGCAGGGCGTGCTCTACCTGGGCGACCAGCCCTTGCCCGCCGGCCAGGAACGCCAGCCCCTGCTGCAGCGCGCCCGTGAAGCGGCGCAGCGCGACCCGGCCACCGAAGTGCAGTTGCGCGCCGACAGCCGCGTGCCCTATGGCCGCGTGGCCGAGTTGATAGGCTGGCTGCAAGAGGCCGGGCTGACGCGCATCGGCTTCGTCACGCAAACGCCAGCGAAGTAACGACCATCGCGCAGCGCCGATCAAGCAGCGCCGGTCAAGCAGCGCACGCTGCCTAGAATCGGCGCATGAACGAGAAATACGCACCCGCCGAAGTAGAAGCCGCCGCCCAGGCGCACTGGGCCGCCACCGGCGCCTACAACGTCAGCGAACAAGCCGCGGGCCCCAAGTTCTACGCTTGCAGCATGCTGCCCTACCCCAGCGGCAAGCTGCACATGGGCCATGTGCGCAACTACACCATCGGCGACATGATGGGCCGCCACCTGCGCATGAAAGGCATGAACGTGTTGATGCCGATGGGCTGGGACGCCTTCGGCCTGCCGGCCGAGAACGCGGCCATGGCCCACAACGTGCCGCCCGCGCAATGGACGCGCGCCAACATCGCCGACATGAAGGCCCAGATGCAGCCGCTGGGCCTGGCCTTCGACTGGAAGCGCGAACTGGCCACCTGCGACCCCAGCTACTACAAATGGAACCAATGGTTCTTTTTGAAGATGCTGGAAAAGGGCATTGCCTACAAGAAGACCCAGGTCGTGAACTGGGACCCGATTGACCAGACCGTGCTGGCCAACGAACAGGTGGTGGAAGGCCGTGGTTGGCGCAGCGGCGCCATCATCGAAAAGCGTGAGATTCCGGGCTACTACCTGGCCATCACGCACTACGCCGATGAGTTGCTGGCCGGTGTCAACGACCACACCGCACCGCACTACCTGGAAGGCTGGCCAGAACGCGTGCGGCTGATGCAGGAACACTGGATGGGCAAGAGCGAAGGGGTGCGCTTTGCCTTCACGCACGCCATTCACGCTCACGATGGCGCGCTGATTCAGGACGGCCGCCTGTACGTCTTCACCACCCGCGTCGACACCATCAAGGGCGTGACCTTTTGCGCCGTGGCGCCCGAACACCCGCTGGCCACGCATGCCGCACGCGGCAACGCCGACCTCACTGCCTTCATCGAGGAATGCAAAAAAGGCGGCACCACCGAGGCCGAGCTGGCCGTGAAAGAAAAGGAAGGCCGGCCCACGGGCCTGGTGGTGACGCACCCTTTGACTGGCGCCGAAGTGCCGGTGTGGGTCGGCAACTATGTGTTGATGAGTTATGGCGACGGCGCCGTGATGGGCGTGCCCGCGCACGACGAACGCGACTTCGCGTTTGCGAAGAAGTACGGCATCGACATCTTGCAGGTGGTGCATGTCGATGGCGAGCATTTCAGCTACGACCACTGGCAGCCCTGGTACGCCGACAAGGCCCAGGGCATCACCATCAATTCTGGCAATTACAGCGGCCTGCATTACAAACCGGCGGTGCAAGCCATTGCCAAGGCGCTGGCCGCAGAAGGCTTGGGCGAAAAAAAGACCACCTGGCGTTTGCGTGACTGGGGCATCAGCCGCCAGCGTTACTGGGGCACGCCGATCCCGATCATCCATTGCGATGGAGCAGACGGACCCGGGGGTCGAACCCCGGGGTGTGGCAGCGTGCCGGTGCCCGAAAAAGACCTGCCCGTGCTGCTGCCCGAAGACCTGGTGCCCGATGGCAGCGGCAACCCGCTGCAACATTGCGCTTCGTTTCTGAACGTGGCCTGCCCGCAGTGCGGCCGGCCCGCGCGGCGCGAAACCGACACCATGGACACCTTCGTTGACAGCGCCTGGTACTACATGCGCTATTGCAGCCCTGGCAGCGACGACGCGATGGTGGACGAGCGCAACGACTACTGGATGGCGATGGACCAGTACATCGGCGGCATTGAACACGCCGTGCTGCACCTGCTCTACGCCAGGTTCTGGACCAAGGCCATGCGCGACCTCGGGCTGGTCACTTTCAGCGAACCCTTCAAGAACCTGTTCACGCAGGGCATGCTGCTGAACGAAAGTTTCTACCGCGAGGATGAGGACGGCAAGAAACGCTGGCTCTACCCCAGCGAGGTCGACATCAGCTACGACGACCGCGGCCAGCCCACCGGCGCGGTGGCCAAGCTTGATGGCCTACCTGTCAAACTGGGTGGCATCGAGAAGATGTCCAAGAGCAAAAATAACGTCGTCGAGCCCAAGGACATCATCGCCAAGTTCGGCGCCGACACTGCGCGCGTGTTCACCATGTTCGCCGGCCCGCCCGACCAGAGCGCGGCCTGGAGCGACAGCGGCGCCGAAGGCAGCTTTCGCTTCCTGCGCCGGCTGTGGGGCACCGGCGTGAAGCTGGCGCCGCGCCTGCTGTCCTGCGTGGGCGCCGCGGCCGACACCCCCGGCGCCAGTGCCGCCGCTGTGGTGCTGCGCCGTGATGTGCACCTGCTGCTGCGCCAGGTCAGCCACGACTACGACCGCATGCAATACAACACCGTGGTCTCGGGCGCGATGAAGATGCTCAACGCGGTGGACGAAGCCAGGCTGGTGCTTGATGACCTACAGGATGCCCAGCAGGCCGCGGCCGACGCGGCGGTGCTGCAGGAAGTCTTCGGCATTCTGCTGCGTACGCTGTACCCGGCGGCACCGCACATCGCCCACGCGCTGTGGCTTGATCTGGGCTATGCGGCGACGCTCGGCGACATCGTGCAAGCGCCGTGGCCGCAGGTCGACGATGCCGCGCTGGTGCGCGACGAGATCGAGCTGATGCTGCAAGTGAGTGGCAAGCTGCGCGGTGCCATCCGCGTGCCGGCGTCGGCCAACCGCAGCGCCATCGAAGCCGCGGCGCTGGCTTCACCCGAGTTCTTGCGCTTTTCTGAAGGCAAGGCGGCGAAGAAGGTGGTGGTGGTGCCGGGCCGTTTGGTCAATGTGGTTGTCTAGCCAGGTGCACGCCATGGCCTTGCGACGGCATCTGCTGCTGGCTGCTGCAGGCGGCCTGCTGGCCGGCTGTGGCTTCCAGTTGCGCCAGCCGCCGCGGCTGGCGTTTTCCAGCATCGCCCTGGTGGGCTTTGCGCCGCGTTCACCGCTGGCCGAAGAATTCCAACGCCAGCTAACGCTGCAAGTGCGTGTGCTGGCAACCCCCGACAAAGCCCAGGTGGTGCTGCACGCGCTGGTCGACGCCCGCGAACGCAGCGTGGTGGCCAGCACGTCGGCCGCACAGGTGCGTGAAATGCAGTTGCGCCTGAAGTTCCACTTTCGCGCCCACACGCCGGGCGGCCGCGAACTGATCCCGAAGGTGGAACTGCTGCTGGCGCGCGACCTGAGCTACAGCGAGGTGGCCGCGCTGGCCAAGGAAGCCGAAGACGCCGACCTGTTCCGCGAGATGCAGGCCGACGTGGTGGCCCAGGTGCTGCGCCGGCTGGCCGCGGTGCAGGTCTGAGACCACCCAGCGCACCGCCATGCAATTGCGACCCGACCAGCTGGAAGCCCACCTGCAACGCGGGCTGAAGCCGCTCTACACCCTGCACGGTGACGAAGCCCTGCTGGCCCAGGAAGCGGGCGATGCCATTCGCGCCGCAGCGCGCGCTGCGGGCTACACCGAACGCCAGGTCTTCACGGTCAGCGGCGCGCATTTCGACTGGAGCGGCGTGCTGGGCGCGGCCCAGGCGATGAGCCTGTTTGCCGACCAGCAGCTCATAGAAATCCGCATCCCGTCGGGCAAGCCGGGCAAGGAGGGTTCTGAAGCGCTGCAACGCTATTGCGCCGATGTCTGCGAACGCCTGTCAGGCAGCGTGCTGACGCTGGTGCAATGCCCGCGGCTGGACTTTCAGCAGCAAAAGGCCGCGTGGTTCACGGCGCTGGATGCGCACGGCATCACCCTGCGTGTCGAAACGCTGGACCGCAAGGCTTTGCCGGCCTGGCTGGCGCAGCGCCTGGCGCGCCAGGGCCAGCGCGTGCGCGGTGGTGAAGAAGGCCAGCGCACGCTGGCGTTTTTTGCCGACCGCGTCGAAGGCAACCTGCTGGCCGCGCATCAAGAACTGCAAAAGCTGGCGCTGCTGCACCCGGCCGGCGAGCTGGGTTTTGAGCAGATTGAAGCGGCGGTGTTGAACGTCGCGCGCTTCGATGTCAACAAGCTCAGTGAAGCCGTGTGGACGGGCCAGGTGGCGCGCGCGCTGCGCGTCTTGCACGGCCTGCGCGACGAAGGTGAAGCCGCCGTCATGGTGCACTGGGCCTTGGCCGACGACATCCGCAAGCTGGCCCGTGGCCGTGCCGCGCTGGACGACGGCAAACCGCTGCCGCTGGCATTGAAAGATGCGGGGGCCTGGAGCACGAAGGAAAAACTCTTCGAGCGTGTGCTGCCGCTGCTGGCCGGCCACCAGGTGGCGCAGTTGCTGGCAGCGGCCAGCGTCTGCGACGGCATCGTCAAGGGCCTGAAGCACCCGCAATGGCCGCATGCGCCGTGGCAGGCGCTGCAACAGCTGGTGTTGATGGCGGTGCAGCCGGCGCGCAGTGGCGTGTCGGCTAAAGCAGTGCCGTTGGCACTGCACTCCTGAGACCGCAGTGCCGTTGGCACTGCACGGCTGAGACCGCAGCGCCGTTGGCACTGCACGGCTGAGACCGGGAACCCTCACCCCAGCCCTCTCCCCGGGGGCGAGGGAGCAAGTCAGTAGCCGCGCTGCCTGTCCACCAAATGCGCCAGCGGTGCACCGTCGCGCAGCGCGCGCAGGTTGGCCGCCACCACGGCCGCCGCGCTGCGCGGGTCGGTCTGCGCCGCCGCATGCGGCAGCAAGGTCACCCGCGGGTGTTGCCAGAACGCATGGCCGGCAGGCAAGGGTTCGGTGTCGAAGACATCCAGCACCGCGTGCTGCAAGTGGCCGCTGTCCAGCGCCGCCAGCAGGTCGGCATCGACGACATGCGCGCCGCGGGCCAGGTTCACCAGCGCGGCTTGCGTGGGCATGGCCGCGAAGAAATTCGCATCCATCAGGCCGCGGGTAGCGGCCGTCAGCGGCAGCAGGTTGATGACCACTTCAGCCTGCGCCAGCAGCAGTGCCAATGCAGCGCCGTCGCGCCGCCAGGTCTGCACCGCGTAGCCCTGCTGCGCCAGCCGCGCCGCCACGGCCCGACCCATCTGGCCCTGGCCCAGCACCAGCACACTCACTTCAGACGCCAGCCTTTGGCCAAGTTGCCGCCACAGCATGTTGCGCTGCTGCTGCGCGTAGCTGAAAAACCCGCGGTGCAGCGAGAGCACGGCCCACAAGGCGGTTTCGGCCATGGCGGTGTTCATCACAGGGTCCACCATGCGCGCGATGGGCACGCCAGCAGGCAGCGTGGGGTCGGCCAGCAGCCCATCCACGCCCGCCCACAGGCTCTGTATCAGCCGCAGCCCGGGCAGGCCTTGCAGGCTGCCCTGCGGCGGCTGGGCCACCACGGCGGCTTGCACCGCATCGGGTTCGCGGCGCGCGGCGGCTTCGTCCAGCCAGGTGACTTCGGGCAGCGCACTGGCCGTCGCCTTCGTCAGTGCTGTTTGCCAGGTAGACCGTTCGGCGGCGTCGAGCGCACCGCACAGCAGCACCTTCATGCGGCAGCGGCGATCAACAGCGCCAATGCCGCATCGACGCTGCCCAGCCGCACCGCGCTGCGGTCGCCCGCCAACAGCAGGCCTTGCGCCTGCACGCCGGCGGCCGTGCCCCAGGCCAGCCACACGGTGCCCACCGGCTTGCCGGGCACCGCACCGCCGGGGCCTGCAATGCCGGTGACGGCCAGCGCCAATTGCACCGGCGCGCGCCGCAACGCACCCTGCACCATGGCCCGCGCCACGGCTTCGCTGACAGCGCCGTGGGCGGCTATCAATGCCGCCGGCACGCCCAGCAGTTCGGTCTTGGCGGCGTTGCTGTAGGTCACGAAACCGCGCTCGAACCAGTCGCTGGAACCCGCCACGGCGGTGCAGGCGGCGGCGATCAAGCCGCCGGTGCAGCTTTCGGCCGTGGCCAGGCGCCAGCCGCGTGCGCGCAGGGCATCGGCCAGCACCAGCACCTGTGTGTTCAGACTTTCCAAAACAGCCCCCACAGGCTCAAGGCCAGCGCGATGCAAAACAGCGTGCAAGCCGCGGCCACAAGATCGTCGAACAGGATGCCAAAGCCCTGGCGCCAACCAATCGCCTGGCCGGTTTGCAACTTGAAGCGTTTGTCGGCCCAGCCCACCGGGCCCGGCTTGGCGGCGTCGAAATAGCGAAACAAGGCAAACGCGGCCAGCTGTCCCCACCATGGCGCGGGCATCAGCAGCCACAGCACCAGCCAGAAGGCGACGATCTCGTCCCAGACGATGGCGCCGGGGTCGGCCACACCCATGTGCTGCGCGGTGACGGTGCAAGCCCATTGCCCCAGCCACAGCGAGACCACCAGCAGTGCGGCCCAGCCGGCAGCGCCCAGCCACTGCGACAAGACCAGAAACGCCACCCAGGCCCACAACGTGCCCACCGTACCCGGTGCCTTGGGCGACAGGCCGCTGCCAAAGCCCAGCGCCAGCCAGTGCGCGGGGTGGCGCAGCATGAAACCGGCTGTGGGTCTGACAGTCGCGTGCGCCGATTGCGACACGGTCGTGCTCATGCTGCGAAGTGGTCGAAGCCGCGCCAGGGCGTGGCCACCGCCTGGCCGCGTTGGTCCAGCACGCGCAGGCCAGTTTGTGCTTCGATGCGGCCACAGCGTGTGACGGCCACGCCGGCTGCGGCGCCAGCTTCTTGCACCGCTGTGCAAGCCGAAGCGGGCGCGGTGAACAGCAGTTCGTAGTCGTCGCCACCGGCGAGCAGGCATTCGTGTTGCAGCGCCTGCGGCAACGCCGCCAGCACCGGGCTGCGCGGCAGTGCGTCCACATCCACCACCGCGCCCATGTTCGAGCGTTGCAGCACATGCCCAAGGTCACCCAACAGGCCGTCGCTCAGATCGATGGCGCTGCTGGCCAAGCCGCGCAAGGCCAGGCCCAGCGCGACGCGCGGCTGCGGTTGCTCCATCGCGCGGCGCACCTGCTCGAACTGTTCACCGGCCAAGGCCACGCGACCGCGAAACACCTGCAGGGCCAGCCGTGCATCGCCCAGTGCGCCGCTGACCCAGACATCGTCACCCACCCGCGCGCCGCTGCGCAGCAAGGCCAGGCCCGGCGGTACCTGACCGAAGACGGTGATGCAGATGTTCAACGGGCCGGCGGTGGTGTCGCCGCCCACCAGTTCGATGCCGTGCGCATCGGCCAGTGCCAACAGGCCTTGGGCGAAGGGCGCGATGAAGGTTTCGTCGGCGCGCGGCAGCGCCAGCGCCAGCGTGAAGGCCAGCGGTTCGGCGCCGCAAGCGGCGAGGTCAGACAAGTTCACCGCCAGCGCCTTGTGGCCCAGGCGTTCTGGCGCCACGGTGGACAAGAAATGGCGGCCTTCGACCAGCATGTCGCTGGACACCGCCAGTTGCATGCCGGGCACGAGATTCAACAGCGCGCAGTCGTCGCCGACGCCGAGCACAACGCGCTCGACATGGGCAGCAACGCCAACCGCGGCACGCCGAGGCGACCGCGTGAAGTAGCGTGCAATCAGTTCAAATTCGCCTGCCATCAGCCAAGCTCCGCCGCCGGGTCGGCACCGCGCAGCAGGTTGGCCAATTCCACCGCCGACTTCACGTTCATCTTCTCGAACACCCGCGCCCGGTGCACTTCCACCGTGCGCACGCTGATCTGCAATTCGTCGGCAATCAGCTTGTTGGGCCGGCCTTCAATCACCAGCCGCATGACCTCGCGTTCGCGTTCGGTCAAATCGGCCAGCGCACGGGCGGTGCCGTCGACGACACGCCGCTGCGCCAGCGCCTGTGCGCTCATTTGCAACGCCTGTTCCACCCGGTCGACCAGCGCGTTGTTGGAGAAGGGCTTCTCGACGAAATCAAAGGCCCCGCGCTTGACGGCGGCGACTGCCGTGGGCACATCACCATGGCCGGTAAGAAAGATCACCGGAAGCTGCGGCAGCAGCCCGCGCTGCACCAGCCGCTCGAACAGCACCAGGCCGCTGGTCACAGGCATGCGCACGTCCAGCACCAGGCATGACGGTGCGTTGGGCCAGGGCGCGGAGCGCGTGGCCAGGAAGGCCTCGAAGGCCTCGGCGCTGGCAAAGCCTTCTGACAGCAGCCGGCGTGAACGCAGCAGCCAGGCCAGCGCGTCACGCACCACGTCCTCGTCATCGACGAGGTAGACGACGGGAATGCCCAGGGATGGATCGAGTGACAAATGCGGGTCAGGCGACGGCTGAGGAGCCCGAAGTTTCGCCTGTTTTTTCGCCCGTTTCCGCGCTTGTTTCCGCGCTCGTTTCGGCGCCTGTTTCCGACACCACGGGCGCCGGCAGCGTGAAGCGGAATTCGCAGCCCACGCCGCGCGGGCCGGGGCCGAAGTCGAGTGCCCCGCCGTGCTGCTCGATCACCGTGCGGCACAGGCTCAGGCCCAGGCCCATGCCTTCGGCCTTGGTGGTGAAAAAGGGTGTGAACAGCTTGGCACTCACTTCGGGTGTTATGCCGGGGCCGGCGTCGATGACGGACAAGGTCACCCAGCGCGGATGCGTCTGGCGCAGGCGCAGCGTCAGCACCCGTTCGGCTGGCTCGGGCATGTTTTCCATCGCCTGGATGCCGTTGCGCGCCAGGTTCAGCAGCACCTGTTCGACCATCGTGCGGTCGCAGCGCACACGCGGGGCACGCTGGGCACGACCCGCGGCATCGTCGGGGCCCAGTGGGCGCGCCAGCTCGGTCGGCAGGTCGACATCGATGCGTGTGCCGCTTTTGCGCGCCTGCATGCGCGCCAGCGGCAGCACGGCATCGAACAGGCGCTCGGCGGGCAAGGTTTCGTGCAGTTGCTCGCGGCGGCGCACGAAGTCGTGCACGCTCTTGATGACGCGGCCGGCGCGTTCGGCCTGCTCGGCAATGCGGCCCAGGGCCTGTTGCAGCAACGCGGGCGTGGTCGCGTCGGCGCGCAGTTCGGGGTCGGCCAGCAGGTTCAGCGAACCACTGGCGTAGCTGGCAATGGCCGCCAGCGGCTGGTTGAGTTCATGGCTCAGCAGCGAAGCCATCTCACCCACCGTGGCCAGCCGCGCCGTGGCCTGCAGGCGGTCTTGCTGCTGGCGTGAAATTTCTTCGACGCGGCGCTGTGCGCTCAGGTCGAGCACGGCGCTCATCCAGCCGGTGTGGCGGCCCGTGCCGTCGACCAGCGGGGCTTCGTAAATCATGACCGGAAAGCGTTCACCGTTCTTGCGCATGAACACGGTTTCGTAGCCTTCGCGCGGGTCGCGGGCCTCGCCCGGCGTGCGGCCCTCGCCTTCCAGACGCAGGCGTTGGCGGCGCAGGTATTCATCGACAAACTCAGGCGGCCAGTAAGGCGGGCGGTAGGGCGGCAGGCTGGCCAGTGCGGCGGCCGGTGGTGGCGTCTGCAGCTCTTCAGCGCGCAAACCCACCATCGTGCAAAAGGCCGGGTTGACGTAGGTGATGACGCCTTGCAGGTCGCGCGCCCGCAGCCCGGTGGACAGTGAGTCTTCCATCGCCTTGCGAAAGGCCAGCGCTTCGGCCAGCGCGGCTTCGGCCAGGGCGCGGCGGCGCACGTCGCGGGCCAGCGCCAGCACCAGGCCGAACAGCGCGATCGACAAGCCCAGCACCAGCGCCACCGCCAGGTTGGGTATCAGGCTGGGCCGGCTGGCGCCGCTGTCGGCACGCAGTTGCAGCGTGGCGCCGGGCAGGTCGATGACACGTTCGGCGACATACACGCCGGCACCGCGGGGTGCGCCGGCGCGGGCCAGGCGCGTGCCGTCGCCTTCGACAAACGAGACCTCGTGCTTGCGCACGTCGCGGGCCGCCAGCGAGGCTTCCAGAATCTCGGCCAGGGCCAGACTGCCGACCAGAAAACCGGCCTGGCGCCCGGCCTGTTGCAGCGGCACGCACAGGTCGATGATCTCCAGCCCCAAGCCCCCTTGCAAGGGCACGAAGTAGCTGCGCGAAAACGTCGGCGCTGCGCTGCGCCGTGCGGCGGTGCAGGCCAGGTCGGCTTCCAGGGCCAGATCCTGGCGCGGCATCTGGCTGAACAGCCGTGGCAGGTAAGGCGAATCAGCGGCTTCGCTGACGGCCATGTTGGCGTCGCGCCATTCCACGCGTTTGAGTTCGCGCCGGCCGCGCAACAGCAGTTCGGCGCCGGCGCGGCCATGGCCTTGCGGCGGGTCGGCCCAGCCCAGGGCCTGCACCGCCTGCACCATGCCCAGCAGGTCATGGCGTATCTGCGCCACCGCTTCGGCGGCAATGGTCTCGGCTTCGTCCTGCGCGCGCGTGGCTTCGTAGTTGATGGTCAAGGCCACCAGCAGCGTTTGCGCCACCAGCAGCAAGGCCACCAGCGCGCCCCACAGCAGCGCGCGGCGCATGCGGCGCGGGCGGGACGGGGTTTCGGGCTGGGCTTGGGGCCGGGCTTTGGGACTGAGGCTGGGCATGGCAGTGGGCATGGCGGCAGCGCCAGTATTGGCCGCGGCGCTGCGCCCCGGGCTACGCAGTTTCGCGCATGGGGCCAGGTGCCCGCAGCGCGCACACTGCGCCTGCCTACAATCCGCGCCCGCGCTGCACAGGCCTGCCATGCGCAAGGCGCCCTGCAACTTGCCCCTTGCCATTTGCCAGATGCCACTTGCCACCAGCAACGCGCGATGCGCGCGCCCCACCGAGGAGACACCCATGTCCAGCAACGAACAAAAAGCCGCCGACAAAGTGGCCGAACTGAAGCAGGCCGCGCTGGAGTACCACGAGTTCCCGACGCCGGGCAAGCTGGCCGTCACCGCCACCAAGCAGATGGTCAACCAGCGTGACCTGGCGCTGGCCTACAGCCCGGGTGTGGCGTTTGCGTGCGAGGCCATCGTCGAAGACCCGGCCAACGCCTTTCGCTACACCGCACGCGGCAACCTGGTGGCTGTGGTCACCAACGGCACGGCGGTGCTGGGGCTGGGCGACATCGGCCCGCTGGCGGCCAAGCCGGTGATGGAAGGCAAGGCGGTGCTGTTCAAGAAGTTCGCCGGCATCGATGTGTTCGATCTGGAGATCAACGAGAAGAACCTCGACAAGCTGGTCGATGTCATCGCCGCGCTGGAGCCCACGTTCGGCGGCATCAACCTCGAAGACATCAAGGCGCCCGATTGCTTCTATGTCGAACGCAAGCTGCGTGAACGCATGAAGATTCCGGTCTTCCACGACGACCAGCACGGCACCGCCATCGTGGTCGGCGCGGCGGTGTTGAATGCGCTGAAGGTGGTGGGCAAGAAGATCGATGAGATCAAGCTCGTCACCAGCGGCGCCGGTGCTGCCGCGCTGGCCTGCCTGGGCCTGTTGATGAAGCTGGGCCTGCCGCGCCACAACATCTGGGTCACCGACCTGGCCGGTGTCGTCTACGAAGGCCGTGTGGAGCTGATGGACGAAGACAAGCTGCAGTTTGCGCAGCCCACCAAACACCGCAAGCTGGCCGACGTGATGCACGGCGCCGACATCTTTCTGGGCCTGAGCGCAGGCGGTGTGCTCAAGCCCGACATGGTGGCCACCATGGGCCCAAGCCCGTTGATCTTTGCGCTGGCCAACCCGACGCCCGAGATCGCGCCCGAAGCGGCCAAGGCGGTGCGGCCCGACGCCATCATCGCCACCGGCCGCACCGACTACCCGAACCAGGTCAACAACGTCCTGTGCTTCCCGTACATCTTCCGCGGTGCTTTGGACTGCGGCGCAACGACGGTCACCGATGCGATGGAGATTGCGGCCGTGCGTGCGATTGCCGCGTTGGCGCAGGCCGAACAAAGCGAGGTCGTGGCCGCGGCCTACGTCGGTGCGACGCTGAGCTTCGGGCCCGAGTACCTGATCCCCAAGCCCTTCGACCACCGGCTGATGATGATGATTGCGCCGGCCGTGGCGCAGGCGGCGCTGGAATCTGGCGTGGCGCAGCGGCCCATCACCGATCTTGACGGCTACCGCGAAAAGTTGAAGACCTTCGTCTACGCGTCGGGTACGACGATGAAGCCCATCTTTCAGCTCGCCAAGGCCGCGCTGAGCAAGCGCGTGGCGTATGCCGAAGGCGAAGAAGAACGCGTGCTGCGGGCGGTCCAGGTGGTGGTCGACGAAGGCCTGGCCAGGCCGACGCTGATAGGCCGGCCGGCGGTGATTGCTGCACGCGTGGAAAAGTTCGGCCTGCGCCTGCAGGAAGGGCTGGACTACGACGTGGTGAACGTTGAAAACGACCACCGCTACCGCGACTTCTGGAGCACCTACCACCGCATGACGGAACGCAAGGGCATCAGCGTGCAGGTGGCCAAGATAGAGATGCGCCGCCGGCTGACTTTGATAGGCGCGATGCTGCTGCACAAAGGCGAGGTTGACGGCCTGCTGTGCGGCACCTGGGGCACGACGGCGCAGCACCTGCACTACATCGATCAGGTCATTGGCAAACGCGTGGGGGGCAGCCCCAGCACGCCGCAAGACGTGCAGGTTTACGCCTGCATGAACGGTCTGATGCTGCCCGGCCGCCAGGTGTTCTTGGTCGACACCCATGTCAACGCCGACCCCACGCCCGAAGAACTGTGTGAGATCACGGTCATGGCGGCCGAAGAAATGCAGCGCTTTGGCGTTGAGCCGCGTGCGGCCTTGCTGTCGCATTCCAATTTCGGCAGCAGCGACCTGCCCAGCGCGCTGAAGATGCGCCGCACCCTGGCGCTGCTGCGCGAACAGGCGCCCTGGTTGATGGTCGACGGCGAGATGCACGGCGACCTGGCGCTGGACGCGCAAGAACGCAGGAAGGTGATGCCCCACAGCACGCTGCAAGGTGAAGCCAACCTGCTGGTGCTGCCCAACATCGACGCCGCCAACATCGCCTACAACCTGCTGAAAACAGCCGCCGGCGGCGGCATCGCCATCGGCCCGGTGCTGCTCGGCGCCGACAAGCCCGTGCATGTGCTGACCGCGTCAGCCACCGTGCGGCGCATCGTCAACATGACAGCCCTGACCGTAGCGGATGCAGAAGCGGGACGTGCGGCAGGCTGACGCGAGGACGCGTCAGCGTCTTGTGCCGTCCAAGCGCGCGCAGGCGCGCTTGGAGCCGCGGCACAAGACTCCTGCGGCCTGACGCTCGCCAGCTTCTGAGTTGGGCATGTCTTGCATGCCCAACGCGCCCTGCAAGGGGAAGCGGGACGTGCGTGAGGCCTGCTTCCCGCTGCCGGACACTCATTCCGGGGGGGTGGGTATCGGCGCGTTTCATGCTTCACTGTCAAAGCCCGTGACTTTAATCAGACAAGGGTCTGAAGCGGGCACCAAGGCGGCGACAGCGCGCCACTCGATCATCTACATACAGGAGCGAAAACCCATGAAGATTGCGAAGTCCGCCGCTTGCATCGGCAGCCTTTTTGACCGCATGCCAGGCGTGCAAGGTCTTGCCGCCGGCGGCCTGCTGGCGTTGGCGGCCTGGTCCCCGGCGGCCTATGCGGTGCCGGTGCTGAGTTCGGCGTCAAACCTGGTGGTGCCGGCAACGGCACAGGGCCTGTACGTCAACGTCGTCACCGGCGTGTCCAACGTCGCCCCTGCGGCGGTGCCGGGTTGGGACATCAATCCGTTCAGCAGCTTGGGGCTCTCGTTCTTCAACCCGACAGCCCCGGCGGGTGGTGTCTATGTCAGCTCGGTGAACAGCCCGGTCGGCAATCTTGCAGTGGGCTCGTCCATTAGCGCTGGCTCCGTCTACAGTTCCGGTACGGCGACGTTTGGCGCGCTGGCCAACCAGTGGGCGCTGAATTCGACCAACTACTTCGGCTTCAGGTTCACTGGCGAAGACACGCTGGTGCATTACGGCTACGGCACGATGGTCGTGGGCTCGTCAAATCTGATCCGAAGCATCGGCGTGCTGTATTACGAAAGCGTGGCCGGCACGGCCATCACCGTGAGCGCTGTGCCTGAGCCGTCGACCAGCGCCCTGTGGCTGGCGGGCGGGGCTTTGGGCGCCTTCGCACTGCGCCGCCGGCGTCAGGCCGGCCGCTGAGCACACAGGCACTGCAAGAACGCCTGCGTGGGCTCAAGCCCAGGCAGGCCGCTCAGCTTCAGCAGGTGATGCGCGCCCTGGCCAATGGCGATCTCCTGATGGCTGGCCAGTGGCTGCTGCAACTGGCCCAGACCGCCCCCGACCACCCCGAAGTGCTGCGCTGGCGTGGCGCCAGGCACCTGGCCACGGGTGAATGGGCCGACGCCGCGGCTTGCCTGTCGCGCTCAGCCGCGTTGCGACCCGACGACTTTGCGGTGCTGGTGCCGCTGGCCCAGGCACAAGAACAAAGTGGCGACCATGACGCGGCGCTGCACACGGTGCAGACCGCCTTGCGCTGCGCGCGCTCAGCGCAGGAATGGCTGGCGCTCAGCATCGAATGCGACCGCCAGGGCCACACCGAACTGGCCTTGCAAGCCGTCAACCAGGCGCTGGCAAGTGACCCCACGGCGCCGCTGCCGCTGTTGCAGCGCGCACGCTGCCAACAGGCCCTGGGCCTGGCCGAAGGTGCGGCCGCCGACTGTCGGTCGCTGATCGCTGCACATCAGCTCGAGGCCCGGGCCTGGTTCACCTTGCTCGACCTGAAGACCGTGGGCCTGCAAGACGGCGAACTGGCGCAGCTGCAGCAGGCCGCCAGCTCACCCCGAAGCAGCAGCACCGAGCGCCAACTGCTGGACTTCGCGCTTGGAAAAGCACTCGAAGACGCGGCGCAATTCGAGCCCGCGCTGGCCGCTTTGCGGCGTGCCAATGACGCGGCCCAGGCGCTGCACCCCTGGGATGCCGCGGCCTTTGCGCGACAGGTGCAAGGCATACGGCAAGCCTTCGAAAACGGGCCGCGCAACAGGGCACGAGACCAGGGCAGCGAGGTCATCTTCCTGGTCGGCCTGCCGCGCTCTGGCACGACGCTGGTCGAACAGGTGCTGGCCAGCCATTCGCGCGTCGAAGGCGCCAGCGAACTGCCCTACTTGAACATGGTGGTGGAAGAGGAATCGCGCCGGCGCGGGCAGGCTTTTCCACTGTGGGTGGCCGCGGCCAGCGCCGACGACTGGACGCGATTGGGCCAGCGCTACCTGGGCTGGACCGCACGCTGGCGCCAGCAGCGGCCGGTGGCCACCGACAAACTGCCAGAGAACTGGCTGCTGGCCGGCGCCGCGCTGGCGATGCTGCCGCAAGCCAGGGTCATCGACTGTCGGCGTGATGCGCTCGAGACCTGCTGGTCCTGCTACAAGCAGTTGTTCGGGCCGCAGCGCGTGGGCTTTACCTACGGCTTCGAGACGCTGGCTGCTTACTGGCAGGCCTACGACGGGCTGTGCCGCTTCTGGGCGCAGCGGCATCGGCAGCGTTTTCATGTCCAGGCCTATGAAGCCCTGGTGGCCGAACCCGAGACCCAGATACGTGCGCTGCTGGCCTTTTGCGGCCTGCCTTTCGAGCCCGCCTGTCTGCACTTCCATACCGCCCAGCGGGCCATTCGCACGCCCAGCGCGCTGCAGGTGCGGCAGCCGCTGAAGCGCATGTCCACCCCCGCGGCCGGCTATGGCGCGCTGCTTGACCCGCTGCGCAGCCTGTTGCCTGGGCCAGGCCCGCCGGCGGCCGCTGATTCTCAGGCCGCCTGACGTTGCGCTTTGGCCTTCTGCACCCTGCGCAAACCCACCACCAGACCCAGCGACATCAGCAACCAGGTTGAAGGCTCGGGCACGACGGCGGCCACCAGCGCGCGGGCATAGTAGATGTCCAGGCCGCTGGTGCCGTTGGGGTTGTCGCCGGTGGAATTCGACGAGTCGGCCCAGGCGGTGACCAGGTTGCCGGCGTAGAAATCCAGCGAGATGTAGTCGCCAAACTCGTTGGGGTCGCCGGTGTTCGTTGAGCGGCCGTCAGAGATGCCGGCGCTGATCTTGAAATTGGGCACCCAGGTGGTGCCGCCGTCGGCGCTGACCGTACCCCACAGTTCTGCCGCTGTGTTGCTGGCCGAGTTGCGTGCGTCGTACCACACCGAGGCCAGGTAGCCCGTGGCCTGGTCCACCGCCAGGCGTCCGAAAAATTGCGAATTGGTGCCGGCGTCGGTGTTCAAACGCACTTCACTGCTGAAGCTGGCGCCGTTGTCGGTGGAGCGCCTGAAAACGATGTTGGTGTCGTTGGTGGTGGTGGTGGCGGCCTGCGTGTAGACCATGTACAAATTGCCGTTGCGGGCACCACCCGAAAAGTCGTAGGCCAGTTGCACTTGGGCGTCGATGCTGCGGCTGGGCTGCGCCGGAATGAGCCGAAAGCCGCCCACGTTGGTGGCAATCGTGTTTTGCAGCACATAGCCGCCAGGCCCGGTGCCGTCGGCGTCATAACGAAGGGCCATGTTGGTGGGCCCCACGCCACCGGCCGGGTTCATCGTCGTGAAGATGGTGCGCCCACCAGGGCCGACAGCCGTAGAGCCAAAATTGCCGGCGCCTTGACCGGTTTGCGTGGTGAAGGCCGAAGTGCTGCCCAGCCCGCTGGAAGTGGCGCTGATGACGCGTGAATTGCTGGCCACCGTGTCGCGCAAAAAGACGCTGGTGGTGCCGGCCACGACGCCAGGGCCGACGCCCATTTCCGGGTGGTCGGCGCCGCCGCCCGCAATCGTCACGTTCAGGCCGTAGGTGGCGCCACCGTTGGTGCTGCGGGCGATGCTGGTGACGCCGCTGACCTGGTAGGACAGGTAGATGTTGCCGAAGCTGTCGGCGCCCATCCAGGAGTCATAACCGCCGGCCACCGACAAGCTGCTGTTGTTCCAGGTGCTGCCGCCGTCGGTGCTGTATTTGTTCACCAGCGCCGAGCTGCTGTTGGCCGAGATCGTCACCAGGTTGGTGTTGGTGCGGCTGATGGCGATGGCCGTTTCAGACTGGCTGCCCGCTTGTCGCGTGACATTGATGTTCGGGCCCACGGTGACGGTTTGCGCCAGCGCCAGGGGCGTCAGCGCTGCGAGCGCCAGGCTCGTCAAAGCAAAGCAGGGGTTACGAAGCATGTTGTTTCCTCCAGTGGTTGGCCCTTGGCCGGTGTTTTGATGAGCCTGTACCGCGCAACGCCAAGTTAGGCAGACAAACGCTGGCGCAGGCTACGCTGCGATGCAGGCGCAGGCAACGGCTCGCGGCTTGCGTCCCCTTGAACAGGGGGGAAGAGAAATCCCGTATCGAGAGCCGCATGGCGGTGGTGGTGCGATCTTCCCGGAAGCTCCAGGCAGTCTCTTTTCTGCTTGCTGAAACGGCCTTGGGAGCGGCCACGGATGGCGTGTAAGCACGCACTGCCAGCCCCTCGAATTGCCCCAATATTGGGCAAACGCTTGAGTTTTTAGGGGGGTTCAGATAGCATCCGAGTTTGATTTTTCAGGGTTAACCCGTGTTCTGGATCGGTCTGGCCCCGTCAAGCGCAGCTTCCAAACGAAGCCCGCGGCAGGCATTGTTCAAGTGGGCGGCTGCTGCCGCCCTTTGCTTGGTGGTCGGCGGCGAATTGCCGGCGGCCTGGGCCCGTGACAGCGCTGCACCCCAGGGTCAGACCACTGTGGCTTTGTCCAGTCTGCCGGTCGAAGCCCAGGCCACGCACCGTTTGATTTTGAGCGGTGGGCCCTTTTCGTATGACAAAGATGGCATCGTTTTTGGCAACCGCGAACGTTTGCTGCCCGCCCAGGCCCGGGGTTATTACAGGGAATACACCGTCAAGACCCCTGGCGCGCGGAACCGGGGTGCCCGCCGCATGGTCTGTGGGGGCAAGCCGCTCACGCAGCCAGAAGCCTGTTTTTATTCCGACGACCATTACGCGAGTTTTCGCCGCATTGCGCAATGAACGCCGAACCCACCAGCCCCGAAGTTTTTCGCCCTGCAAGGAGGATCGCGACCATGGAGTTGCAGACCACCCGCTCCAACCTCGTCCAAGCCATCCGCGCTTACCGCGTCGATGACCTGATGAATGCGGCACAAGCCGCGGGCCAGCATTTCCTGTATGCCAATCTTTCGTCGGCGCAGTCCAAGCAAGAAGTGTTGGACGGCATTGCGCTGGCCTTCACCTTCCCTGCGCACTTCGGCAAGAACCTGGACGCGCTGTTCGACTGCATGACCGACACCGTGCACAAGGCCGGCCAGCAGCCCGGTTTTGTCGTCGTGCTGGAACAACTGCCTGACAACCCGCGTTTTGACCGTGAAGCGCGCGAACAATTGCTGGAAGTCTTTCGTGATGCCGCCGAATATTGGGGGGAACGACGAATACCGTGCAGGTGCGTCTATTCTTTTCAGTAGCCCGCTCCCCAGAATCAGGGTCATGGGAGCGGGCGGTGGAAGTGGTCCCCACAAGTGCAGTCAAGCCGGCAGTGAAGGTGGTGCCCAAAAACGGCACCAACCCGAGCTTTGGCATGAACATGCCGATGATGAGCAGTGCTTTTGATACGGCGGCGTGGCTGAATGCGGCCTAGCGTCGCCAGATGACGAATGCCGCCTGCAACAGGCGTTGGCTGAACAGGAAAGGGCCCTCGCGTGCGAGGGCCCTTTTTACGCCCGCCTTGCGAGCGCCAGGTACTCGGCCACCGGCACCTCTTCGGCGCGGCGCTGCAGGTCGAAGCTGACCTGCAGCCCCTGCTGCTCGATCCAGCGCCCGAGCGTGTGGCGCAAGATCTTGCGGCGCTGCGAGAAAGCCACCGCAACCAGCGCCGACAGCCGCTCGGCGTCGATGCTGTTGTCGGCCGGCAGCGGCTGCATGCGCACCACGGCCGAATCGACGCGCGGCGGTGGGTCGAAAGCTTCGGGCGGCACGTCCAGCACGTTTTCGATCTCGTAGCGCCACTGCAACATCACGCTCAGGCGGCCGAAATCTTTGCTGCCCGGGCTGGCCGCCATGCGGTCCACCACCTCTTTTTGCAGCATGAAGTGCTGGTCCTGGACCTGCGCGCAAGCCTTAAGCAGGTGAAAGAGGATGGGCGTGGAGATGTTGTAGGGCAGGTTGCCCACCACCCTAAGTTTCTGGCCGGCGCTGGCCGCCAGCGCGGCGAAATCGACGTTCAGCACGTCGGCTTCCAGCACTGTCAAACCCGGCTCGTTGCGCAGGCGCGCGGCCAGGTTGCGGTCAAGCTCGATCACGGTCAGCGATGCACAGCGTTCGCGCAGCGGGCCGGTCAACGCGCCCAGGCCGGGGCCGATTTCAACCACCGCTTCACCTGGGCGCGGGTCGATGGCGCGCACGATGCGGTCGATGATGCTGTCGTCGGTCAGGAAATGCTGGCCGAAGCGTTTTTTCGCGGTGTGCCTCACAGGCCGCAGCCCATGCCGAGCCAGTGCGTCACTGCGGTGGCTCGCGGTACTCGACGTAGGCGCGCGAACGCAACTCTTTGGTCCAATCGGCGTAGGCCTGCTCGAAGCGTTGTTCACGCATCACGTTGCGGGCCTGTTCGCGCAGTTGCTTGAGTTCCAGCGCCACCTCGCGCCGTTCCAGCACCTGAATCAGGTGCACGCCAAAACGCGACACCACCGGCGCCGACAGCCCGTTCAAGGGCAACTCGTTCATCGCGGTTTCGAACTCGGGCACCATCACGCCGGGTGCTGACCAGCCCAGGTCGCCACCGCCAGCGGCCGAGCCGTCTTCGCTGTACTGGCGTGCGATTTCCTCGAAGGTGGTTTTGCCGCTTTCAATTTGGCTGCGGTACTCGGCCAGCCGGCGTGCAGCCACTTCGGCCGTCAACTGCGGCGAGGTGCGCAGCAAGACATGGCGGGCGCGGGTTTGCGTGATGCGGCCGACGCCGGATTCCTTGCGTTCCAGCAGCTTCAGCACATGAAAGCCGGCGCCGCTGCGCAGCAGCGTGGCCGCCACTTCGCCGGGCTTGAGCGCGCGCGTGGCTTCGACGAACGCGTCGGGCAGGCGCGACGCCACGCGCAAGCCGATGACGCCGCCGGCAGCGCGGTTGCCGTCTTCCGACACCTCCTTGGCCACGGTCTCGAAGGGCTCGCCTTTGTTGACGCGGGCCAGGGCCAGTTCGGCCACGGCGCGGCGCGCGGCCGTGGTCGCGGCATCGGCATCTTCGGGCACCGTGACCAAAATCTGCGCGATGTTGGTTTCGGGGTCGGCGTTGGCCGCCGCACGCTGTTGTTCGATGAAGCGGTCGATCTCGTCGTCGCTGATCTTGATGCGCTGGTAGACCTCGCGCTCACGCAGGCGCTCGATCATCATCTGGTCGCGCACATTGGCGCGAAAACGGCCGTAATCGGTGCCCTCGGCACGCAGGCGTTCGCGCAGCACGGCCAGCGTGATCTGGTTTTGCGCGGCGATGCTTTGCACCGCGCGGTCGACCTCCGGGTCGTCCACCCGCAGGCCGCTTTCGCGGGCGCTGCTGATCATCACGCGCTCGTCGATCAGCGCATCCAATGCCAGGCGCCGCAGTTCGGCTTCGGGTGGCAGCTTGGCGCCGCGGCCGGCTTCGACCAGGGCCCGTTCCAGGCGGCGTTCAACCTCACCGGCGGTGACGAGTTCCTGGTTCACGATGACGGCGATGTAGTCGCCGCTGCGCAGCGTGCTGCCGCGGTCTTGTGCGCCGAGCGGGGGTGCGGCAACAAGCCCGGCACCCAGCGTGGCAGCCACCAGGGCGGCGCGGGCCGCGGGCGGCCAACGGAATGAAAGGTCAGTCATAAGCAGGGGCGGAGGGCCGGTCGTCGGCGGGCGACGCACCACGGCGCTCTTCGCGCAGCAGGCGGTAACCGGGGATATTGTCCTTCAAGACCTTCAGCGGGTTGGAACCGATGCGTGACAGACCCACCAGTTCCAGCTGCAGCATCAGCCGCGTGGTGGCTTCGCTGCGGCCGGTGGAAAGGCGTTCGGCAACAAAGCGGCCTATCCAGCAGCCGGCGTCGTATTCCAGGCCGAGCACCGAATCGGTGATGCGGCTGTCCTTCAGGCTGTAGTTCACACGGCCCACCGAATACCAGGTTCCGGTGCAAGGGCCGCCCCCGCCGGCGCTTGCACTGGCAGTGGCGCTGGCGGTGCGGCGCAGGGCCGTGAGGTCGGCGACCGCGGCGGCACTTGAAAACACCGGCCACTGCCAGCCCATTTCCAGCTGCTCGCTCAGGCCGCGTGCCAGCCGGTAGGTGGTGCTGAGCGTGCGCAGCGGGCCCGGCGAGTAGCGCGCCCCCAGGATGGAGCGCACCGAACGCTGGAGGTCGGGGCTGTACTGCACTGCCGCGTCCAGAGTCCAGGCCGGGAACACGCTGCTGCTGCCCAGCAGCAGAGCGTCTGAAAAACGCTGCTCCAGCGGCGCGCCGTCGGGCGAACCGTCGGCCTTGGCGGTGACACGCTGGGCGCGGAACAGGTAGCGCTGCACCAGGCCCAGACGCAGCGCCTCGGCGCCGGTGACGGCGTCGACAAAACGCGTCGTGACGCCAGCAGTGAGCTGGTGCGCGTCAGAGACCCGGTCGATGCCTGAGAACTGGTTGTCGGTGTAGATCGAAACGAAGTTGAAGTCCTTGACCGCGGCGTCGTAGTTGGGCAACTGGCTTTGCGCGCGGTAGGGCGTGCGCACGTACAGCACCCGCGGCTCGAGTGTTTGCTGCACCGCGCGACCAAAGGCTTCGGTGCTGCGTTCCAGCTCGAAGCCGGCGTCGATGCTCAGCGTCGGGATCACACGCGACGCGCGGTTGCCGGCGTCGCGGTAGGCCGCGGCGTTCACACTCACCCGCGGCACCACCCACCAGCCTGGTTCGCGCATCGGGTAGCTGACATGGCCCAGCACATGCACGCGTTCACCGCCAACGCGGCCGGCCTGCGCCGCCGTGCCGCCAGGCAGCGTGAAGCGGTTGTATTCGGTCTCGGCGGCGTACTGCCAGCCGCCGGTTCGGTCGCCGCCGCCGCCCAGCCGCAAGCCCACCTGCGGCGTGCGTTCGTAGGGCGACACCACCGCGGCATCAGACCCCTGCAACACCTGCCACTGCACGGCGCGGGCGTAAACCAGACCGTTGCCACCGGCCACGTTGAACGACTGTTGCACCGCAGCGCGCAGCGGCAGCAGCCGCGCGGTGAGGCTGCGGCCGGCGTTGGGAAAGTCCTTCCACCATTCGTCGTCTGACACCCGCACCATGTCGGCGCTGTAGCGCAAACCTTGGCCGTTGTGGCCTTCGTGGAGCCACTGCACGGCTTCACGCGAACGCTTGACGACGCGGTCATTGGGCAGCCAGTCCAGCGCCACCTTGCCTTCGTCGCGCGCTTCCAGGTAGCGCAGCTCACTGTCCAGGCCCAGGCCGCGGCGCGTAATGAAGCGCGGGGTCAGCGTGGCGTCGCGGTTGGGGGCGATGTTCCAGTAGTAGGGCACGGCCAGTTCCACCCCGCTGCGGTTGTCGGTGTTGACCGACGGCGGTAACCAGCCCGAACGCCGTGAGTCAGACAGCGGAAAGCTCAGTGAAGGCAGGGCCAGGATGGGCAGTCCCAGAAACCGCAGCACCGCGCCTTCGGCCACGCCTTCGTTGGTGTCCAGATCGAGCTTGACGCTGTCGGCGCGCAGCACCCAGGCCGGTTCTTGCGGGCCGTCGCGTGGACAACTGGTGTACTGGGCCAGGGTGGCGCGTGACCGGGCGGTGTCGATGAAGTCGATGCGCTCGGCACTGCCACCGGCGCCCAACAGCGTGAACTCAAACTCAGGTTGCAGGAAGTAGCCCTCAAAACGCTGCACCCGCAACTGCAGTTCGGGCCCGCTGTAGACCGCGCCGTCGCGGCTGACGCGCACATGGCCGGTGGCGCCGGCCAGGTCTTGCGCGGTGTCGTAGGACAGCCGGTCGGCCTTGATGACCGTGCCGCCGCGGCGGAACTCGACCTTGCCCTCGGCCACGGTCTGCAGATCGGGCTGGCTGCGCACGCTGTCGGCCTGAATCACGACAGGCAGGCGGCGCGCGGCTTCACCGCGGGGCAGCGCTTGCAGCAACAGGCTGGGTTCCAGCGCTGCTGGTGTTGCGGCCGTTGTTGACGCTGGTGTCGGAGCCGGTGCGGAAGCCGCAGTGGCGGGCTTGAGCACCGCGGTTTGCTGGCCCCGGGCGGCACCGCACACGACGGTACCGGCCAGCAGCCCCGCCGCCAGGGCCAGTGGTGTGATGCGCATTGCAAACAAAGGGGCGGGCGCGATGTAAGGCAGTGCCGGATTCGTAGAATCCATTATCCATGAGG
Organism: Betaproteobacteria bacterium; assembly: GCA_031371275.1. Classification (GTDB taxonomy): domain Bacteria; phylum Pseudomonadota; class Gammaproteobacteria; order Burkholderiales; family Burkholderiaceae_C; genus Rubrivivax. The sequence continues at coordinate 39,528 of JANMJI010000249.1, forward strand.
GCCAGTGCCCGCTCACCTCGCCGGCGCTCCCGCCCACGCCCTTGCCCACCGCCATGCCTCTCGAAACCGCGCTGCAGGCCTTGCTGAGGTTTCAGTTGCAGGTGCCTGCCACCGGGCTGCCGCTTTACGGGGCTGAACGGCTGGCGCAAGAGCTTGCGCTGTTTCCGCCCTGGTGTGTGCAGCGCGAATTCCGCAGGGCCTGGACTGCACCCGAGGCCGCGGTGTGGGCGCGCGTCAGCTGCCTGCTGGTGGACGCCATCGCGGCCCAGCCCGTGGTGGCCGCGTGCGGTGGCTGGTCGCAGGCCGCAGCTGCGCGACCATTTGATGCCCACGCGGCCTTGGCCGGGCCCATCACCTGCGACCTGGCCGGCCTGCTGCGCGATGCGCCTTTCACCGACGATGAAAGCGTGGAGCTCGACGTGACCATCCGCTGGTGGCAGCAAGCACGCGATGCTGGGCTGCCGGTGGAAGCCGATTTCGGCGAGTTCTGGCGCGCTCTGGAATGGATGGGCCTGCAGCGCCACCTGACGCTGCTGGGTAGCCACTGCCGGGCCCGGCATCGAGACGGCGCCGCGGCCGTGGACTTGGCGCCCTGGCTGGCCGCTGCCAGCAAGGTCGCGCTGCGCTACGGACCGTTAAAGCCGTTGCTGCGGTTGCTGCAGCCGTTGCAGGCCGCGCCGCTGCGCTCTGGCTACACGTTTTGAGCGCACCGCCAGCCTGACTTGTGGCGGCGCGCAAGCTGCTTACTTTGGCAACAGCACGGTGTCGATGACATGGATGACGCCGTTGTCGGCAACGATATCGGCAGACACCACCTTGGCACCGTTCACCATCACACCGCCGGCGGTGGCCAGCGTCAGTTCGCCGCCCTGCACGGTCTTGACCTTGCCAGCCTTCACGTCCTTGGCCATCACCTTGCCAGACACGACGTGGTAGGTCAGCACAGCGCTCAACTTGGCCTTGTCTTTCAGCAGTGCGTCGAGGTCGGCCTTGGGCAGTTTGGCGAAAGCTTCATCGGTAGGCGCGAACACCGTGAACGGGCCCGCGCCCTTCAGTGTGTCCACCAAGCCAGCGGCTTGCACCGCTGTGACGAGAGTCTTGAAACTGCCGGCGGCTACGGCGGTGTCGACAATGTCCTTGGCCTGCGCGGCCAAAGCGGCAGCACCCAGGGTCATGGCGATGAGGTACTTCTTCATTTCGAATCTTTCAGGATGAGATGAAAAGGGCAGAACACCTTGATCTCGCATACCCGGTCAGACCTGCTCGATGGCTGATGTTCAGTAGCAAATTCTGAACGCATCAGTTCACATTAACAACCGTACGGTCTTGTTGTATCCAATCAGTAACTTTGGCTCGAAAACTCAGAACGCCGGCGTCGTGGGCGTCGCGCAGCCGGCGGCAGCCAGCCAGGGGTCGCGGTCTTCACCACCGAACACCTGCTGCAAAAAGTCGAGAAAGGCCCGCGTGCGCGCCGGCAGGTGGCGGCGCGTGGGCATGCCGGCCCACAGCGTGACCTCAAACAAACGCCAGTCTGGCAGCACACGTTCCAGCGCATGTTCTTGCAGCGCGTCCTCGATCACATACGAAGGCAGGCCGGCAATGCCCAGGCCGGCCAGCGCGGCAGCGTACATGGTGTCGATGTTGGTCGTGGCCAGCGCCGGGTGGCGGGCCTGCGGCAGCGCGTAGGCCTGGTGTCCCGGGCCCTTCAGTGGCCCGGTGTAGAACGTCAGCCCGCGCTGCACGGCCGAGATGGGCGGGATCACGGCTTCGTGGTGGACCAGTTCGCTGGGATGCTTGGGCCGGCCGCGGCGGTCCAGGTATTCGGGTGACGCGCAGACCACGACCTCGGTGCGGGCCAGCCGGCGGGCGATGAAGTCACCATCGGGCGGGTCGCGGCGGGCAAAGATGGTGATGTCAAAGGCTTCGTCCACGGTGTCCACCGGGCCGGGCGATGACACCTCCAGCGTCACCTCGGGGTACAGCGCCTGAAAGCGCGGCAGGTGCTTGGCCAGCTGATGCACGGCGATGGCCGGCGGGCACAACACGCGCAGGTGGCCGCGGGGCACTTTGGTGGCCTCGCTGGCCAGCGCTTCAGACTCTTCGATGTCGACCAGGATGGCGCGCACCTTGTCCAGGTATTGCTCGCCCACTTCGGTCAGCGACAGCCGGCGTGTGGTGCGGTTCATCAGCCGCGCGCCGAGGTGGTTTTCCAGCTCGGCGACCATCCGCGTGACGACCGGCGGCGCCATGTCCAGGGCCCGCGCAGCCTTGGCAAAACCGCCTTCGTCGACGACCTTGGCGAAGACCCGCATCGCCCGCAGTTGATCCATCTTTCTTCCTTGTTCCAGAACAGTGAATTCGTGGGCGTCTCATTTTTCTTCACGCCCAGCCTGCCTACAGTTGCATCCATCGATGTGGCGCCGACGTAAGACGACTCATCGAGGCCAAAACGTCCAAACACCTCGTCAGCGCCTTGACCGTGAATACCGTCCAACTGTGTCAACAATCACCTAAGGAAACTACCATGAACACCAAGCAAGCCCTGCTCATCGCCAGCCTCGCCCTGTCGGGCTCTTTCGCCATCGCCGACGAACAAGGCAACATCGCCGACAATTTTGTGGCGACCAAGACCCGCGCCGAAGTGCGTGCCGAAGTGGTCAAGGCGCACGCCGCCGGCCAACTGCAGTTCGCCACCGAAACGGGCGGCCCGGTGGTTGCCATCCAGCCGATGACCCAGAGCACGTTGACGCGCGACCAGGTGCGTGCCGAACTGCGCCAGGCCCCGCACCGCTTCAATCCGTCGGTGACAGACGCGGGCTGATCCTCAACCCCGTCCCTCCCGGCGCGGGGTGCTGCGACAATCGCGCATCGCCACACACCACAGCCGCCCGGTGCCTGCCACAGGCCCCGGGCGGCTTGCGCTTTGATGTTCGCCTTCTTCGAAAGCCGCATCCGCCCCACCGCGCGGCCGGGCAGTGCGCCACCGGCCGGGTTGCTGGCTTTTTATTGGCACTATGTGCGCCA
>JANMJI010000321.1:0-9194 GCA_031371275.1 Betaproteobacteria bacterium
AGCCAGGATCAAACTCTTCAGTTCGATCTTGATAATCTACTCAAAGAACTTGAAAAGAACTTCACTTGCATGAAACTCATTTCTCTTCCAGTGAGCGTTTAAAGTCCATAAGACCTGGCAACCATGTCACCACTCTCGCAGCTCCACAGTCCCTGGCACTCGCCTTCAAACGCCCACACTTATCGGCTGTAGTTTGTTAAAGAACTCAATCACTGAAGAATTGAGGTTTTTACCCCCGCTTCAGCGGGCTGACTTGTCGTCAGCGAAGACCGCGATTCTGACATGTTTTTGAAACTATTGTCAAGACCCTGGGCCGTTTCCACCCGTGCTTGCCGGGCCGTTGGCGTTGTGTGCCGCTTGCCCTGCTGGTTTTGAGTGAAGCCTTTGACTGTAGCACACGGAACCCTGGGGTTCGCCAAATGGCGGCGCTGCCAATCACTGCGCGCCGACAGGGATGGGGCCGGCCCGCCTCAATGCGCCGCCCGACTTGCCAGCGCCGAGCGCAATGCATCGCCGGGATCGTCATCGGCCAGCACCTGGGTCAACTGCGTTGTCAGCAGGCGGGTGTCGGCCCGCAGCACACGCTGCTTGATCGATGCAATGCGCGCCGGATGCATGGAAAAGCTGCGCAAGCCCATGGCCAGCAGCAGTTCGGTGAAGGCCGCATCACCGGCCATTTCTCCACACACGCTGACATGGCGCCCCATGCGGTTGGCGGTGGTGATGGTGTGGTGCAGCAGCTGCAGCACCGCCGGGTGCCACGGGTCGTACAGGTGGGCCACCGCTTCGTCGGCGCGGTCGATAGCCAGCGTGTACTGGATGAGGTCGTTGGTGCCTATCGAAACAAAGTCAAAGCGCCGCAGAAACCTGTCGATGAGCAAGGCCGCCGCGGGGACTTCGATCATCGCGCCCACCTCGACGCGGCTGAAGGCGCGGCCGGCGTCTTCCAGCTGCTGCTGCGCCCGCGCCAGCGCCTCGAAGATGAGCTTGACCTCGCCCAGCTGCGCCACCATCGGCACCAGGATGCGCACCTTGCCGTGAGCGCTGGCGCGCAGGATGGCACGCAGTTGCTGGCGGAACATGCCGGGCTCGGACAGGCTCCAGCGGATGGCGCGCAGCCCCAGCGCCGGGTTCAGGCCATGTTCATGCCGAAGTTCTTGCTGCGACATGCGCTCCAGCGGTTTGTCGGCGCCCACGTCGACCGTGCGTATCGTCACCGGCAGGCCGCCCATGGCCACCACCGCATCGCGGTAGGCTTCGAACTGTTCGTCTTCACCCGGCAGGTCACCGCCGCGGTTCATGAACAGGAATTCGCTGCGAAACAGGCCCACCCCCACCGCACCGGCTTCGACGGCACCCGGGGCGTCACCGGGCATTTCGATGTTCGCCAGCAACTCCACCGGCTGGCCGTCCAGCGTCACCGCGGGCGTGTGGCGCAGGCGGTCCAGCCGGGCGCGTTCCAGTTCACTCTGGCGCTGGCGGAAGCGGTATTCCTCCAGCACGATGGCCGACGGGTTGACGATGACCACGCCAGCGTCGCCGTCGATCACCAACCAGTCATCCTGGCGGATCAGCCGGCTGGCTTCGCGTGCGCCCACCACGGCGGGAATGTCCATGCTGCGCGCCACGATGGCGGTGTGCGAAGTGCGCCCGCCGACGTCGGTGACGAAGCCGGTGAACACGCTGCGCTTGAACTGCATCATGTCGGCCGGCGCGACGTCGTTGGCCACTAGCACCAGCGGGTCTTCACCCGCGAAGTCGCGCATGGCGTTGCCGGCCGCTGGTGCGGTTTGCGACTTGCCCAAGGCGCTGCCCAGCAGTTCGCGCAACAGCCGCTCCACCACCTGTTCAACGTCGGCCTTGCGCTCGCGCAGGTAGTCGTCGTCCATCTCGTCAAACTGCCGCGCAAGTACTTCCAGCTGCGCCGACAAAGCCCACTCGGCGTTGTAGTGGCGCTCGTTGATCCACGTCTTGGTGGCGCCGATCAGCGCTTCGTCATGCAGCAGCATCAGGTGCACGTCCAGCAGCGCCGCCAGTTCGGTCGGTGCTTCTGAGGGCAGTTCCTGTTTCAGCGTTTGCAGTTCGTGGGCGACGGCATTGCGTGCTTCACGCAAGCGGCCGATTTCGTGCTCGACGCGGTCGGCGCCGACAAAGTAGTGCGCCACGTCGACACGGCTGGAAGCCACGAGCACCGCACGCCCAATGGCCACCCCGCGCGATACCGGCAAACCGAAGACCTGAATGCTCATGGTTTCAATGTAGCCCAGCGGTGTGACGCGAATGCGAAGTTCGCGCAAAGAGGCTTGGCGCCATGCGCGCCAGCGTGACGCTCGAGCCTTATTCGCCTTCGCCGAACTTACCTTCGATGAGCCTGCGCAGCGCGTCCATGGCCTCATGTTCGTCGGCACCTTCGACTTCGATGTCGACCTCGCTGCCCAGACCGGCGGCCAGCATCATCACGCCCATGATGCTTTTGGCGTTGACCCGCCGGCCGTTGCGGGCCAGGTGGATTTCGCTCTTGAACCCGCCCGCCAGCTTGGTCAGCTTGGCCGAAGCGCGCGCATGCAGGCCGAGCTTGTTACTGATCTGGATTCGCGTCTGGATCATCGTTGGGCGGTGGGTTGGGCTGGTTTTGGCGGCGCGGGTTGGACACCTGCATGATGCCCTGGCGCCCGCCGTCCACGGCACGCGTGACCAACTCGCCCAGCGGCAGGTGGGCGTAACACAGCGTGCGCCAAAGCAGGGGCACATTCACACCGGTCACGACCCGCGCATGCACGCCGTCCGCGGCTGCCAGCGCGGCATTGCATGGCGTGGCGCCAAAGGCATCGGTGATGACCAGCACCTCGGGCCCGGGCAAAGCGGCCAATGCGGCGGTGACCTGGTCCGCGGCTTCTTTCAGCCCGATGTCGGCCGCCACATCCAGCGCCCCCAACTGGCCGCCACAGTCGGCGTACGCATGCCGGGCCACGGCCAGCAGGGCGCTGGCCAGGGGGGCGTGGGCAACAAGCAGGATGGAAGCCATGGTGCGTTTCAAAGCGGATTATCAGCAGCTTGTGCACCACGCCGAAGAAACCAGCCGTAGGCCGCCGCCCCGCCCAGCCCGAACGCCGCAAACGCGCAACGGAAGGCCGCGTCATCTGACCAGCCTTGCCCGCGCAAGAAGTCGATCAACAGGCCCAGGCCCCACTGGACGCAGAACACGCCACTGAAGATGACCAGGTTGTAGGCCGACAGCGCCCGGCCGGCCTGCGATGGCGGGAAGACATCGGCCAGCGCCGGCTGGCTGAGCGAGACAAAGGTGCAGGCCACGCACCAGGCCGCCCAATGCGCCGCACCGGCCTGCGCGCCCAGCGCGACGTTCAAGGCCAACAGCAGCAGCGGCAAGGGCAGGCCCCAGGTCATCAGCCTCCAGGCGCTGATACCCCGCCGTGCCAGGCGCGGCATCCACAGGCCCCACAGGCCGAAGGCCAGCAACATCGCCAGGTTGATGCCGAACAGGCCTTGCGCAGCCTGGCTGGCCGTCCAGCCCGCGACGCGGGTGAGCCAGGGGCCGGCCCACAGCGACTGCACGGCAATCAGCCCGCCGTAGACAAAGAAACCCAGCGGCGCCACACGCACAAACAGCGGGTGGCGCACGATGGTGGCGTAGCCCAGGTCGGCGCTGTGCCGGGCGGCAGCCGGGTGGGTGTCGCGCGGCACCGCGGTGGCCACCCCTGCAGCGGCGCACAACAGCAGCACGGCCACGGCCCAGAACAGGCCGCGCCAACCCAGCACCGGCAACAGCCATTGCACCGGCAAGGTGGAAGCCACCATGCCCAGCGACCCCGTCATCAACATCCAAGAATTGGCGCGCAACTGCACTGCCGGCGAAAAATGTTGGCGGTAGGCGGTCAAAGGCGCCATCAATGCGGCGGCCATGCCAGCACCCACGAGCGCCCTTGAAGCCACCAGCGCCGGCAGCCTGTGCGAAGACGCGAATGCAGCGCAACCCAGCACGGCCACACCCAGCAAGACGAGCAAGGTGCGGCGCGGGCCGAAGCGGTCCAGCGCCTGGCCCAGCGGCAGCTGCATCACCGCGAAGCCGAAGAAATAGGCACCGGCCAGCAGGCCCAGGTCGGCCGCATGCAAATCGAGTTCGGCGCTGAACACGGGTGCCAGCGTGGCTGTGACCGCACGCAACAAAGCCGACAGGAAGTAGGCGAAGGCAAAGGCGCCGAAGATGAGCGGCGCCGACACAAGACCCCGTGTCATGGCCGCGTTATGTGCTGCGTCATGCGCCGCTTCATGCACCGCGTCATGGGCCCAGTTGCATCGAAGCGAAGAAGATGTCGGCACCCTCTGGCGGCACTTGCGGGCCCAATACGGTGGCCTGGAACACCTGGGTGCCGCGGGCGAACACCGCCACCTGCATCTGCACGGGTGTGCCATCAGGCAGGCGGCCTTGCACCCGCCAGCGCCCACTGTTCGGATTGGGCGTGGCGCCGCGCACCGCCAGCGGCAACGGCGCGCTGGCGCTCGCCCCCACGTTGGCGCGCGCGGCGGCGGCCAACTCGGCCAGCGCCGGGCCGACGCGGGCGGGGTCGGCCACATCGGCATGGCCCAGACCCCAGGTCAGGCCACCGGCCGCGCAGGCGTGCAAGGCCAGGTTCACACGCATGCCCGCCAGCGCCAGGTCGCGGCTTTGGCCGCCCGCGCGACAAGGAAACTGCAATTGCAAACCGCTGCCTTCGGGCCGCGTGTCGCGCCAGTCCAGTGTCGGCGCGCAGGCCGTAAGCAGGCCGCAAAAGACGGCCCCTGCGAACTTGAATTTGCCGCTGCGGGCGCTTGAAATCATCAGATGATTATCCCGGCCGGTGACAGAGAATTGGCGCGATGAACCCCGCCACCCCACCCCCGCCGCCCACCGCCCTGGCTGGCGTGCGCGTGCTTGATTTGTCGCGTGTGCTGGCCGGGCCCTGGTGCACCCAGACGCTGGCCGACCTGGGCGCCGAGGTCATCAAGATCGAACGCCCCGGCAGTGGCGACGACACGCGCGGCTGGGGCCCGCCCTTCCTGAAAGACCGCGAAGGGCGCGACACCGCAGAGGCCGCCTACTTCCTGGGCGCCAACCGCAACAAACGCTCGCTGACCATCGACATTGCACAGCCCGCCGGCCAGGCCCTGGTGCACCGCCTGGCCGCCACCTGCGACGTGCTGGTGGAAAACTTCAAGGTCGGCGACATGGCACGTTACGGGCTTGACGCCGACAGCATGCGGGCGCTGCACCCGCGGCTGGTCTACTGCTCCATCACCGGCTACGGCCAGACCGGCCCCTACAGCGAACGCGCCGGCTACGACTACGCCATTCAAGGCCTGGGCGGCTTGATGAGCGTCACCGGCGAACGTGATGACCTGCCCGGTGGCGGCCCGCAGAAAGTGGGTGTGGCGGTGGCCGATCTCTTCACCGGCATGTACGCCACGGTGGCCATCCTGGCGGCCTTGCGCCACCGCGATGCCACGGGCCAAGGCCAGGTCATCGACATGGCCCTGCTGGACACCCAAGTCGCGATGCTGGCCAACTTGGGCGCCAACTACCTGGCCACCGGCCAGGCCCCGCAGCGCGCCGGCAATGCGCACCAGAACATCGTGCCCTACCAGGTCTTTGAAGTGGCTGACGGCCACCTCATCCTGGCGGTGGGCAATGACACCCAGTTCGAACGTTATTGCAGCGTGGCCGGCTGCCCCGAACTCGCACACGACGAACGTTATGCACGCAACGCCGGCCGCGTGCGCCACCGCGCTACGCTGACGCCGCTGCTGGCCGAGCGCATGCGAAGCCGCAGCCGTGCCGACTGGCTGAGCGCGCTGGACGCCGCCAAGGTGCCCTGCGGTCCCATCAACAACCTGGCCGAAGTCTTTGCCGACCCACAGGTGCGCGAGCGTGGCATGCAAACCAGCGTGCCGCATCCGCACCACGACGCGCTGCCACTGGTGGCCAGCCCGATGAAGCTGTCGGCCACGCCGGTGCAGCTGAAGCGCGCACCACCGCTGCTGGGCCAGCACACGGCAGAGGTGCTGGCCGAGTTGGGCGTGACGGCCGCAGCGCTGGCGGCCTTGCGTGTGCAGGGCGTTGTCTGAGCACTGCATTCGATGCAGGCGTGAACTAAGTTCCGGCCACGGCGGCCTCACCCCCGGGCTTGCGGGGTGCCCATGGCGCCGGGCTTGGAAGAAATTGCTGACCTCGGTCGCATGCGGCTCCGCGCGATGCCGACCCCCTTGGAAAGCACAGCATGGACCTCTCAGACCTGAGCCCGCCGCCGGCCGCCGCCGGCCGCCATGCCATCGAACCGCTGGACCCGCAGGCGCTGATTGCGCAACTGGGCAGCGAAGTGGCCAGCACGCTGTCATTGGCGCTGGAACGCGTGGCGGCCTTGTCGGCCAGCGGCCGCATCGACCACAACAACCTGCGTTCGCTGCGCGAAGAAATCGACCGCGCCCGCCGCGCCGGCATCATGGGCCAGCAGGTCGTGCGGCTGGGCAATGGGCGCGTGCAACTGGCCCATGAAAGTCTGGACCTGAGCGCGCTGCTGCGCGAAGCACTGCGCCAACGTGGGCGCGAGATCGAGGTGCGCGGCATGGAAGTGCGGCAGGTGATTGCCGCGGCCCGGGTGATGAGCGACGCGACGCTTTTGTTTTCACTCTTGCAAACCGTGCTGGACTGGACTTTCGAGCACGCCGTGTCGCGCATCGATTTCAGATTGGAAATCATGCACTGGCCGACCCATGCCTGCCTGGCCGTGGCCTATGCCCACCTGCCGCCCGACGAAGTGGACAGCATGGCAGCGCCACTGCAGCCCGGTGAAGACAGCACGCTCGACACCATGTCGTGGCGGCTGCTGCAACAAACCGCCGCGGTGCTGGGCTTGCTGTTGCAGCGCCAGGACACACCGGGCAAGACCACCCTGCGGCTTGAATTTCCGCAGACCCTGGCGCCCAGTTTGACGCCCCCGATGCAGACCGATCGCGACGAAGAAAGTGCGCACAACACGCAGCCTTTGGCCGGCCGCCATGTGCTGGTGCTGGCCGGCCGCCGCGAGGTGCGCAACGTGGTGCGTGAAGCCTTGCGGCCGAGCGGTTGGATGATCGACTTTGTGACCACCGTTGAAGAAGCCCAGGCCTTGTGCGCCGACGGCCTGCCGCATGCTGTGGTCTACCACGCGTCGTTGGGCGGTGAACGCTTCGAGCGCCTGCGCAACGGGCTGCTGGCCTTGGCGCCCAAGCTGGCGTTCATACAAATCGCCGAAGAGGGCAAGGCGGTGGAGGTGCTGAACGTCGGCGGCCGACAACTCACCAGCGTGGGCCGCGACGCGATCATCGAAGCGCTGGCTGAAGCGTTGACCTTCGAGCTGTCGCGCAACGCCTGAAGACCCGTCGCGGCGCTCAGCCGCCAAACACCTTCTTCAGAATCGCGCTGCCCGTTTTTATCGGGTCGGCGCGTATCTTCTTTTCTTCTTCGGCCATGACCAGAAACAAGCCGTCCAAGGCCCGGGTGGTGACATGTTTTTGCACGTTCACGGCGTCGCCCTTGAGCAAACCCAGGCTGGCAGCCTTGGCCGCCAGCGTGTTGTAGCGCGCGGCCAGGTCGACCTTCTCGGTGGCCTTGGTGACGATGGGCAAGAACTTCTCGCCCAGCGGCGCGCGGGTCTTGTCGGCGAAGTAGTCGGTGGCCGATGTCGGCCCGCCACGCACCAGCTTCAGTGCGTCCTGCACGCTCATGGCCTTGACCGTACTGACGAACAAGGCCTGCGCTTGCGGAACGGCCGCTTCGGCGGCGCGGTTCATCGCGGTTTCCAGTTCTTCCACCTTCTTGCCCTGGCCGGCGGCCTTCAAGAGCTTGGCGATGTCGGCCAGTGGTTTGGGCAGCGGGATGCGCACCCGCGGGTCGCCCAGAAAGCCGTCACCGCGGCCCAGCAGCGACACCGCGGCCAGCGCGCCGCGCTCCAGCGCCGCACGCACGCCGGTGGCGGCCTCGCCTTCGCTGGCCGCGGCGCGCAACCAGGCCGGCCACGCGGCCACCAACAACGCTGCCGTAAGATGCCGCCGTTCCATGAAAGACCTTCTTTTGCCGTTCAACATGCCCGATCTTGCACGCCGCAGCGCCTTGCTGGCAACGCGGTCGGCGTTGACGCTTTGGCTGGCGTTTTTGGCGGCGCTTTTGCTGCTGTTTGGCGGCGCGGGCTGCAGCAGCCGCGAAGCCGCGCCGGCCTTTGACTACACGCTGCTGGACGGCACCCGCGCGTCTTCACAAACACTGCGCGGCAAGGTCGTGTTGCTGAATTTCTGGGCCACCAGTTGCGCCACCTGCGTCAAAGAAATGCCGCAGATGGTGGCCACCCACCGCCAGTTCAGCGGCCGTGGTTTTGAGACCCTGGCGGTGGCCATGCAATACGACCCGCCGGCGCTGGTGGCCAACTTTGCAGAAAGCCGCGGGCTGCCTTTTGGCGTGGTCATAGACAACACCGGCGCCATTGCACGCAGCTTTGGTGATGTGCGGTTGACGCCAACCACCCTCTTGATCGACAGGCGCGGCGCGATCGTCAAACGCTGGGTCGGTGAGCCCGACTTTGCAGTGCTGCGCACGCTGGCAGAACGGCTGCTGGCAGAGCCCGCATGATCGGCCGGCTGGCGGGCAAGCTGCTTGAGAAATCGCCGCCGATGGTGCTGCTGGACGTGCAGGGCGTGGGCTACGAAGTCGACGTGCCGATGAGCACTTTCTACAACCTGCCCGCGCTGGGCGAAACGGTGGCGCTGCTGACGCACTTTGTGGTCCGCGAAGACGCGCAGCTACTCTACGGTTTTCTCACCCACAGCGAACGCGCCACCTTCCGTGAAGTGGTGAAGATCAGCGGCGTGGGCCCGCGCACCGCGCTGTCCATCCTGTCGGGCCTGAGCGTGGCCGAGCTGGCCCAGGCCGTGGCGCGGCAAGACAGTGCGCGGCTGGTGAAGGTGCCCGGCATCGGCAAGAAAACGGCCGAACGTTTGCTGCTGGAACTCAAAGGCAAGCTGGGCCCCGACCTGGCGTTGCCGCACGCCGTGGCCTTGAGCGACGCGCAAGGCGACATCACCCAGGCGCTGCAGGCCCTGGGCTACAACGAACGCGAAGCGCAGGCTGCGTTGAAGGCATTGCCGGCGGACGTGGGCGTCAGCGAAGG
>JANMJI010000361.1:0-20578 GCA_031371275.1 Betaproteobacteria bacterium
GGAACAAGCAGGGAACAAGCAGGCCGCGCTGCGCGGATGGCGTTTGCGACCTTCATTACAGAACGGCGGCGGCCGCTGCGATGCCGCGAAGAACATGCGTTTCAACTTGCTATTCGGCAGCCGCGTTGGTGAACTTGAGCGCTTTGGCGTTTGCGGGGCTCGCGGGGCTCGTGGGCTCGTGGGGTTCGCGCGGCTTGCGGGGCTCGCGGGGCTCGCGTGGCTTGCCGGGCCCGCCGGCAGCTCGCCCGTGGCTGGCCTCTAACTTTTCAGACGGGCGGCCGAGCCCGGTCGGGAACGTTCGGCTGCATCAGCGTCAGCGCAGCGCAGTGCACAACAGCCTGGCATCGCCATGAAGCAGCTGTTGTCCATGGGCCGCCCAAGGTGGCAGACTTGCTGCCGTCGCGCACCAAACTTTGGACCACGCCATGGCCATCACCTTCGCCCCAAGCTGGAACTACGGACTTTTCTCGCTGTGGGGCTATCTGTGCAGCGCCAAGGCATCGAGCGACAACGAAGTGCGCAACGAGATCATCCAATTGCACGCCGATGCCAAGGCCGGGCTGGCCAAGGTGGCTGTCTACCCCAAGGCTTCGGAGCGCGGCATTCTGAAACTCGGATGGGCCCGGCGGCTGGCCGCACTGGAAAAAAAACCGCTGGAGTACGGCGAAGGTCTGGCGGTGCGAGATGAACTCGACGCGATGCTCGACGATATAGACGACACCATCGTCACCGAGGCCAGCGAAGCGCAGGAACGAGCGCGGGCCATGCGCAAAGACGGCAAGGACAGCAAGAGCGCAAGCAAACCAGAGCGCCGCGAACCCGCCCGCGACCCCGGCGACCTGTCCGATGACACCGCCTTCGCGGCCGGGTACGCGCGCACCGCCGGCATCAACGGCGGCCCGAGCAAGGTGACGACGCGCAGCAAAACCAAGCTCACCGCATCACCGCCTTTGCCCACCGTCTCGCCCCAGCAACGTTGGAAACATCAGCAGCGGGACATGGAGGCCCAGTGCGCACAGGTCGCATCAACGGTGCAACCCGGCTCGCGCGGCAACCCGGGCTACGGGGCGCACCCGGTGACGCAGGCTGCTGTACTGCAACGCTTGCCCGCTATCGATGGCGCACAGTGGCTGCAGGGCCGTCCAGACGCCGCTGGCGGCGAGGTGCGTGTGATGGTGGCGGTGTTTAAAGGCAAAGTGGTGTGCACGCTGTGGACAAACGGCCTGTCCCATGAACCCAGCCGACTGGCGAACACCTACGTCGTGTACGAGCAGGATGGCGCCAAAGCCAAGTTTGATCCTCTGAGCGTGGCAAGGCATGCTCAAGACCCGAACCCTTGACCTGAACGGCAGGCTGCCCGCGTTGCCCTTCAAGCGCCCGCGCGGCGCCGTGGCCAGCCTGCACTGCGCGCTCGACATCTTGCCGCTTGAGTGGCCTGCCTGAAGCTGACTCTCAAACTGAGCGGCCTGCCGCGCCATGGCCAAGGGATAGGGAATGCCTATCTTCCTTAACCGGGTTTTTTGGAATCTGCTCAGTCTGTGCCCACCCGTGTGGGCCGCCGAAGGAATGCACACCATGACCGCCCGTCGCCACGCACTGATCGCTGCCATCGCCTGCCAGGCCATGCTGCTGGCCGCTTGCGGCGGCAACGACGGCGCAACGACCAGCAGCACGGCCGCCAACACTGACGACGGTACTGCACGCGCCAGGCGCCTGGGCCTGCCTGCCGGCACCACCATCCCCGCCGACGCGCCCACCAAGGGCATGTTCGGCGCGCTGCAGAACTGGCCGCTGATTCCCCTGCATGCCGTGCTGACACCCGATGGCCGCGTGCTGAGTTACGGCACCAAGGCCGACGGCACGCAGACCGGCAAGTTCAGCTACGACGTTTGGAACAGCGCCGACGGCGGCCACCTGACCCTCGTCAACGGCACCGGCACCGACCTCTTCTGCAGCTCGCAATTGCTGCTGCCGGCCGGCGACACGGTGTTGATTTCCGGTGGCGACAACTGGACCGGCAGCGCCACCACCAACACCGGCAACAACAATTCCAACCTCTACAGCGTCGGCAGCCAGGCGCTGGCGCGTTCGGGCAACATGAACCGGGCGCGCTGGTACGCCACGTCCACCGTGCTGCTGAACGGTGAAATCTTCATACAGGGCGGCGTCGGCGGCGATGACTTCCCGGAAATTCGCGCCACCGCCGGCAGCTTCAGGCTGATGAGCGGTGCCGGCACCGCCGGCCTCAGCCCCTATTACCCACGCAACTTCATCGCCCCCGACGGCCGCGTGTTCGGCTTCGACGATGTCGGGCAGATGTACTACATCACCACCGCGGGCACGGGCAGCATCACCCTGTCAAGCCAGTTCGGCGCGGCCTATACCGGCGCCGATTCGTCGGCCGCCATGTTCGCGCCCGGCCGCATCCTGCAGTTCGGCGGTAACTCCAGGGGCGCCATCGTCATCGACATCAATGGCGCCGCGCCAGTGGTCACCGCCACGGCGTCGTTGGCCAAACAGCGCCGACTTGGCACGGCCACCTTGCTGCCCAACGGCCAGGTCTTGGCCAGCGGCGGCAGCAGCGTCTACAACGAAATTGCCAGCCCGTCGATCGTGGGCTACGAGGTCGAGACCTGGAACCCGCAGACCGGCACCTGGACGTTGGGCGCCAGGGGCGTCAAGTCACGCCTGTACCACAGCATCGGCCTGCTGCTGCCCGATGCCACCGTGCTGATTGGCGGCGGTGGCGCGCCCGGGCCCGAGAACAACACCAACGGCGAGATTTACTACCCGCCCTACCTTTTTACCGCCGCCGCCACCGTGGCCGCGCGGCCGGTCATCGACAGCGCGCCCAGCGTGGTGGATACGGGCCGCACGGTGCAGCTGACGGTCAGCAGCGGGCGGCCGATTGCGCGCGTCACCTTCGTCGCCACCGGCGCGGTGACGCATGGCTTCAACATGAACCAGCGCTTCGTCGAACTGCCCTTCAACGCCCAGGGCTCGACGCTGTCGGTGCAGATCCCGGCCCGCGCTTCAGACGTGCCGCCCGGCACCTGGATGGTGTTTGTGTTTGACGATGCCGGCGTGCCGTCGGTGGCAAAGATGGTGCGCGTCAACGTCGCCGCGGCCTTCAACACGGCGGTGGTGCCGGTCATCACCTCACCCGGCAACCGCAGCAGCACGGTGGGCACCGCGGTCGATCTGGCGATCACCGCCAGCGACCCCAACAACGACACGCTCAGCTACGCGGCCAGCGGCCTGCCGCCCGGCCTGGTGATGAACGCCAGCAGCGGCCACATTGCCGGCACGCCCACCAGCGCCGGCAGCTACAGCGTCACGGTGGCGGCCAGCGACGGCATCAACAGCGCCAGCGCCACCTTCAGCTGGACGGTCAACGCCGGCGGCGCGCTGACCCTGGCGCCACCGCCCACCCCCACCCCGGCCGCCGCCGGCGCCAGCGCCAGTTTCACGGCCAGCGCCAGCGGCAGCAATGTGCTCTACAGCTGGGACTTTGGCGACGGCAGCGCGGCCACTGCGCCGTCTGCCAGCGCCAACGCCAGCCATGTGTTTACTGCGGCCGGCCTGTACTACGTCACCGTCACGGCGCAAGACGACCTGGCCAATGTGCAGCGCCAGACCGTCATGCACCAGGTCTTTCTGGCCACCACCGCCAACGCGCCGGCCGTGTCGGCAGCGCTGATGCTGGAAGCCCGGGCCGGCGCCAACACGCGGCTGTGGGTGGTCAACCCCGACAACGACACGGTCTCGGTGTTCGATACCGTGACGCGCGCCAAGCTGGCCGAAATAACGGTCGGCAGCAGCCCGCGCACGCTGGCCGTCGCCGCCGACGGCAGCGTCTGGGTGGCCAACAAGGGCAGCGCTTCTATCAGCGTCATCAGTGCCAGCACTTTGACCGTTAGCCGCACGCTGCCGCTGGCGCGCGGTTCACAGCCGCATGGCATGGCCATGGCGCGCAGCAGCGGCACGGCGCTGGTGGTGCTGGAGGCCAGCGGCCAGTTGCTGAAGATCAACACCGCTACTTTTGCGACCAGCGCCACGCTGGCCGTGGGCAAACAGCCGCGCCATGTCGCGGTGGCCGCGGACGGCAGCACGGCGTATGTGTCGCGCTTCATCACGCCGCCCCTGCCGGGCGAAAGCACGACCAGCGTGCAGAGCAGCGGCGCGGGTGGCGAAGTGGTGGTCGTCAACAGCGACACCATGGCCATCCAGCGCACGCTGTTGCTGGCCCACAGCGACAAGCCCGATGCCGAAAACCAGGGCCGCGGCATCCCCAACTACCTGGGCGCGGCGGCGATCTCGCCCGACGGCACGCAGGCTTTCGTGCCCAGCAAGCAAGACAACATCCTGCGCGGCGCGCAACGCGACGGCCTGGCGCTGAATTTCCAGAGCACGGTGCGGGCCATCAGTTCGCGCATCGACATCGCCAACCAACGCGAGGACTTGGGCGCCCGCATCGACCACGACAACGCCAGCGTGGCCAGCGCGGCGGCCTTCGACCCGCTGGGCGTGTTTGTCTTCGTCGCGCTTGAAACCAGCCGCGAGGTGGCGGTGCTGGACGCCCACAAGCGCAACCAGATCATGCGCATCGACGTCGGCCGCGCGCCGCAAGGGCTGCTGGTGTCAGCCGACCGCCGCACGCTGTACGTGCACAACTTCATGGACCGCACGGTGGGCGTGTTCGACCTGACGCCGCTCGTCGCACAGTCGATGGCGTCGGCCCCGGCCGTGGCCACGCTGGCCACGGTGGCCACCGAACAGCTCAGCGCCAGCGTGCTCAAAGGCAAGCAGTTTTTCTATGACGCTCGCGACACCCGGCTGGCGCGCGACCGCTACCTGAGCTGCGCCACCTGCCACAACGACGGTGGCCAAGACGGGCGTGTGTGGGACCTGCGATCACAAGGCGAGGGCCTGCGCAACACCATCAGCCTGCGTGGCCGCGCCGGAGCCCAGGGCCGGCTGCACTGGAGCAACAATTTCGACGAAGTGCAAGACTTTGAAGGCCAGATCCGCACCCTGGCAGGCGGCACCGGTTTGATGACCGATGCGCAATTCAACACCGGCACGCGCAGCCAGCCACTGGGCGACGCCAAGGCCGGCATCTCTGCCGACCTGGACGCGCTGGCGGCCTACGTCGGCTCGTTGGCCAGCTTCGACCCCAGCCCCTTCCGGCCCAGCGCCAGCACGCTGAGCACCGCCGCTGGCGCCGGCAAGCAGTTGTTCATCAACTTCAACTGCGCAGCGTGCCACGGCGGCGCCAACTTCACGCGCAGCGACATCGACAACCCGGCCGACATCGGCACCCTCAAGCCCAGCAGCGGCTTGCGGCTCAACGGCCCGTTGACGGGCATCGACGTGCCCACGCTGCGCGATGTGTGGGCCACTGCGCCCTACCTGCACGACGGCTCGGCGGCGACGCTGGAAGCGGCCATCAACGCCCATGCCGGGCTGGGTGCGGCGGCGGCCGATGTCACAAGCCTGGCCGCCTTCCTGCGCGAGATTGGCGGCGACGAGGCCGGCATTGCGCCACCCGCCGCCAGTGGCACCGGCTTGCGCGGCAGCTACTACGCCGGCACGGCACTGGCGGGCCCGCCGCTGCTGGTGCGCACCGAAGCGGTGAACTTCGACTGGGGCGACGGCGCGCCCGGCGCCGGCGTGCCTGCCGACGGCTTCTCGGTGCGCTGGACCGGCACCGTCACCGTGCCCAGCAACGGCAACTACCGCTTTCGCACCATCAGCGACGACGGCGTGCGGCTGTGGGTGGGCGGCACCCTGCGCATCAACAACTGGACCGACCATGGGCCCACCACCGACACCTCGGCCAGCATCAATCTGAGCGCCGGGCAGCGCGTCAGCATCACGCTGGAGTACTACGAAAGCACCGGTGGCGCGGTGATGCAGCTGCAGTGGCGCACGCCGGGCAGCAGCATCTACGTGGCAGTGCCGGCGAGCCGCTTGAACGCGCAATAGACAGCCGCCCAAGGTGCGTCTGGATGCGTTCTGATGCGCCGGGTCGCCGCGGCGACAGCCGCATTCAGCGCCGGCCGTGACAATGTGCAGCCATGGGAACGCTCTACCTTGTGCGCCACGGCCAGGCCAGTTTTGGCGCGGCCGACTACGACCAGCTCAGCGCACTGGGCACGCGCCAATGCCAGGCGCTGGGGCGCTGGTTTACCGAGCGCGGCATCAGCTTCGAGGCTGTGCTGCGCGGCACGCTGCGCCGGCATGTGCAGTCGCTGGCCGGCATCGCACAAGGCTTTGGCGGCACGCTGCCTGCGGCGCTGGAATGGCCGGGCCTGAACGAATACGACAGCCACGCCGTGGTGCGCGCCGTGCGCAGTGAAGCATTGCCCAAACCCGATACGCCGCAGGCCTACCGAGAGCACTTTCGCGCGCTGCGCGACGGCCTGCAAGCCTGGATGGCCGGGCGCACACAACCCGAGGGCATGCCCAGCTACACCGCCTTCGTGGCCGGTGTGAACGGCGCCCTGGACCATGTGCGCCAGCAGCACCAAGGCCACGTGTTGCTGGTCAGCAGCGGCGGGCCGATTGCCACCGCCGTCGGCCAGGTGCTGGGCACCCCTGCCCACACCACCATCGAGCTGAACCTGCGCATACGCAACAGCGCGTTGACCGAATTCGCCTTCACGCCCAAGCGGCACATGCTGCTCAGCTACAACCATTTGCCGCACCTGGACCACCCCGAACGGCGGGCCTGGGAAACCTATTCCTGAGGCCCGCGCCCGGCGCTCAGCCGTGTACCGCGGCCGAGACGATCAGCCCGATGGCAATGCACATCGCACCGACCACGATGGCCAGCGCGGTGTTTTTCTTCTCTACGATTTCTTCCCACAAGTGGTAGGGCGTGAGCTTGTCTATCAACACAAAGCACAGCCAGAACACGGCCACGCCCAACAGCGCAAACAGGGCCGAGCCGACAAAGATGCCGGGCTGGAGCCATTCGATTCCCATCATGTCAGTGCTCCTTCAAAGTTAGTGTCTGTCACTTGTTGCTTGCGGGCGGCATCACTTGTGCCCACCGCCGCCGCTGGACCAGCCGCCAAAACTGCCGCCGCCGCTGTTGACGCCCGGCCCGCCGATGTAGCCCGAGCCGCTGTTGCGCCGGCACTGCTGGTACTCGGCGCTGGCCTCGCCGAAGGTGCTGCGCTGGTCACTGCAGCGGTCGCTGCCGCACTGCGACAGCACGGCAATCACGACGATCAGCAAGATGACGATCAGCAACACCTTGGGCACACCCGCGGCCTTGAACGAGGTCGGCGATACATCGCGCTGCATGGCGGCCCGCGCTGCCGGCGCAATGCCGAACGCATCGGCCACGGTGGCGGTAGCCATGGTTTCGCCGGCCGACCAGGTCACCTCACCGGCGGTCTGTTCGCGTGACAAACGCGCCTGGGCCTTGTTGCCGGTGCCTTGGTAATCGGTCACACGCGCCTGTTCATCGCGCTGCACACGCCAGTAAAACTCGCCCTGCACCCAGGTCACCTTGGCGACGTATTCGTAACGTTGGCGGTAGGTCACGCCCTGCCATGTGGCTTGCGACAAGGCCTGGCCCTGGCGCAGGCTGGGCGCGCCGGTGATGGGGCGCACCCAGCTCCAGCCTTCTTCGCTGTCGACCAGGAAACTGAAGCCGGCTATTGAGTTGTAGAGCAGGTATTCGCGCCAGAAGCTGGTCTCGTCTTCGGCCGTTGCCGGCACATCGCAACGCTCTTGATAGCCCACCACCTGCCACGGCAGCGGCGGGCCGCCCAAAGCCAAGGTGCCCGTGCTGCCCAACGGCAACTGAGGCTCGGCGCCCGACACGCCGGCGTTGTTCTGCTGGTAGTGCGCCAGGTCGGTGCCCACACCTTGCGACACATCGACCACCGCGTTGCACTGGTGGCAGCTCAGGCTTTGGGTACTGGCCAGCTTCACTTCCAGCGCGGCGCCGCAACTGGGGCATTCCACACCGCGGGCAGTCAGTGTTTTATCGGCGTTATCTTTCAGCCCTTGCAGCTTCAATTCAGACAGCAGCACGCTGCGGCCCACCGACCAGCCCACCTGCTGCGGGTTGCTGCCATCCAAGGTGGCCACTTCACCGGCGTTGTTGCGCAAGTCGATGACGGTGAACTCGCCTTGCAGGCGCGGCGGCGAAGGCAGCTCGCCCTGCGCGGCAATCAGCTTGGCGCGCACCACCGAGGCCACGTCCCAGGCGCGGCCGTCGGCCAGCACGCGGGCGCCGGCTTGCAGGCTGTCCAGCGCCGGTGCATCGGCGGGTGCATCGGCGGGCAAGGGCGCATCAAACGCGATCACGTAGGCGCCGTTGTCCTCGCTCAACCACGCCGATCTTTGCTCATTCGGGCCGTTGTCGAACAGCGCATGCCATTCGTTCCAGGTGCCGTCCAATGCCGATGCGGCTTTGCCGCTCGGCGCTGCGGCCCCCTCGGGGGGTGGCGAAGGTGAAGCCGCAGCCCGGGGGCCTGATGAATAGCCGTATTGCAGCCGGCCGACCAGCGTGAACGCAATGCCTTGCCGCGTGCCGCTAACGCCCAATTGCAGTGGTGAATGGTCATCAAACAGCTCGGCACTGACACCGATGCGGCGCAGCGCACCACCGTCGCGCACCAGCGTGCTGCGGCAGAAGCTGCACACCGCACTGGCCGAAGCCGCCGAAGCAAATTCAACCGGGGCGCCGCAGTTCGGGCAGGCCGCGCGATAAGCGCGCTGCGGGGACGTAGCCACCGCAGCGGCTTAGACCAGCTTCTTCAGCAACTCGGCCTTCTTCGACGTGAACTCTTCTTCGGTCAAGATGCCCTTGGCCTTCAGGTCGGCCAGCTTTTCCAGCGTCGCCATCACCTCATCAGGCTTCAGGCCTACAGCAGCAGCAGCAGCCGCGGCCGCCGCTGCGGGCGCGGCTTGCAGACCCTGGCCCAACTGCTGCGCCATCACCTGGCCCAGCGCCACACCGGCGCCCAGGCCCATCGCATCGCCGGCAATGCCACCACCGCCGCCCGCGCCTTCAGCAAATTTCGGAATCGCCTGGGCCGTCTGGTACTGCATGAACTTGCCCATGTCGCCGCCGACCATGCCCATGCCGATCTTCTGGTCCAGTATCTTTTGCAGCTCTTCGGGCAGGCTGACGTTCTGCACCGTCACGCTCACCAACGCCAGGCCCAGCTTGGTGAATGCGGGCGCGGTGGCTTCCTGCAGCTGCTTGGCAAATTCGATCTGGTTGGCGGCCAGGTCCAGAAAGGGCACGCCGCTTTGCGCCACCGCGTCGCTGATGTGTTGCAGCATCAAGCCACGCAACTGGCCGTCAAGGTCTTCCACGGTGTAGCGCTCGCGCGTGCCGCTGACGCTGGTGTGAAAGAGCTTGGCGTCGGCAATCGCATAGGCGTAGTTGCCAAAGGCGCGCAGCCGCACGGCGCCAAAGTCCTTGTCGCGTATGGTCACTGGCTGTGTCGTGCCCCAGCGCCTGTCCAGCTGCTGGCGCATGCTGAAAAAATAAACGTCGCTCTTGAAGGGGCTTTGAAAGAGCTTGTCCCAGTTCTGCAAGTACGTCAGCACCGGCAGCGTCTGCGTCGTCAGCTTGTGCATGCCGGGGCCGAAGACATCGGCCACCTGGCCTTCGTTGACGAACACCGCCATCTGGCTTTCGCGCACCGTCAGGCTGCCGCCGTATTGAATTTCATTGCCCGACATCGGGTAGCGGAAGGCCAAGGTGCCGTCCCCGGTCTCCGTCCACTCCAGCACATCAATGAACTGTTTCTTGATGAAGTCCATCAACGACATGGCCAGACTCCTGCGGGGATGATGCGGCGAATAATACGCGGCAGGGGTGTGAGCAATGACGACAACAGCCTGGCAGATTGCAGTGGTGGGCGCTGGCCCGGTGGGGCTGGCCTTGGCGCTGCACGCGGCCAGGCTGTTGCCGCATGCGCAGATCACGCTTTTCGACGCCCGCCCGCTGGAACGTGATGTGGCCGCCGACCCGCGCACCCTGGCCTTGAGCCTGGGCAGCGTGCAGTTTCTACAGCGCCTGGGCGCCTGGCCGGCCGCGGCGGCGCAGGCCATCACCGAAGTCCATGTGTCGCAGCAGCCACCTTCCTGGGGCCGCGCCGAAGTACGGCTTCAAGCCAGCGAATTGGGTGTGCCGCAGCTGGGCGCCGTGCTCGCCTACGGCCACCTGCTGGCGCCGCTGCAGGCCGCATGGCTGGCGCTGGCGGCGCAGCAACCGGGGCGTTTGCACACGCGCTTTGGCACGCCGGTGGCGGCGCTGAAACCAGCGGGCAATGGCGTCGAAATAGACGCCGGCATCGCTGAGCGTTTCGACCTCGCCGTGGTCGCCGAGGGTGGCCTGTTTGCTGAACAGTCGAGCAAGCCGGTGACCAAGGCTTACGCCCAAACAGCATGGGTCGGCACGGCCACGCTGGAAGGTGCCACACCGGGCATGGCCTTCGAGCGCTTCACCCGCCACGGCCCGGCCGCGCTGCTGCCGCTGCAAGCAGGCGCTGATGGCCGCGCGCGCGCCGCGCTGGTGTGGTGTGTGGGCGCTGGCGATGACCCGGTGCGCGAACTGGATGCGCCGCAGCGCCTGGCGGTGCTGAACACGGTCTTCCCGCCGGCCGCGGGGCGCCTGGTGGCGCTGTCGCCGCTGAAAGACTTCGCGCTGGGCCTGAACGCAGAACGCACGCTGGTCGATGGCAGAACGGTGCGCATCGGCAACGCCGCGCAAACCCTGCACCCGGTGGCCGGCCAGGGCCTGAACCTGGGCCTGCGCGACGCCCACCAACTGGTGGCCACGCTGCGCTGGGCGAGCAACCTGGACAGCGCCTTGAAGCAGGTGGAATGGGCCCGCGCTGCCGACCGCTGGGCGACCATCGCCACCACCGATTTCCTGGCCCGCAGCTTCACCTGGCAACTGCCCGGCGCCGCCGCCGCGCGCGGCCTGGGCCTGGCCGCGCTGCAGGCCCTGCCGCCGCTGAAAGGTTGGCTGGCTCGGCGGATGATGTTTGGGCTGCGGTAGCGGCCTGGGCAGCCGCGCAGAGCCGCCGCTGCCGTCGCTTCACTTTTCAGTCAGGTTGGCAGCAAAGCCGATGGGGCGGCTCGCCGGCCACCGCGGCCAGTGTCGTTTGAGGTCACAAACCGTGACCTCAAAGCCTGCTGCTCATCGGCGTTCAGCCGGAACGTGAAGGCGGGCGGAAAGCGCTCGGCGTTGCGTTTGACAGTCTGGTTCAAGGCCTTCGCCTCAAGCCCCCTACAAACGCCGGTGGGCCAGAGCCGGCAGTTGCTGGCGCACCTGAGCCAGGCGCGCGGCATCGACCTCGGCAACGACAAAACCTTCGCCTTCGGGCCACACCTGCAAGACCTCGCCCCAGGGGTCGATGACCACCGTGTGGCCCCAGGTGCGGCGGCCGTTTTCATGCGTGCCGCCCTGGGCTGCGGCCAACACATAACATTGATTCTCGATGGCACGGGCGCGCAGCAGCAGTTCCCAGTGCGCGCGGCCGGTGGTGTAGGTGAAGGCCGACGGCACACACAGCACATCGCAGGGCGGCTGCATCAGTGCGCGGTACAGCTCGGGGAAGCGCAGGTCGTAGCAGATGCTCAGGCCGACGCGAAGCCCGCCACCGTTCGGCCCTGCGCCGGTCTGGAACGCCACCGGCGCATCGCCAGCCATCAGCGTGCGGCCTTCGTCATAGCTTTCACGGCCGTTGTCGTAGGCGAAGAGGTGCATCTTGTCGTAGTGCGTGGCCGCCACGCCGTCGGGCGCGTAGACGGCGCAGCGGTTCAGCACACGGTCGCTGGTGTCGGCCCTTATCGGCAGTGTGCCGCCCACCAGCCAGACGCCATGTTCACGCGCCATGCCCTGCAAGAACTGCTGGATGGGACCGCTGCCCGGGCTTTCGGCCAAGGCCAGCTTGTCGGTGTCTTTGCGGCCCAGCAGGCAGAAGTATTCGGGCAACAGCACCAGCGCAGCGCCGGCGTCTGCGGCCTGGGCGATGAGCCTGGCGGCAGCGTCGCGGTTGCGCGCCCAGTCGGGGGTGGACACCATCTGTACGGCGGCGATTTTCATGTCTGGATTGTCGCGTTCAAATCGTCACGCGACCCCCGCCTGTGCGGTGTGACCGTCCAGTCACCATGCCCCCCTGCGCCAGTGGGCGATGTGAAGGCGACGACACTTCGTCAAACGCCGTCACCCGTTCGAAGGTGGCGCAGTACAAGACAAGACCCAATCCGGAGGGACCCCGATGCCGACAGCGTCTGCTGACGCCGCGCACAGCCGCTTCGTGCAGCGCATTCGCCGCCGCTATGCCGCAGAGCTGCCCTGGCTGCCGCCGGGCGCACCGGGGTGCGCCGAGATCACAGCGCTGGTCCAACACCTGCAAACCAATGGCCGTGATCTGTGCAGCGCTTTGCGCGTGGCGCGGCAGCTGGTGCTGGAACGCCTGGCCGTGCTGGACATCGAGCAGGCCGCGCCGCTTGAAGCGGTGACGCGCAGCATGACGGCGCTGGCCGAAGCCACGCTGGAGTTGGCACTGGCCCAAGCCCAGGCCGATGCCGATGAACGCCATGGCCCACCGCTGAACGCCCAGGGCCGGCGCACGGAAATGTGGATCGTCGGCATGGGCAAGCTGGGCGCGCGCGAGCTGAACGTGTCGTCGGATATCGACCTCATTTACGTCTACGAAAACGACGGTGAAGGTGAGGGCCCTGCGCAAAACCCGGCGCAGAATTTTTCGCAAACCCGCGGCCCGCGCCCTGTCAGCTTCCACGAGTACTTCACGCTGGTGGCCAAGCGCTTGTATGCGCTGATCGGCGAGACCACCGAAGACGGCTTTGTCTTCCGCGTCGACCTGGCCTTGCGCCCCAACGGCAACTCGGGCCCGCCGGTGGTCAGCCTGGCCATGCTGGAAGATTACCTGCAGGTGCAGGGCCGTGAATGGGAACGTTTTGCCTGGCTGAAAAGCCGCGTCGTGGCGCCGCGTGCGGCGGTGGCCAGCGGCAGCGCGCTGGCGCTGCGCGCCTTGGTCACGCCCTTTGTTTACCGGCGCTATCTGGACTACGGCGTCTTTGAAGGCTTGCGCCAGTTGCACCGCAAGATACGCGACGAAGCCCAGCGCCGCGCTGCCGGCAGGCCCGAGCGCGCGAATGACGTGAAGCTGTCGCGCGGCGGCATACGCGAGATCGAATTCACGGTGCAGCTGATGCTGGTGGTGCGCGGCGGCCAGTTCCCCGAGATGCGCACGCGCAGCACGCTGAGTGGCCTGCAACGCCTGGCCAGCGGCGGGCTGATGAAGGCCGATACGGCGCAAAAACTGGCTGCGGGCTATACGTTCTTGCGCCGCGTGGAACACCGCATCCAGTTCCTGGACGACCAGCAAACCCACCTGCTGCCCACCGCTGACGAAGACCTGCTGTGGATAGCGCGCAGCCTGGGCCTGCTCGAACCCGGTGCCCTGCCCGCCGGGCCTTGCCCGCTGCAAAGCCGGCTGCTGGAAGTGCGGGAACTGGTGGCCGCCGAATTCGACGCGCTGCTGCACGAAGGCCAGGGCAGCGCGGCGGCCGAAAGCGGTTTCAGCGGCGCCCGCGGCCCGTGCCGCGGCTGCGGCCCCGGGCCCTTGCCCATCGACAGCGAAGCGCTGCTGGAACGCCTGCCACCAGAACTGTCCGCACGCGTGCGCGCCTGGGCCATGCACCCGCGTGTGCAGGCCTTGCGCGACGACAGCCGCATGCGCCTGGGCCGCTTGATACAGAAGACCGCGCTGGCCATGGCGCAGGGCATTTGCTCGGCCACCGGCGCGCTGCGTTTCATCGACTGGGTCGAACCCCTGCTGCGGCGTGAAAACTATCTGGCGCTGCTGGTCGAGCGGCCCGAGGTCCACAGGCGCCTGCTGCGTCTGCTCGGCCTGGCGCGCTGGCCGATGCAGTATTTGATGCGCCATCCGGGTGTGATTGACGAGCTGGCCGATGAAAGGCTGCTTCAACAGCGGTTTGACCGCGCCGCGTTCACGGCCGAGATGGAAGACCGTGTGGCGGGCTGGCAGCGGGCGGGCGAAGACGACGAAGAAAAGCTGCTCGACACGCTGCGCCGCGCCCACCATGCCGAGGTCTTTCGCACCCTGGTGCGCGACGTGGAAGGCCGGCTGACGGTGGAGCAAGTGGCCGATGATCTTTCAGCGCTGGCCGACACGCTGCTGGGCATCACCGTGCGCTGGGCCTGGGCGCGGCTGAAGCAGCGCCACCGCCCCCAGCCCGGGCTGGCCGTCATCGCCTACGGCAAGCTGGGCGGGCTGGAACTGGGCTATGGCAGCGACCTCGATGTCGTCTTCGTTTACGACGACAGCGACGAAGCCCAGACCGAACAAGGACGCCAGCAGGCGCAGGAAATCTACGGCGCCTTTGTGCGCAAGCTCATCCCCTGGCTGACGCTGCGCACCGCCGCCGGCGAGTTGTTTGACATCGACACCGCGCTGCGGCCGAACGGCAATTCAGGCCTGCTGGTGACGTCGATCGCAGCCTATGAGCGCTACCAGGACGGCCGCGGCAGCAACACCGCCTGGACCTGGGAACACCAGGCACTGACGCGGGCCCGTTTTGCCGCCGGCGCGGCCAGCCTGGGGCCGCGTTTCGAGGCCACCCGCCGCGCGGTGTTGACGGCCCCGCGCGACGCCGCGGCACTGCGCGAAGAAGTGCGTGGCATGCGCGAGAAAGTGCGCGCTGCGCGGCCGGTGCCGGCGGGCAAGTTCGATGTCAAGCACAGCCCTGGCGGCATGATGGACGTGGAGTTTGCCGTGCAATATCTGGTGCTCGCGCACAGCCGCGCCCACCCGCCGCTGCAAGACAACGCCGGCAACATTGCGCTGCTGCAGCGCGCTGAAGTGGCCGGCCTGCTGCCCGCCGGCGTCGGCAGTGCGGCGGCCGATGCTTACCGCGAACTGCGCCGCGCCCAGCACCGTGCGCGGCTGGATGAGCAGCCGACGCAGTTCGACCCGCAAAGCCTGGCCACGCCGCGCGACGCCGTGCTGGCGTTGTGGCGGGCCGTGTTTGCCTGAGCCGGCCTTGAACGGCCCCAGCCGCTGGTGGTGGCGGCTGGCAGCGGCCTTCGCTGCGGCCTCGTTGCTGGCTTGGTGGCTGCCCGCCCCGTTGCTGGACTGGCAGCCCGCGCTGGCCAGCAGCGAGCCCTGGCGTGCCTTCAGCGCCGCCTTTGTGCACTGGAGCGCGCTGCACCTGGGCGCCAACCTGCTGGGCGCCGCCGTGGTCGCCGCGTTGGGCCTGGCCGCGCGCTTGCCGGCCGCCGCTGCCGCCGCCTGGCTGGCCGCCTGGCCGCTGACGCAGTCCGGCCTGGCCGTGCAACCCGCGCTGCTGCACTACGGCGGGCTGTCGGGCGTGCTGCACGCCGGCGTCGCAGTGGCGGCGCTGTGGCTGCTGGTGCGCGACAGCGGCCGGCGCCGCGCTTTGGGCGCGGCGGTGATGGCCGGCCTGGTATTGAAGGTGGTGCTGGAACAGCCCTGGGGGCCACCCTTGCGCACGGGCGGCGGCTGGGACATCGCCACCGCCCCGCTGGCCCACGCCAGCGGGCTGCTGGCCGGGCTGCTGTGTGCGGGCATCGCGCTGCTTGGCCGGCCCGAAAGAGCGGGCTGAACAGCGCGCCAGCCAGCGTTACCGCGTCTGCAACTCGAACTCGCGCCGCTCGAACAGATAGTCGGTGTTGCCCTGGTGGCCGGCCGGGCGTGAAGCGCCGTACTGCGGTGTCTGCGGGAATTTTTCGGCCACCACCGCGGCGCGCACGCGCTCGAAGACATTGCTGCCCACCTGCCACTGGTCCAGCCCTTGCAACGCACGCAGCAAATGCCAGGCGAAGAAGGAATGGCCTTCACGGCCTTCGTCGGCCACGGGCTCGTTGCCACCCGAAGACATGACCACCGCGGCGCGGCGCTTGAGCAGCTCCGTGGCATCGGTTTTCTGGTCGACCTGGACCTGTTCACCGCCGGCCAGCGTGCCCGAATAGCAGCTGTCGGAAATCAACAGCAACTGGCGCGAGCCGATGGCCAGCACCATGCGTGCAATATCGGCGTTAGACAACCAGCTTGCGGGCTCGTCGGGGTTGACATCGGCGGGCAGCCAGTAGCCGGTGCTGGTGCCGGCGGCAGCCACCACTTCGCCGTGGCCGGCGTAATAGACGATGACCGAATCATTGGCCTGGGCTTGCAGCGCCAGCTTGTTGAAGGCACGGATGATGCCTTCGCGGCTGGCGTCTTCGACGACCGTGGTTTCGTAGCCCAGGCGCGTTTCCAGCATGGCGCCCACGGCACGCGCGTCCAGCACCGATCCTGTCAGTTCGGGCACCCGCTTGTCGCTGTACCTGTTGATGCCTATCAGCAAAGCCAGCTTGCGTTCGATGTTGGGCAGCGCCGCCTGTTTGATCCGGCGCCGTTCGGGCTGGCGCGGGCTGGCCCCGGCGCGCGCGGCAACCGTCTGTAGGGCCTGCTTCAGCGCCTCGGTGATGAGGCAGTTGCCGCTGTCCAGTTCGGCTTCGCTCTTGCACGGCCGCACATCGGCCAGGGTGGGGTCTTGTTCCAGCTTGAACAGACCTTTGGAGAAGGTCTGCTTCTTGAACTTGTCGCGCGCCGCCAGCAGCGACTGCACTTCGTCGCGCGGCAGCAGTGCAAAGTTCAGCGCGCGAAAGCTGGGCGCCGCACCCGGCGCCGCCTGCGCGCTGCCCGACAGTGCCGGCGTCACGTCCAGCACGCGGCCTTCGGTGGGGCTGGACATGGCCAGCGCCACCTGCACCTGCGCCAGGCCCGCGCTGAAGGCGCTGTTGGTGATGCTGGCCACCGGGTCGGGTGGCGGGTCCAGCGCGGCGGTGAGGGTCAGCGCCGATGGATTCAGCGCCGCCTGCGCAAAGCTGTAATTCAGCGCTGACAGGCCGCTGCCGTTGATGGCGTAGCGGCCGGGCGGGCTGGCGCTGGTGGCCGGTGTTGTCCACGCCAGCGTGCCGGTGGTGGCGTTGGCCAGGGTGTCGCCCACCACCAGGCCCAGCACGCTGCCCGTCAAGGTCGGCAGTGCCGAAGCCGAAGCCGCGGTGGCCGGCGCGGCGGTGTACGTCAACAGTGCTGCCGTGACCGTGCCCAGCGCGGCGCTGGCGGTGCTGTTGAAGGCGTAGCCATAGACCGGATAACCCAGCGCCGTGTCGCTGGCCGTGGCCACGATGCCGCTGGCCTGCACGGTCTTGCCAGTGCCCACTGCCGCACTGCTGTACGCACCCGCGGCCGGGTTGTTCAGCACCACCGCATCACCGGCCCGCGCACCCGCCACGCTGTAGTTGGCGGCCGCCAGGGTGGCCGTGGTGCTGCCGTCGTAGACCTTGTTGACCACGCCTTGCAAAGCCACCGTCAGCGCCGGTGCCAGGCTGTACAACAGGCCGTTGCCACTGCCCGCCGGCGGGGTGTTGCCAAAGCTGGCGTTGTACTGGCGGAAGGTGGTGGCCAGCCCGCCCACGGTGTCATTGCCGGGGTTGGCCGAATACACCAGCCAGCGTGCCGCGCCGGTGGTGTTCAACACCGCCGCGCCGACGTTGTTGGTGAACGGGCCGTTGCCGGCGTTGATGACGATGGCGTCGCCGCTGGCGGCGGTGGCGGCGGCACTGCCCAGGCCGCTGAACGCCACGCCGCGGCCGGCCGTCAGCAGCACATGCTGGCCTGACAGGCTGGCGCCCGCGACCAGACTGCCGGCGGCGTTCAGCACCAGGTCGCCGGCGCTGGCCACGAGCGGCGCGCTGACCTGCAGGGCCGCCGCAGCGTCCAGGGTGTTCAGCGCCACGCTGCCGGCGCTCAAGGCCCCGGGCGCCAGCGCGCCGCTGGCCTGCGTCAGGCTGATGCTGCCAAAGCCGCCGCCCAGAGCGCCGCCGCTGCGCGCGAAACTGCCGTTCACCGTCAGGCTGCCGGCGCCGTTGATCTGGCCGCCCGTCAGGCTGAGCGCCGCAAAGCCCGACGCACCGGCGAGCGTCAGCGTGCCGCCCGACACAGCCACGCTGCCGCCGCCGCTGACACCGCCGGCCAGGCTGGCCACGCCGCTGCCCAACACACTCAAGCTGCCGCCCAGCGAAGTGGCGCCGTTGACCGTCAGCGACCCGCCCGACACCGCCAGCGCGTTGCCGCCGCTGACCGTCAGCGCGGCCACCGTGTCGGTGCCCGTGGCGTGCGCCACCGCAAAGCCGGCGCTGATGAGCGCGCTGTCGCCAGTGCCTGGCAACGCGCCGCCCCAGTTGGCCGGCGTGGCCCAGTTCAAATCGCCCGCGGCGTTGCTGAAGGCCTTGGTCGCGCCGGCGTAAATCAGCCGCACCGCCTCATTCGCGGCCAGGCTGTAGCCGGCCGTGAAACCGGCGGGCAGCGTGGTGCTGGCAAAGGTGCCCGCCGACGTGCCGCCGGCGGTGACGAGAGCGATGAAGTCGGCCAGAAGCGGGTTGTAGCCGCCCGTCAACTGCGCCGCCAAAACACCGCCTAACGTCACATTGCCACTGACAGCCAGCCGGTCGGATGCGCCCGCGCCGGTGCCCCCCAGGTCAACCGCCAGCGTGCCGCTGGACAGCACCAGGTTGCCGGCCACGTTCAGCGTGCCGACGCTGCCTGCCGTACCCGGGATGAGGCTGCCCTGGTTGTTCAGCGTGCCGCTGCCCACGGCAATCGTGCCGCTGCCCGACAGCGTGCCGCCGGCCGCGTTGGTGAAGCCGCCCGTGCGCTGCAAGGTGGTGCCGGCGGCGGTGGCGATCTGGCCGCTTTGGTTGAAGGTGGTGCTGTTGATGTCCAGCGTGCCGGCGCCCAGGTTCACGCTGCCGCTGTTGTTGAAAGTGTCAACACCCAATGTGTGTGTGCCGGCGGCCGTCTGGTTCAGCGTGCCGGCGTTGTTGATGGTGGCGGTGCCGGCGCTGTTGGTGCTGGCCAGCGCGGACGCGCTGCTGCCCAGGTTGATGACACCGCCGGCAGCATTGCTCAGCGTGTTGGCGCCACCGTTCTGGGCGAAACGAAGCTGGTCGTCACCGCCCAGGTTCAGCGTGCCGGTGTTGACCCAGGTTCGGCCCAGATCTAGGTGCAACTGGCCGTTCACCTGGCCGGCCATGTTGACGGTGCTGGTGCCGCGCGTGGTCAGCGTGCCGGTGCCGGTGAGGAAGGCCGAGTTGCTGGTGGCATCGAAGGCCCCGCTCACCGTCACGTTGCCCGTGCCGCCCAGGGCGCCACCGTTGAGGCTCAGGCTGGACAAGGTGGTGGTGCTGTCGATGGTCAGCGTGCCGGTGTTGATGCTGGTCGGCCCGCTGTAGCCCAGCCTGCCGCTGACCGTCAGCCCGCCGCTGCCACTGAGCGTCAAACCGCCGCCGCCGGTGACGGCGCCCGTGCCCGATACCGCGGAGGCACTGCTGCCGACCAATGTGAGCGTGCTAACGCCAAGGTTGATGGTGCCGGCGTTGGCCACCGCGCCGACGCTGTCGTTGCCGCCGAGTGCCAGCGTGGCGCCGCTGGCGACGCTGACAGCGGCGGTGTCGGCCAGCCTGTCGGCTGCGGCCAGTGTCAGCGTGCCGCTGTTGATGTTGACGGTGGCAGCCCCGCTGCTGCCGGCCAGGCTGCTGCTGCCAGTCGAAGTGAGTGTGCCGCTGCCCAGGTTGGCGGTGGCGCCCGTGTTGGCACTGGCCAGCGTGTAGCTGGTGGCGGTGAGCGTGCCGCTGCCGCCCAGGTTGCTGGTGTTCAGCGCCAGCGTGCCGACGGTGTCGTTGCCGCCCAGCACCAGCGTTGCGGTGGCTGAAACGGCGACGGCCGCGGTGTTTGCCAGCCGGTCGGCCGCGCCCAAGGTCAGCGTGCCGGCGGTGATGTTCACGGTGGTCGCGCCGGCCGTGCCGTTCAGCGCCACGCTGCCGCTGCTGGTCAGCGTGCCGCTGCCCAGGTTGCCGTCGACCGTGCCGCCGGCCAGGCTGTAGCTGGTGGCGGTGAGCGTGCCGCTGCCAGTCACGGCGCCGGCCAGCAAAGACAAAGCAGCCACGGTGTCGGTGCGCGTGCCCAAGGCCAGCGTGCCGCCGTTGATGGTCACGTTGCTGCCTTTGGGCAGCACGTCGTTGGCGCCGAGGGCCAGCGTGCCGGCGGCAATGCCGGTGGCACCGGGGTAGGTGTTGGCGCCACTCAGCGTGACGCTGCCGCCGGTGGTCTTGTCAATGCCGACACCGGCCGCGCCGGCCAGAATGGCGCTGACGGTGCCGCTGCGCAGGTCGTAGTTGCTGGCGCTGGTCAGCACGCCGGTGCTGCCGGTGATGGCGCCCGCTTGCAGCGACACCGCTGCCACGCTTTCATTGGAAGTGCCCAGCGCCAGCGTGCCGCCGTTGACGACCACGCTGCCCAGCGACGCGATCGCGTTGTCGATGCCGAGCGCCAAAGTCCCGGCCTGCACCGTCGTCGTGCCGCGATAAGCCTGCGCGATGCCCAGCGTCACCGTCGACGCCCCGCCCGTGGCGACCGAAGCCGTGCCGGCGCCATCGTTGAAGGCCCGGTTGATGGCCAGCCCGCTGCCGTCGCTGGAC
>JANMJI010000025.1:0-18343 GCA_031371275.1 Betaproteobacteria bacterium
GCCATTGGGCACTGCATTGGGCACTGCATTGGGCACCAGCGCGTGCCGTCCTTCGCGCAGCGCGTGCAGCAGGGTGGCCAGGCCGACGCCAGTGGCGCTGGCCAGGCTGTGGGCTGCCACGGCCACCGGGGCCATGCGCTCGAGTTTCATGGGCGTACTTCAGACAGCAAGTGGCCGATGCTAAGTCGCATGCGAACGCGGGCGCGCGAACAGGGGCATGCGAACGGGGGACGCGAACGAGAGCCCACGAACGAGAGTCCACAAGCGGCCGGCAAGGCTGCTATCTTGCGCAACATCCGTGAGGCTGGAGAGCATCCACCATGACCGACGAAGTGAGCGTGCGCCGCCTGGGCCCCGATGAAGCCGCGGCCAGCGTACAAGCCTTGGCCGACGTGCTGTTGGACTGCGTGCAAGGTGGCGCTTCGGTCAGCTTCATGTGGCCCCTGCCGCAGGCCACGGCGCTGGCCTTCTGGCAAGGCGTGGCGGCAGGCGTGGCGCAGGGTGAACGGGTGCTGCTGGTGGCCGAAGATTCAAGCGCAAACATCGTCGGCACCGTGCAGTTGCTGTTGGCGATGCCCGACAACCAGCCCCACCGTGCCGATGTTGCGAAGATGCTGGTGCACCGCCGCGCCCGCCGACAGGGTCTGGCGCAGCGGCTGCTGGCGGCTGTGGAAGCCCAGGCCCGCGCCGCAGGCAGGACCGTGCTGGTGCTGGACACCGTGACTGGCGGTGATGCCGAAAGGCTGTACGCCCGCGCCGGCTGGCAACGCGTGGGCAGCGTGCCGAACTACGCCTTGATGCCCGACGGCGCCTTGTGCGCCACGACGTTCTTTCACAAGCAGCTGTGAAGCTGCTGCGCCACGGGGCTGGTCAATACAAACCGCCATTGATGGATATCACCTGCCCGGTGATGTAGCCCGCGTCGGGCCCGGCCAGAAAGCCTGCCAGCGCGGCCACTTCTTGCGGCGTGCCGGCGCGCTGGCAGGGCACGATGCGTTTGATGGTGTCCTTGTCGAAGGCCGCCGCCGCCATCGGTGAATCGATGATGCCCGGCGCAATCGCGTTCACCGTCACGCCGCGGCTGGCCACTTCCAGGCTGAGTGCCTTGGTCGCGCTGTTCAGCGCGCCCTTGGCCGCGGCGTAGTTCACCTGGCCGCGGTTGCCGGCCAGCGCGGCCACCGAACTGATGTTGACAATTCGCCCCCAGCGCGTGCGCAGCATCGGCAGCAGCAGCGGCTGCGTGACACGGAAGAAGCCGTGCAGCGACACGTCAATCACGCGGTGCCATTGCGCCGCCTTCATGCCGGGGAACACCGCGTCGTCGTGGATGCCGGCGTTGTTGACGATGACCTGCACCGCGCCGCCGGCCAGCATCTGCGCCACGGCTGCCGCGGTGGCGCTGTCGCTGGTGATGTCGAACACGCAGGGCTCGGCGCTGCCGCCGGCGGCCTGTATCTCCGCGGCCAGCGCCTGCACGGCGTCAGGCCGGGCGTGGCCGTGCAACAGCACGTGTGCCCCGGCTGCCGCCAGCCGGCGCGCGATGGCGCTGCCCAGGGCGCCGCTGGCGCCGGTGACGAGGGCGCGTTTGCCGCTCAGGTGGGGGTGGGTCATGGCTGGGTGTTGAGGATCACGGTGGCGCGGCCTTCCACCAGCAGCGCACCGGCGGCGCTGTGCACGGCGAAGCGGTACAGCGCCTGGCGGTCGTCGCCGGCCAGCCGCTGCGCGCTAACGACCAAACTGCCTGGCACATCGTCCAGCCGCAGCACCTGCATTTTCACGCCGCGCACGGCGGCCAGGAAGCCGGGTCTGGGCCGGTGGTGGGGCGACAGGCCAGCGGGCGAACTGAAGACGGCCGCATTCAAGCCGCCATGCAGCGCCATCGCCTGCGCCGCGTATTCGATGGCCACCGGCGCCAGCAGGCCGTTTTCTGTGCGCAGCGGGTGGTTTGCATCGCGATGGCTGATGGCGGTGCAGCGGATGCTCTGGGCGTCCCAGGCTTGCAGCGCGTGCAGCAAACACATGCGCCCGCTGTGCGGAATGCGCTGGGCGATGCCGGCGTGGTCCAGCGTGGCGGGGTTCATGCGGCAGCCAGGTGCAATTGCAGCGCCAGGCCGGGTGCGCCTTCCAGCACCAGCCGCGCCGCTGCGCCGTGGGCCAGCGCTTGCAGCAGTGGCAGCGCACGCGCCGCGGGAATGCCGGCGCGCAAGGCTTCCAGCCCGGCGTGTTTGCAGGGGGTGTCGGTGGCATCACCGTCAAGTTTCAACGTTAGCAAACGGCCACCGCCGGGCGCCAGCAGCAGCGCCACCGCAAACACATCGGCCAGCGGGCGCAGCGCGTGCAGCGGTTCCGGGTAGGGCATGTCGCAGGCCACCAGCAGCACCGGCGCCTGCGTCGCCTGGCATTGCACCGCCGCTTCCAGCAGGCCGGCGCCGAAGCTGGCGTCGAAGGCCGCCAGGCTGGTGGAAGCCGCGCGCGAAGCCGCGGCGATATGCCAATAGCCCGCCGGCGCGTTGTGCACAGAATTCGTGAAGCGTGTCGGCGACACCGCCCGCTGCGGCAGCGCCAGCGCTTCACACAGCAGGTGGCAATTCAGCGGGTCGCCGGTGGATGAGGTGAAGACCGTGGCCAGCGTGGCGACATCGACGCCGGCGCCTTCATCTGCACCGGCACCCGCATGCTCACCCGTACCGGCACCCGCACCCGTCACGGCTTCGTCGGCGACCACCAGCGAAGCCTTCACCAGCGTGCCGGCGCGCCGGCGTTCGGTGGCCGGCAGGCGCCCCGGTGGCGGCACCACGGTGGCCGTGGTGTGCCAGCCGGCGGGGTCGCACAGCAGCGCTTGCGCCAGCGCCCAACTGGGCAAACCGGGGCCCAGCAGGCCGATGCCGATGACGTGCACTTCGAGCGTCATGCTGCTGTGCCCACGGCCGATCCGAACAGCAGGCAGGCGTTGCTGCCACCGAAGCCAAAGCTGTTGCTGGCCACCACCTGCAGCGTGCCTTCACGCCCATTGCGCACACCGTGCAGGTAGTTCACATGCAGCGCCGGGTCGAGCGCCTGCACGTTCAAGCCCGCGGGCATGAAGCCGTGCTGCAGCGCCAGCAGCGCGATGGCGGCTTCGACCCCGCCGGCCGCGCCCAGCGTGTGGCCGGTGTGGCCTTTGGTGCTGCTGCAAGGCAGGCCGGCGCCGAACACGGCGTGCACGGCCACCGCTTCGGCAGCGTCGTTGCCCGGCGTGCCGGTGCCGTGCAGGTTCAGATAGTCCACGTCGGCCGGCTGCAGGCGCGCCTGGGCCAATGCACCGCGCATGGCCAGCGCCGCGCCTGCGCCTTCGGGGTGGGGGCTGCTCATATGGTGGCCGTCGCTGCTTTCGCCACAGCCCAGCAGCCAGCCGGCGGCGTTTTCGGCTTCACGTTGCAGCAGCGCAAAGGCCGCGCCTTCGCCCAGCGAAAGGCCGTTGCGGTGCGCGTCCCAGGGCCGGCAGATGTCGGCAGACACCAGTTCCAGCGACTTGAAGCCGTACAGCGTCGTCATGCACAGGCTGTCAACACCGCCCACCACCGCGGCGTCTATCAAGCCCGCGGCGATGAAGCGCTGCGCCGACGCAAACACCTTGGCGCTGGACGAACAGGCGGTGGACACCACGCTGGCCGGCCCCTGCAAGCCCAGCGCGGCACGCACATAACGCGCCACGGAATAGGTGTTGTGGGTGTGACCGTAGTGCAGGCTGGCTGGCAAGGCGCCGCCGGCCTGCCCCTGCACCACAGCGCGCTGCCGGTAGGCACTTTCGGTGCTCAAAATGCCCGACGTGCTGGTGCCCAAAAACACCCCCACGCGCGCCGCGCCCCAGCGTTCGACGGCCTGGCCAACGCGGGCGGCAAAGCCGTCGGCCTGCAGCGCCATCTGGGCGATGCGGTTGTTGCGGCAGTCGAAGAGTTCCAGGCCCGTGGGCAGCCGCACTTCATCGCTGCCGGCCACCACGCCCAGCCAGGTGTCGATGTCGGCGGTCTCGAAGCGCTGGCGCAGCAGCCCGCTGCGCCCGGCCTGCAAAGCCGTCGCCGTGGCCGCGCGGCCGGCGCCCAATGCGCTGACCAGCGTGTAGTCGGTGACTGCCAGCGGCTTCATGCGGGGGTCTGCATCGCGGTGTGCAGATCGGTCACCAGCAGCAGCTTGGCCAAGGGTCTGCCCTGCGCATGGGCATGGCCTTGACGACACAACCCAGGCCTTGCGGCAGCGCCGCCCATGCGGCCATGAACCGGCCCGCACGCGGTGCAGCAAGTCGTCTTGCGCGGTCTGATCGACGCCGTGCGGCACGCCCAGGCTGGCGACGGTGTCGCAGGCCAATCACCCCGCGCGCTGAGCTTGGCGCAGCGCGCGCCAGGCGACGTCGGCCGCTGCGGGCGCGGCGGCGCTGCCGGGGCAGGGCGTCGCGTTTCATGCACGGCGCGGGGGCACCGCAGCGGCCAGCGTCACCGGCTGCAGGCCGGCTGCGCGGCAGCGCTGTAGCAGCGGCGGCAGCACGTCCAGCAGCACGGCACGGCCGCTGGCGCTGCGGCGCGCGTGGCCGTCGTGCAGCAGCAGGATGTCGCCGGCGGCCAGCGTGCGCTGGCCGGTTCCGATCAAGCGCGCCAGCACCACCTGCGGGTCGGCCTCGCGGGTGTCGAAGCCGCGGCGCGTCCAGCTCACCAGGTGCAGGCCCAGGCGGTGCAGCAGCGGGTCCAGCAGCGGGTTGCGCAGGCCGGCCGGGGCGCGAAAACAATGCGGGCGTTGGCCGGTGATGTCGGCCAACAGGGCTTGCGCATCGCCGATTTCGCGTGCCAGCCGCCTGGGGCCTAACAGCGAAAAGTAGTGGCGGTGGTGGTGGCTGTGGTTTTGCACGCTGTGGCCGCCGGCAACGGTGCGCCGCAGCAGCGCCGGCTGTGCGCGCGCCCGCTCGGCAATGCAGAAGAACGTGGCGTGAACGCCCTGTGCAGCCAGCAGGTCCAGCACGGCGGGGGTGACTTCGGGGTCGGGCCCGTCGTCGATGGTGAGTGCGATTTCACCGCGTGCCGTGGCCGCAGCCGGCAGGCGGCGCAGGTTCGGGCCCAGCAGCGTGCTGCGCGGCCACAGCCCGGCGCCAGCCAGCGCCAGGTGGTTGGCCAGCACCGCGCCGGCCGACCACGGCCAGGCCTCGGGCCACAGCAGCGCCGCGCCGGCCGCGGCGGCGTGCAGGCCCAGGCTGGCGCCGACCAGGGGCGGCATCGGCCACGGGCTGGGCTGGGGCAGGGCGACGGGGTTCTGGGGCAGCATGTGCAAGCAGCGGACGGGCGCCGGACGGTCGGCGGGCAGGGCCCTGAATTTTGTCACGCGGCCCTGGCGCTCGGCCGTGGTGCAAACGCCGCGGCCAGCACCAGCGCCAGCAGCGCGCCGGGCGCGACCACGCGGCCGATGGCCGACAGTGCCGGAATGGCCGAACACGCGATGAGCCCGAACGACATCACGGTGGTGATGTTGGCCAGCAGCAGCGAAGCCAGCGTGTCGTGGTCCAAAGGCTGGCCAGCACTGGCCTGGCGCGCCAGCAGGTCAAAAAACAAGGCGTAGTTCGAACCCACCGCCACCACCAGCAGCAGCCCGACCAGGTGCAGGATGCCCAGGCTGACACCCAGCGCTGCCAGCCCGCCCAGCGTCAACAGCACCGCCAGCAGCAGCGGCTGGCACACCGCCAGCAGCCGCGGCCGTGAACGCAGCGACAAGGCCATCAACGCCACCACGCCCAAGGCACCCAGCAGCGCCTGGGCTTGCGCCTGGTGCAGGTAGCGCGCGTACAGGCGCGAAAGTTCGGCGCCGATTTCCAGCGTCTGCACACCGGGCAGGTCTTGCAATGCTGCGCGCACGGCCGGGGTGTCGAGCTTGGCGCCCGCCGGCTGCAATGGCAGCAGCGCGGCCCAGCTGCCGTCGGCGCGCTGCAGCAGCAACGCGTCGACCAGCGGTGCCAATGCGCTGCCGCGCAATGCCGCGGGGGTGATGGCCGGCAAGCTGCGCGCGGCGGCCACATCGGCCACAAAGGGCGCCAGCCTTTCGGCCTTCAGCGGCCCGCCCTGCGTGGCTTGCGCGAGGGCCGCACGCAGCGTGTTTTCATCGGGCAGGCTGGCCTGCCTGGCAAGTTGAGTGGCCTGGCTGGGCAGCCAGCGGGTGACGCTGTCGACACCGCCCAGGGCACCGCTTTCGACCAGCGGCGCCAGCCGGGCCAGCGTGGTTTCCGCCAACCGCAGCGTGGCCTGGGCATCGGCGGCCTGCACCACCACCAAAGCGCGCGCATCGCCGGCCGAAAGCTCGGCGCGCAGGCTGGCGTCCAGCGCCAGCGCGGCCTGCGGCACCGGGCTCAACGCACTGAGCTCACCCCGCCACAGGTCGCCGCGCTGCAACACCACCGCCAGCGCCAGCGCAGCCAAAGCCAGCAGCGGCCAGCGCCAGCGCGGCAGGCCGCGCACGGCCCAGGCCGCAAGCTGGCCGAGCTGCCGGCGTGGGCCCTGGCCGCGCACACCGGCAGCCCCGTTCGGCATCAACACGGGCAGCACAAACCGGGTCGCCAGCGCTGCGCCCAGCAGCCCGGCGACAGAGAACACGCCCAGTTGCGCGAGCCCGGGAAAGCCAGAAAACACCAACGCCGCAAAGCCGCATACCGACGTCAGAAGACCCAGGCGAACGGTGGGCCAACCGCTGGCCACCCAGGCCCGCCAACCGTGGGCACGGGCCTGGATGAGGAAGTAGATGGCGTAGTCCACCGCCTCGCCGATCAGCGTGCTGCCAAAGCCCAGCGTGATGCCGTGCACCGAGCCGAAACACAGGCCCACCGCGGTGATGCCGGCCAGCACGCCGGTGGCCACCGGCAACGCCGCCACCAACAGCGCCGGCAGCGAAGCAAAGGCCAACAGCAGCAGCGCGCTCATCAACACCGTGCCGGCGATGGCCAGCCAGCGAACCTCGCTTTCGATGGTGTCGCGGCTGTCGACACTGAACACCGGCGCACCACTCAGTTTCAGCGTCAGGCCGGGTGCGGCAACTTGCTTGAAAGCAGCGCGCACGCCGGCCAGCGCCGCGGCCTGGGCGTCCAGGTCGGCCCCTGCAGCGCGCGTGCTGGCCACCAGCAGCGCACGGCCGCCCTGGCGCGCAACCCAGACGCCGTCTTCGGTGCGCGGCGCGTTGGCGGGCACCAGGCTTTCGGCGATGCGCTGGGTCTCGCCCGTCGGGTCGCGGTGGAGCAGCGGTTTCAGCGCGTTGCCGGCCGGCGTGCCTAGCAGCGACAGCGTGTCTTCAATGCCGTCGCGCAGGCCGGCGGCGGTGAAGCGTTGCGCGTCCACCGCCGGGCTGAGCTGGTAGCGGTGGTCGAACAGCCAGGTGCCCACAGCCTGCCAGTCGCTGCTGTCGCCGTTGTTGACCTGCTCGAACAACAGCGTGCCGCGCAGCACAGCGGCCAGCTTGCGTGAAGCAGCGGCCCGCGCGGAGGCATCGCCGCCTTCAATGGCCATCAACACCGTGCGTGCCGGCAGGCCGCTTTGCACTTGTTCGATGAGCACGCGCTGCTGCGCATCAGGCTGCG
This sequence comes from Betaproteobacteria bacterium, assembly GCA_031371275.1. Lineage (GTDB taxonomy): Bacteria > Pseudomonadota > Gammaproteobacteria > Burkholderiales > Burkholderiaceae_C > Rubrivivax. The sequence continues at coordinate 7,580 of JANMJI010000025.1, forward strand.
CCGGCAGGAAGGCCGAGAGGTCGGCGACAAAAGCCGTGCGCGTGATCTGCCAGCCCGCGGCAGCCATCAACGCCAGCCACAGCAACAGCACGGCGGCGCGCCGGCGTGCCGGCAGCGGCGCGCTGGTGGCCACCGGCAGCGGCACGTTCATTTCAGCGGCGCTTCGATCAGCATCAACGACCTGTCGCCGCCCGACAGCCAGAGCTCGATGCTGCGCAGGTCACTGCCCTGGCCGGCGATTTTCACCTCACGCACCTGTGTCGCCAGGCGGCTGTCCAGCGGCGTCAGCGTCAGCGTCCACAGCGCGGCGCTGCCTTCGACTTTCGTCTTGAAGTGTTTTTGCAGCGTCGCGCTGTCGCCGTTGAGCGTGCCACGCACGGCTTCGATCAGCGCCGTCAGTTCGGGCACCGCGTCCACCGCCATCTGGCGCACGCGGGTGCCGCGCGTCAGCGTCACGGTGTTGCCTTCGACGACCATGCTCTCAGGCCGCGGTTCCAGCGTGTGGCGGGCAAAGCGGTCTGGCGCGGTGAAGGTCAGCGTGCCGCTGGCGCGCAGCGGGCCTTCGATGCCGCTGACAAAGCGTTCTTCGGTGAAGCGGGTTGCAGCGGTTTTCTTCTGTGCCAGCAGGCCGCTCAGCGTCGCCAGATCGAAGGCGGCCCAGGCCGGCGTGGCCAGCCCCAATGCCAGCGTTGACAGCGACGCCAGCAACGCCAGCAACGCAGGCACGCTGCGGCGCTCGGTGGGGCGCTCGATGGGGTGTTCAGTGCGGCCTGTCATCAGCCCAGTAGTCATAGAAGTTGAACCAGTTGTAGGGCGCTTGCCGGACCAGCGTTTCCAGCCGCGCCACATAGGCCCGCATGGCGGTGTGCAATTGCCCTTCACGCTCGGCGGCACTGACCGCGGGCAGGCTGAAATCGGCCAGGTCTTCAAAGCGCACTTCATAGCGCCGGCCGCCGTGGTACAGGCCGACCATGAACACGACGCGGCGGCGCAGTAGCTGGGCCAGGCGCAAGGGGCCGTCGGTGAAGCGCACCGGCTGGCCCAGGAAGGGCAGCTCGATGCTGGTCGCGCCGCGCGCGCTTTCATGGGCCCGGTCACGGGCCAGATAGCGGTCACCCAGCAGCCCCACCAGACCGCCGCCGTCCAGCCATTCGCGCATCGCCAGCGTCGAGCCGCTGCGGCCGATGGCGATGATGTCCAGTGGCGACTGCGGCGCCACGGCCTGCAGCACGCGCTGGATCATGCGTGCGTTGTCAGGGAACATGCCCATCGCCACGCGCAGGCCCGGGTGGCTGTTGCCGACGGCGTGCAGGGCCTCGAAACTGCCCAGGTGGGCGCCCAGCAGCACCGCGCCGCGGCCTTCGGCGCACAGCGCATCCATCAGTTCGCTGCCATGCACTTGCAGCTCGAAGGCCTGCAGTTCGCCGCGCACGAAGTAGATGCGGTCCAGCACGGTGGCGGCAAAGCGGTGGATGTGGCGGTAGCGTTCACGCCAATGGGGCGGCCGGCCCAGCACGCGGGCCAGGTAGCGTGCCGAATGGCGCCGCGGCGCGGCTGCAAAACACAGGTAGTACAGCGTGATGGGGTGCAGCAGCAAGCGCGCCGCGCCGCGGCCCAGGCTGACCGCCACCCAGGCCATGCAGCGCAGCGCCAGGTGGTTGCTGCGTTCTCGGCGGGTTGCCCATTCGGCTGTGGCTGCTTTTGCTGCTTTGGTTGCTGTTGCGGCTGTGGCTTTGGCATTGGCTTTGGCTGTCGCTGCCCCGGCCGGCGGTTCGGGCGGGAAGGTGGCGCTCATGCAGATGCCGCCCACTGCCCACGGGCCACGGTGGTGGTGCCCTGGCGCAGCTCGAAAGCCACGCCATGGCCGTGCTCGCGCAGCGACAACGCCAGCCTGGCGCCGGGGCCCACCGGGGCCAGGAACTTGGCGTGGTCCAGCTGCGGGTGGGGGCCCAGCTTGCCCGCCAGCGCAGGGCGGCGCGACAGCGCCTGCATGACCAGCGACAGCAGCGCCGCACCCGGCAACACCGGGTGGCCAGGGAAGTGGCCGGCAAAGGCCGGGTGGTCGGCGGCGATGTGCAGGGTGATGTCGCCATCCACGTCTTCGCCGTTCGTGGTCTGGGCCGCGGTTTCACCCAGCGCCAACCGCCGCAGCGCCGCGGCCGTCAGCTTGCCCGTGGCTTCACGCGGCAGTGCAGCCACATGGACCACGCGGCGCGGCACAAACGCGGCTTCCAGATGGCCGCGCAGCGCGGCGATGATGGCGCGTGCCGAAAGCCCCGGCGCGACCACAAAAGCCACCGGCCGCAGCACCGCTTCGGCGACCTCATCGGGCAGCCAGAAGGCGCCGTCCTGGACGCCTTCGATGCGGTTCAAATGGAAGTTCAGGTGCGCCAGCGAACTGCGTTTGCCGGCGACATGGATCAGGTCACCGGCGCGGCCCAGCAGGCGGAAATGCCGGGCACTGTGCAGCACCAGCACATCGGCCAGCGGCGTGGGTGTGGCGACATGGCCACCGCTGACGCTGAACTGTTGGCTGCCGTCGGCTGCCACCGCGGCGGCGATGCGCAGCGCGCCCAGCGTCGTCCACAGGTCGCCCGCGGTGGTGCGCCGGCTGGCCACCTGGCCGGCTTCGGTGCAGCCGTAAATCTCCACCAGCGGCCCGCCTAACACCGTTTCAGCATGGGCTGCCAATTGCGGCGACAGCGGCGCCGTGGCGCACAGCGTCAAAGCCACCGGTGGCAGCGCCACGCCGGCGCGCAGCAGCGTCTTCAAGTGGAAGGGCGTGGTGACCAGCGCGCGCGGCGCCGGCAGCGTGGCCAGGGCGTGCGCGATGTCGGCCGCATAAAAGGGCCGGCCGGCGTCAAAACAAGCCCCCCCCAGCATGGCCAGCAAGACCGTCGACTCAAGCCCGTAGCTGTGCTGCGGCGGCACCGTGCCCAGCAGCGCCAGGCCTTGCAGCGAAGGCCAGCCCAGGTGTTGCGCCAGTGCATGCGCTTGCGATGTTAGGTTGGTGACCAGCGCGCCCCAGTCCTTGGCATGCGGCTGTGGCGCGCCGGTGGAGCCCGATGTCAGCAGGCACACCGCGGGCAGCGCGCTGGCCAGCGCCGGCACCTGGGTCGCCGGCGCCACGCCAGCCGGGCGCTGCACGCGGTACACGGGCAGGGTGCCGGTGTCGGGCACGGCGTTGGGTGCTGCGTTGGCTGCGGTGTTGACTGCGGTGTCGCCCGCGCAAGCATCCACCAGCGCGTAAAGCGGCGTGCCATCGCCCGCATCACCCGCCACCTGGCGCAGCGTTTCGGCCAGGGCATTGGGCGGCAGCAGGCTCATCTGGCCGCGCAGCAGTGCGGCGGCCAGGCCCAGCGCGAAGTGGTAGCGGTCCTGGCACAGGTTCAGCGGCCGGCCGCGCGCCGGCAGGCTTTCGGCCAGGGCCTGCGCTTCGGCGATGAACTGGCCGGCGCTGATGGCCAGGCCGTGGCGCCAGGCCAGCGGCGCGGCCAGGTTGCGGGCGGCCAGCAAAGGCACAGCGGCGACGCTGCTCATGGCCCGCCCTGACGGCGGTAGGCATCCAGCGCGCTGCGCAGGCTGACGCGCTCGAATTCCGGGTGGCGCCAGTAGCGCACTGCGTGTTCGCCCACCAACAGCAGCCCGGCGGCCAAGGGTGACAGCAGGTTGCCAAACAGCGACCACCAGGCCCACGGTGCCAGCGCGTACAGCAGCAGCGACAGCGCCACCATGGCCAGAAAATAGACCACCCACAGCCCCGTCAGCCAGCGCGTGTAGGCCCGCAGTTCTGGCGTGAAGCGGGTGTGCACGGTTTGCGCCAGCGCGGTGATGAGCGGCGTGCTGCCGCTGCGCAGCGTGCTGGCAAAGGCCCAGGCCAGCGCCAAGTGCAGGCCGCCGTGTTGCAGCACATACAGGCGCTGGATGTCGGCCACGCCACCGCGGGCGACGATGGCCACCAGCAGCGCCACGCCCGCGGCGCAGGCCGCCATCAGGCCCGTCTGCCGGCGCTGCCAGGCCGCCAGGCCCACCGCCACCACCAGCGGGCCAAAGAGCACCGCCACGGCCCAGGGTTCGCGCGCCGCATAGACCATCAGCCCGTGCGACAGCAGTGCATAGGCCCCCAGTGCGGCGCCAGCCCCCGCCATGCGCCAGCCGCCGGCCGACTGGCGCGCAGGCTTACAGCGTTCGGTGCTGGGCGACATGGGCCGCCAGGCTGCGCAGGTTCTGGAAGATATGGTGGTTGTTCTCGTCGTCAGAACGGAGCTGGAAACCGTAGCGCTGCGAGACTTCCAGCGCCACTTCCAGGATGTCTATGGAATCCAGCCCCAGACCGTCGCCGAACAAGGGCAGGCCAGGGTCTATTTCGGCGGCCGTCAGCTCCAGGTTCAGGGCCTGCACGAACAGCGCCGCCAGGTCGCGCTCCAACGCCGGCAGGTCTTGCTGCGGCGCGGGGCCTGCGGGGGCGGTTTGCGGCTGGGACACTGAGAAACTCCTGGGCGAAAAGCCGCGAATTGTAGGCTGTGGGCCTGCGGTGCCGGGTTGCCCGGCGTGCCACCCAGCGTGCCAGACGGCGTGCCAGATTGCCGGGCTTACATGCCCTTGAACAGGTGGGCGTACAAACGGCTGGCGGTCAGCTTCTCGGGCCGGCCGCGCAGCGTCAGCGTCACCTTGCCAGATTCTTCACGCCGCGCCGTGGCAATCGCCCGCGCCTGCACCACGGTGCCGCGGTGGACTTGCCAGAACACGGCCGGGTCGAGTTGCGGCAGCAGTTCGCGCAGCGAAGCGCGCACCAGGTGTTCACGCTCGGCCGTGATGACGCGCACATATTTGTCGGCGGCCTCGAAGTACAGCACCTCGTGTACCGGCACCAGGTGCACCAGGTTGCCGACCTGGGCCTGAATCACTTCGAGCCTTGGCGCTGCCATCGCCGTTGCCGTTGTGGCACCCAGCAGCGCGCGCAGCTGGGCCAGCGTGTGGGACAGCGCATCGGCCGCCGGCGCGCGGTCGGCCAGCCGGGCCTGCAGCCTTGCCACGCAGGCCGCCAGGCGGGTGCGGTCCACAGGTTTGACCAGATAGTCCACCGCCTGCGCCCCGAAGGCGGCCAGCGCGTGGTCGTCGTAGGCGGTGACGAAGACAAGCAGCGGGAAGGGCGCCGATCGAGGCCCCTCGGGCCAGTCTTCGGCCAGCGCCTGAGCGGCTTCCAGGCCGCTGCAGCCGGGCATGCGGATATCGAAAAAACACACCTCGGGCTGCAGCGCCAGGGTTTGTTCAACCGCGCGCTGGCCGTCGCCCACCACGGCCACCACGGCCAGCGCCGGCCACAGCGCGGCCAGGTCGGCGCGCAGGCCTTCGGCCAGCAGCGGCTCGTCTTCGGCGATCAGGCAGCGCGGTGCAGACATGGTGGGTGGGTTCATGGGGGGTTTGAATGCAGCGGCAGCTTGATGTGGGCGAGCACGCCGCCTTCGGCATCGGCAGCTGGCTGCAGGCTGAAGTGGGCGCGGCCGCCAAACAGCGTGGCCAGGCGGGCGCGCACCTGTTCCAGCCCGAAGGCAGAACCGGCCACCGCAGGCGTGGCGCCCAGGCCGACCCCGGTGTCGCGCACGGCCAGGTGCAGCAGGGCGCCTTCGCGCCAGGCCCGCACTTCAATGCGCCCGCCTTCCACCTTCGGTTCCAACCCGTGTTTGATGGCGTTTTCAAGCAGCGGCTGCAACAGCAGCGGCGGCACCGGCAGTGCACTCAGTTCTGAAGGCAGGTCCAGCTTCACGGCCAGTCGCGGGCCCATGCGCACGGCCATCAGCGACAGGTAGTCGTCGAGGTGCGCAAACTCGGCCGCCAGTGGCTGCGAAGCGGCGCGTGAGGCCTGCAAGGTGGCGCGCAGAAAGGCGATCAAACGGTCGAGCATGGCCTGCGCACGCAGCGGGTCCAGCGCGATCAGCACACGCAGGTTGGCCAGGGTGTTGAACAGCATGTGCGGTTCCAGCTGCGACTGCAACAGCCGCAACTGGTTTTCAGCCGCCTGGCGCTGCGCACTTTCGGCCACAACGCGGGCGCTGGCCAGGCGTTCCAGGGTGCTGATGACGAGCACCGCAATCAGCGTCGCCAGCAGGCTCATGACCAGCGTGACGCGGCTGCTGCCACTGCTGAAACTGAGCAGGCTGGGTGACGTGAAGCCGGTCATCTGGTCGCCCAGCCACAGGCCCGCGGGCGGGCCCAGCACGACGGCCAGCAACGCGCCGGGGATGGCACCGCGCCAGCCCGTGACCGCAGCGCTGTCGTGCGCTACAAGGCCGCGTGCGCGACGCGTGCGGTCGGTCAGCCAGGCCGTGCCCAGCCGCACGCTGTCGACCAGCAAGGTGCAACAGGTGCCTATCGCCAGCGCGTAGATGAGCTTGTAGCCAAAGCCCCGGCCGTCCATCGCGGTGAGCAGCAAGGCGATGCCCAGGCACAGGGCGCCGACCACCAGGAAGGTGCGCAGCGCGCTGGTTTTCAGGCGCGCCAGCGTGGCCGCCAGGGCACTCGTGGCCGGTGTGGCGCAGAGGGTGCCAGCCCATGCTGCTGCGGATGTGTTGACAGGCGCAGCGGCAGATTCAGCGATAGACGTAGAGGCAGGGTGCAAGGCCATGGCGCGATTGTGAACATGCGCCGTGGCTTGCGGCCCGCTGCCGCGATGGCCGGGCGCCCGCGGGCGCGAAACGCGCGCCGGCTCGCGCAGAACGCGTGGTCAGGGGCTGGCCAGGCGTGCGCGCAGGGCTTCGATGCGCTTGCGGTTGGCGCCCATGTCGCTTTCGCCCAGGCGCGAAGCCGAACGCACTTGCACCACGCCGGCGGCGCGGTCGAACCAGAATTCGGCGTCGTCGGTGTAGCGCATCAGCGGCGTCGTGAACTGCGCGTACAGGTAGTCACCATCGGCTTTCACCACGGCCGCGCCGGCGCTGGCTTCAACGGCCGCTTTCACACGCGCCATGGCCGCGGCGGCATCGCCATTCACGGCCAGCGGTGCGATGCGGGCGTAGGCCTGCTGCGGATGTGCAGGCCACAGGTCGGCCTGGCTGCTGACACTGTTGGGCCGCGCCGAAGGTGCTTTCAGCTTGCCCTCCTTGACCCCCAAGTCGGGCGGCGCGGCACCCCGCAGCCACCCCAGCTGGCCCACCGCCACGGCCAGCAACACGGCCGCGGCAAGCACTGTCAAGACCCATTTCAGCACCACCATCACAGCACTCCGATCGTTGAATGGCCGGATTGTGCGTCGCCCCAACGTCGGCCTAACGCCGCCTTAACGCCGCCTTGACCCACCCAGCAAAGACCCCAGCACGCCGCGAATGATCTCGCGCCCCACGGCCGATCCGATGCTGCGCACCGCCGACGCCGCGGCCTTCTCGGCCAGGCCTTCGTGGCGGCCACCGCGCGGGCCGCTGCTGCCGAACAGCACGTCTTTCAGCCCGCCCAGCAGGCCGCCGCCGCCAGCACCCGCCGGCGCTGGCGTGGCCGTGGCTGTGGCCGCGCCGGGGGCCGTCGTGGCGCCACCCGGCGCGGCATTGCCGGCGCTGCCCGTGCCGCCCGTGCCGCCGGCGTTGCTGGCCAGGGCCCGCCCCTTCAGCTTTTCGTAGGCCGATTCACGGTCCACCACTTTTTCATAGGTGCCGGCCACCAGCGACCCCATCAACAAAGCCTGGCGCTGGTCTGGCGTGATGGGCCCGATCTGGCTGCCCGGCGGCAGCACAAACACGCGTTCGGTGACGCAAGGCCGGCCCTTGTCGTCGAGGAAACTGACCAGCGCTTCGCCCACTGCCAGCTCGGTAATGGCGGCTGCCATGTCGCCAATGGCCGGGTTGGGCCGCATCGTGTCGGCCGCCGCCTTGACAGCCTTCTGGTCGCGTGGTGTGAAGGCGCGCAGCGCGTGCTGGACGCGGTTGCCCAGTTGCGCCAACACGGTGTCTGGCACGTCCAACGGGTTTTGCGTCACGAAGTACACGCCCACGCCCTTGCTGCGCACCAGGCGCACGACAAGCTCGATGCGTTGTGTCAAGGCCGCCGGCGCGTCCTTGAACAGCAGGTGGGCTTCGTCGAAGAAGAACACCAGCTTGGGCTTGTCCAGGTCGCCCACTTCGGGCAGCAGCTCGAAAACCTCAGACAGCATCCACAGCAGGAAGGTGGCGTACAGCCGCGGCGCGTTCATCAGCTTGTCGGCGGTCAGGATGTTGATGACACCCTTGCCATCAATGGTCTGCATGAAGTCGCTGATGTTCAGCATCGGTTCGCCAAAGAACTTGTCGCCACCCTGTTCTTCGATCTGCAGCAAACCGCGCTGAATGGCGCCCACGCTGGCGGCGCTGACGTTGCCGTATTCGGTCGTGAACTGGCTGCCGTTCTCGCCGACATATTGCAAGGCGGCGCGCAGGTCTTTCATGTCCAGAATGAGCAGGCCGTTGTCGTCGGCAATCTTGAACACCAGGCTCAGCACGCCGGCCTGGGTGTCGTTCAAAGCCAGCATGCGGCTGAGCAGCAGCGGGCCCATGTCAGACACGGTGGCGCGCACCGGGTGGCCAGACTGGCCGAACACGTCCCACAGCGTGCAAGGGCAGGTGATGGGCTGCGGTGTCGGCAGCCCACGTTCTTTCAACACCGCGGCCAGCTTGGCGCTGATTTGGCCAGGCTGGCTGATGCCGGTGAGATCGCCCTTCACGTCGGCCATGAACACCGGCACGCCCAGCCGGCTGAAGTTCTCGGCCATGGTCTGCAGCGTGATGGTCTTGCCGGTGCCGGTGGCGCCGGTGATGAGCCCGTGGCGGTTGGCCAGCGCGGGCAGCAGTTCACAGCAGATGTCGCCACGCTGGGCGACGAGGATGGGGTCTGGCATGGCGGCAGGCTTTCGCGGCTGGAAGGGCTGGAAGGGCGGCGATAAGTCTAGCGGGCTGCCTGCGTCGCGCGGGCTTGGACGGGCCCGACAGCCTCGGCAGCTAAAATTTGCATTCAACCGCAGGAGCAAGCATCCCCATGGCTGGACATTCCAAGTGGGCCAACATCCAGCACCGCAAGGGCCGGCAAGACGAAAAACGGGGCAAGGCCTGGACCCGCGTGATACGCGAAATCATGGTCGCCGCGCGCCTGGGCGGCGGTGACACGGCGATCAACCCGCGCCTGCGTCTGGCCGTCGAAAAGGCCAAGGCCGTGAACCTGCCGGTGGACACCGTCAAGCGCAACATCGACAAGGCCACGGGCAACCTGGAAGGTGTGCACTACGAAGAAATTCGCTATGAGGGCTACGGCATTGGCGGCGCGGCCATCATCGTGGACTGCATGACCGACAACAAGGTGCGCACGGTGGCCGAGGTGCGCCACGCCTTCAGCAAATACGGCGGCAACATGGGCACGGAAGGCAGCGTGGCCTTTCAGTTCAAGCACTGCGGGCAACTCGTGTTTGCGCCCGGCACCAGCGAAGACAAGGTCATGGAAGTGGCGCTGGACGCTGGCGCCGACGACGTGGTGACCGACGACGACGGTGCGGTTGAGGTGCTGACCTCGCCCACCGAATTCGAAGCCGTGAAGGCGGCTCTGGAAGCCGCCGGCCTGAAGGCCGAAGTTGCCGAAGTGACCTGGCGCGCAGAAAACCCGGTGGATGTGACGGGCGAGGATGCCGTGCGCATGCAAAAGCTGCTGGACATCATCGAAGACCTGGACGACGTGCAGGGCGTGTTCCACAACGCCTTGCTGGCCGAATGAGCGCCGCATGAAGGTGCTGGTGATTGGCGGCGGTGGCCGCGAACACGCGCTGGCCTGGAAGCTGGCGCAAAGCGAGCGTGTGCAGACGGTCTATGTCGCCCCGGGCAATGGCGGCACCGCGCTGGACCCCGCGCTGAAGAACCTGCCGTTGCACAGCCCGGCAGAACTGGCTGATTTCGCGGCGGCCGAGAAAATTGCGCTGACCGTGGTCGGCCCTGAAGCGCCGCTGGCGTTGGGCGTGGTCGACCTGTTCCGCGCCCGCGGCCTGCGCATCTTCGGCCCCACGCGCGCCGCAGCACAGCTGGAGAGCAGCAAGGCCTTCGCCAAGGAATTCATGCAGCGCCACGGCATACCCACCGCGCTGTATGCCACTTTCACCGCGGCGGCGGCGGATGTCGCGGCAGCGCATGCGCATGTCGACAAACACGGCGCGCCGATCGTCGTCAAGGCCGACGGCCTGGCCGCCGGCAAGGGCGTGGTGGTGGCCATGACGGTTGAAGAAGCGCATGCCGCCATCGATCTGATGCTGGGCCCGCACGGGCCGGGCAGCGCTGCGCCGGGTCGGCCTGAACTTGAAATACGGCCTAACGCCGAAAGCGCACGCATCGTCATCGAAGAATTCATGGCCGGCGAAGAAGCCAGCTTCATCGTCGTGTGCGACGGCAAGAACGTGCTCACGCTGGCCACCAGCCAGGACCACAAACGCATCGGCGAAGGCGACACCGGCCCCAACACCGGCGGCATGGGCTGTTATTCGCCGGTTCCGGCCTTCACGCAGGAACTCTACGAGCGCACTGTGCAAACCATCATGCAGCCGACGCTGGCCGCGCTGCGCGCCGAAGGCATCGAATATCACGGTGCGCTGTATCTCGGTTTGATGCTGACGCCGGACGGCCCGAAAGTCGTGGAATACAACTGCCGCTTCGGCGACCCGGAAACGCAGGTCATCCTTCCGCGACTGGGTAGCGACCTGCTGCCGCTGCTGCTGGCCTGCGCCGGAGTCGGCACCGCCAAGCTGCCGGATTTGCCGTGCGAATGGAC
>JANMJI010000026.1:0-60857 GCA_031371275.1 Betaproteobacteria bacterium
AACATGCTTCATCGCCAGCGCGTCAGCCACCAGGCAGGCATGCTGACCGCCGGCGCCGCCAAAACACTGCAGCGTGTACTGCGTCACGTCGTAGCCACGCGCCACGCTGATGCGCTTGATGGCGTTGGCCATGTTCTGCACTGCGATCTGCAGGTAGCCCTCGGCCAGGCTCTCGGGCGTGGTCGGGCGGCCCGTGGCCTGCTGCACCTGTGCGGCCAGAGCGACGAACTTCAACACCACGGCTTCACGGTCCAGCGGCTCATTGCCCTGCGGGCCGAACAGGCTGGGAAAGTACGCTGGTTGAATCTTGCCCAACATCACATTGGCGTCGGTGGTGGCCAGCGGCCCACCGCGGCGGTAGCTGGCCGGGCCGGGGTTGGCGCCGGCGCTTTGCGGGCCCACGCGCAACCGCGCGCCGTCAAAACCCAACAGCGAGCCACCGCCGGCGGCTACGGTGTGGATGCTCATCATCGGCGCGCGCATGCGCACGCCAGCCACTTGCGTCTCGAAAGCACGTTCGAACTCACCGGCGTAGTGGCTGACATCGGTGCTGGTGCCGCCCATATCGAAACCGATCAGCCGCTGGTGCCCGGCCGCGGTGGCGGTGCGCACCATGCCCACAATGCCGCCCGCCGGGCCCGAGAGAATGGCGTCCTTGCCCTGGAAGCGGTGGGCCTCTGTCAGGCCACCGCTGCTCTGCATGAAGAACAAACGCACGCCCGGCATCTGCGCGGCCACCTGGTCAACATAACGCCGCAAGATGGGTGACAGGTAGGCGTCCACCACCGTGGTGTCACCGCGCGACACCAGCTTCATCAGCGGGCTGACCTCGTGCGACACGCTGACCTGCGTGAAGCCGAGTTCGCGTGCCAGTGCAGCCGCGGCCTGTTCGTGCGCGGTGTAGCGGTAGCCGTGCATGAAGACGATGGCGCAACTGCGCAGGCCGGCATCGAAAGCGGCTTGCAGTTCGAACTGCAAATGCGGTAAATCCAGGGCCTGCAACACGGCACCCTGCGCCGCGACACGCTCCACCGCTTCGACCACCCTTTCGTACAGCAACTCGGGCAGCACGATGTGACGGTCGAACAGCCGCGGCCGCGCCTGGTAGGCGATGCGCAGCGCGTCACGAAAGCCGCGCGTGGTGACCAGCAGGGTGCGTTCGCCCCGGCGTTCCAGCAGCGCGTTGGTGGCCACGGTGGTGCCCATCTTCACGCAGTCCACCCGCGCGGGCGTGATGGCTTCGCCAGCGGCCAGGCCGAGCAGCCGGCGTATGCCTTCAACCGCAGCGTCGGCGTACTGCTCGGGGTTTTCGCTGAGCAGTTTCAGCGTGTGCAGTTCACCGCCAGGGGCACGGCCCACGACATCGGTGAAGGTGCCGCCGCGGTCTATCCAGAACTGCCAGCGGTCGGGTTGGGGCTGTACTTGCATGCGAAATTCTTTCAGGAAGACGGCGCTGACTGCGCCCCGGGGCGCAGCGAAACACAGGCCAGAGCGCCTGCTTGAAAGCGGCAACGAAATTGAAGTTTGCCTGAGCGGATCACAAGCCGAGATAGGCCTTCTTGACCTCGTCGTTGTCGGCCAATTCGCGCCCGCTGCCTTGCATCACGATGCGCCCGGTCTGGATGACATAGCCGTGGTGGGCGATGGACAGCGCCTTGTGCAGATTCTGCTCAACCAGCAGCACCGTGACACCGCTTTCATTGACGCGCTGGATGACCTCCAGCACCTTGGTCACGAACTTGGGCGCGATGCCCCATGAAGGCTCGTCCAGCATTAAGAGCTTGGGCTGGGCCATCAGACCGCGCGCAATGGCCAGCATCTGCTGCTCGCCGCCGCTCATCGTGCCGGCCAGTTGCGTGGCGCGTTCTTTCAGGATGGGAAACAGCTCGAACATGGCGTCCACGCTGGCCGCCACAGCGCGCGCATCATCGCGGGTGTAGGCACCGAGTTCCAGGTTGCGCTTGACGCTCAGGCGCGGGAACAGGCGGCGGCCTTCGGGCACCAGCGACATGCCCAGCGGCACACGCCGGTGCGCCGGCAAGCCGTGCACGGCCTGGCCATTGAAAGTGACGCTGCCGGAGTCCAGGGCGTTGAGGCCGGCAATCGCGCGCAGCGTGGTCGACTTGCCGTTGCCGTTGCCGCCGACGAGCGCAACGATCTTGCCCGCGGGCACGCACAAGGACACGTCAGACAGCGCCAGCACGCCGTGGTAGCTGACGCGCAAATGGCTCACGTCCAGCATCACGACCGGCACCACTTCAGGCATCGTTTCAGGCATCGTTTCCGGCATCGCTTCCGGCATCACGCATCCCCCAGGTAAGCGGCGATCACGACCGGGTCGCGCGAGACCTCGGCGGGCGTGCCGTCGGCGATTTTCAGGCCGCGGTCGAGGACCACGATCTTGTCGGCGATGGGCATGATGCCTTCGAGCACATGTTCGACGATCAGGCAGGCGATGCCGCGGTCACGAATGGCCAGCACCACCTTGACCATGTCGCGCACCTCGGAAGGGTTGAGCCCCGCCATCACCTCGTCCATCAGCAACAGCTTGGGGCCAATGGCCAGCGCGCGGGCCACGGCCAGGCGGCGCTGCTCGCTGATGGTCATGCTGCCAGCCGGCTTGTCGGCGTGGTGGTCGAGGCCGACAAAGGCCAGCCACTTCAGCGCCTGGGCGCGCGCTGGCGCCACGCTGCGGTCGTGCAGCAGGGCTGCGGTCATCACGTTCTCGCAGGCCGACATGCTGGTGAAGGTGCGCGCGACCTGGAAAGTGCGGCCCACACCGGCCCGCGCACAGGCCTCTGGCGAAAGGCCGGAGATGGTCTTGCCGTCAAGCTGGATGTGGCCCGAGGTCGGCGCGAAGTAGCCGGCCACGCAATTGAAGGCCGTCGTCTTGCCGGCGCCGTTGGGGCCGATCAGGCCGACGATCTGGCCGGCATCGACGCTGAATGAAACGTCCTGGTTGGCGGTCAAACCGCCGAAGCGCTTGGTCACGCCGTGCAGGGCCAGCAGGCTCACTGGTGCACCCTCGACGCTGCGCGTCGTCCCGCCAAGCGGGAATGAGCCCTCGGCGAAGCCAGCAGGCTCATGGCAAGACCTCTTCAGCCGCCGCCTGGCGCACCGGGCCAGACGGCGATTCGGCCGCCACCGCGCGCCGCGCCTGGCGCCGCTGCTGGCGTTCACGCCACCAGCCGATGACGCCGCTGGGGTAGAAAACCGCGATCACGATGATCAGCGCCGCATAGATGATGGTGTCGGTGCCGCGCCCGCCGCCGCCGAAGAAAGTGCGGGTCATTTCTTCGATGGTGGTCAGCACCACCGAGCCGATGACAGGCCCGAAAAGGGTGCCCACGCCGCCGAGTATGGCCACCAGCGCCATCTTGATCGACAGCGATGTGCTCAACACCGAATTCGGGTCGATGTAGAGTTCTTTTTGCGCATACAAGCTGCCGCCCAGGGCGGTGAAAAAGGCGCTGAGCGACAACGCGATCTGCTTGTAGCGGGCGATGTTGATACCGATGCTGCGCGCGGCGTCGGGCTCGTCCTTGATGGCGCGCAAGTAGTAGCCGATGTGGCTGCGCTCCACCGCCCAGGTGGCCAGCAACGTCAACACCAACAGCCCCAGTGCGAGCCAGTAGTAGGGTGCCTTGTCGGCGAAGACCATGACGCCAAGGCCACGCTGGTTCATCGGGATGGTCAGGCCCACAGCACTGCCGGCGAAGTCCCAGTTGGTGAAGACTATCTGCACGATCTCGGCCACCGCGATGGTGGCCATCGCAAAGTAGTGGCCCTTCAGGCGAAAGCACGACCAGCCAAAGGCCAGGCTCAACAGCGCCGCTGTCAAGCCGCCCAGCAGCATGCCCAGCCACGGGTTGATGCCGAAGTTCAGCAACAGCATGGTCGAGGTGTAGGCCCCCAGACCATAGAACGCCGCGTGCCCCAGCGACACCTGGCCGGCGTAGCCCCCCAGCAGATTCCAGGCCACGCCCAACTGCGCGCCCATCAGCACCAGGATGGCCAGGTTCAGGTAGGTCGGGTTGTGGGTTGCGAAGGGCAGCCACAACGCCACCAGGCCCAGGCCGACGATGATCGTCAGTGTCTTCACGCCGGCCCTTTCATGCTTTTCCCATCAGGCCCTGCGGCCTGAACATCAGCACCGCCAGGAACAGCACCAGCACCACCGCTGTCTTGTATTCGGGCCCCAGCAACAAGCCGCCCATGACCTCGATCACGCCGACCAGAATGCCGGCCCAGAAGGCGCCCGCCACGCTGCCGAAGCCACCCAGGTTGACGACCACGAAGGCCAGCAGGATGAAGTTGGCCCCGACCTCGGGAAAGATCGGAAAGAAGGTGGCCAGCAGCACGCCCGCCGCGCCAGCACAGGCCGCGCCTATGCCCCAGGCCAGCGCGAACATGCGGTTCGAATCGATGCCCATCAGCTGCGCGGCTTCCTTGTCGGCCGCGGTGGCCTCCAGCGCAGCGCCGAGCTTGGTGCGCGTCAGAAAACCGTGGATGAGCAGCGTCACGACGACAGCGCCCAGACCTGCGACCAGCTGCGGCCGGCCGAGTTGAATACCGGCCAGCTTGACGCTGCCCGCCACCCACGAGTTTTCGATAGAGCGGAAGTCGGGCTTCCACAGAAACTGGGCCACGCCACGCATCAGGATCATGAGCCCGAAGGTGGTGAATATCTGGCTCAACATCGGCGCGTTGACGATGCGCTTGATGACAAATTTGTACAGCAGCATGCCGAAAGCGAACAGCATCAGCACCGTCAGCGGCAGCGTCAGCATCGGGTCCAGCGCGTACAGCGAAAACAGCCAGAACGCGCTGTACATGCCGAGCATCAGGAATTCGCCGTGCGCGAAGTTCACGATGTCCATGACCCCGAAAATCATCGTCAGGCCGATCGCTACCAGCGCGTAGATGAGCCCGATCAGCACGCCTGATGCCAGCGTCTGCAAAAGGATTTCGGCTGTCATGGTTGCGCCGGTGCAATCATTTTGGATGTTATTTTTGCGATGCTTTTGGCCACGACTTTGGCCACGACTTTGGCCACTACTTTGGCCACTACTTTGGCCACTACTTTGGCCATTACTTGCGCTGGTCCCACTTCGGCATCGGCCAGACGACATCGCGCGAGGCCATCGCAAACGGCCAGACCGTGTTGTACTTGCCGTCGATGATCTGCACCAGGATGCCCTGGCCCAGCGTGTTCTGCCCGCTGGCGTCGAACTTCACGCCCTTCCACGGCATGATCAGCTTGCTGCCGGGGATGTTGGTGGCGACCAGCGCCATGCGGATGGCTTCGGGCTCGACCGACGCGGCGCGGTTGATGGCATCGGCCAGCACCATCAAGCCGGTGAAACTGCGCGAAGAGTTGCCGGTGAAGTTGAGCTTGTAGCGGCTGTTGAACAGGTCATTGGCCTGTTTGATGAGCGGGTTGCGACTGGCCAGGTCCAGCGCCCAGACTTCGCGCGTGATCACGTACTCGGCGTCCTTGCCCAGGGTCTTGATGAAATCGGTGTCGGTGAAACCGGCGTTGTTGGCCAGGATCATGTCGGGCGAGAAGCCCAGTTCCTTGTAGGTCTTCATCGCCAGGATGGCGTCGGGCGTGTACGACGACTGCAGCACCAGGTTCGGGCTCGCCGTCTTCAGTGTCTGCACTTCAGAGGTGAGCTGCGTCGTCTTGGCCGGGTAGAGCACCTGCTTGACCAGGTTCAGCTTGTACTCTGGCGCCAGCCTGGCTTGCAGCTTGGTCGTCTCGGTGCCCCACAGCCCGTTTTCGTTCAGTGTCGCGATGGCGCCAGGCTTGATGCCTTTCTTGGCTTCCAGTTCGCGCAGGAACTCGAAGGCGTTGTGCACGAACAAGTCGTCGTGTGGCGTGGTGCGGAAGAACCACTTGAAACCGCGTGCCGTCAGCGACGCCGAAGACGATTCGGCATTCAGGAAGGGGATGCCCGCGCGCTCGGCCACCTGGCTGGCGGTGGCCGTCACAGCGCTGTTGTAGCAGCCGACGATGGCCACCACTTTCTCTTGCGTGATCAGCCGTTCGGCCTCGGTCGCACCGATCTGCGGGTTGGCCTGGTGGTCGGCAAAGACCAGCTTGATCTTCGCGCCCTTCAAACCCGACAAGCCCTTGCCTGCCGAGAAAGGCAGATCGGGAATTCCAGGCGCACCGTTGTTGATGATGTCGGCCGCCAGTTCAAGCGCACTGCGCAATTCACCACCGACCGCGGCACCCGGGCCCGTCAGCGGGTAGATCACGCCGATCCTCACTTCGGCCGGGCTTTGCGCGCGGGCGCTGAGGCCGATGCCCATGCCGGTGCCGAATAGCGCCGCACTCAGGGCCTGGATGACGGTTCTACGTTGCTGTTTGATTTGCATTTTTCACTCCTGATGTGGCGGTTGGACAGGGGGGCTTCAAAAGCTCGCGAGCTGGTGGTTCAGCAAGTCGGTGACCAACATCGCGCCGGGTGCATGCGTGATGCACAACGCCGGCTTGGCCTGCGCGATGGCCGCCTGCGGTGTGACACCACAGGCCCAGAACACTGGCAGCTCATCGGCCATCACCTGAACTGCATCGCCGTAGTCGGGCTGGCCCAGGTCCGCGATACCGATTAACGACGGGTTGCCCAGATGCAGCGGCGCGCCGTGCACAGCGGGGAACCGCGAGGTGATCTGGATGGCGCGAATCGCGGCTTGGGCCTTCAATGGGCGCATCGACACCACCAGCGGTCCCTGAAAAGGGCCGGCCGCCACGGTCGCAATGTTGGTGCGGTACATGGCCACGTTGCGCCCCTGCTCGATATGTCGCAGGCGCAGGCCTTCGTCCATCAATGCCTGCTCGAAACTGAAACTGCAGCCCAACACAAAGCACACGAAGTCGTCTTGCCAAAGCCCGGTGATGTCGCTCGTCTCGGCCACCAACTGGCCGTGCCGCCAGACGCGGTACTGCGGCAGATCGCTGCGCATGTCGATGTCGGCACCCAGCGCAGGCAGACCCGTGTCACCCGGCTCGCCCACCGCCAGCAGCGGACAAGGCTTGGGATTACGCTGACAAAAAAGCAGGAAGTCCGCCGCCAGAGCTTGCGGCAGGATGACGACATTGCCCTGCACATGCCGGTCGGCCAGGCCGCTGGTGTTGCCGCTGAAAGCACCGCTGCGGCAGGCCAGGCGCAGTTGCGCCGGCGTCCAATCCGCACCCAGCTTGCCGGCTGTCAAAGGGCCTTGGTTCACGAGCGTCACGCTTTGGGTTGCAAGCATGGGCGTGATTCTGGAAGGCCGCAGCGATGGAGCGCCAACGAATAATATTTCTATGTCGTGATCGATTTTTTCGATAACTGGTGCAGCGTTCGACCCCAGGGCGGCAAAGACGCGGTTTTATGTGCTGCACAGCATCGAACACTGCACCAGGGGCGGCAGGTTTCAGCCGACCATCACCGCCCACGGTCCATGTTGTTGGCTTGCTGGACGGCGCCGGTGCTTGAGGTGAGCGTGAATCAGCATCAAATTCTGCATCAGTTGATGCTACATTTTACGCTCACCGCCAAAGGAGCGACCATGCGCACGACAGTCAATATCGACGAAGCACTGCTTGCCAAAGCCACCCGGCTGGCCGGTCCGATGGATCGCTCGGCCATCTTGGCCCAGGGCTTGAAAGCACTCATCGAACGTGAGAGCGCCAAGCGTCTTGCCCGGCTCGGCGGTTCTCAACCGGCGTTGAAAGCCGCGCCGCGCAGGCGGCAGGGGACTGCGCCTTGATCTTGGTCGACACGTCCGTGTGGGTTGACCACTTGCGCAAGGGCGACGCTCAACTGGCCGAGCTGCTGGAGCGCGCGCAAGTCGCCATCCATCCTTTCGTGGTTGGAGAAATAGCTTGTGGCAGTTTGGGCGACCGCGCCGGCATTCTCGAACTGCTGCAAAACTTGCCAGCCACCGTGCTGGCCGAGAACGACGAAGTTCTGGCGTTCATTGAGCGCCACGCCCTGCACGGCAAGGGCATCGGCTATGTTGATCTTCACCTGCTGGCCTCGGTGGCGGTCAGCCAGTGCACTCAGCTTTGGACGCGCGACAAGCCCTTGCGGCTGGCAGCGCAGACCTTGGGCTGCGCATTCCAGCAGCTCAGTCCGCATTGAAGCCTGATGGCTGGGCCGCCCTCCGGGGCGCTTGCAGCCTTCAGCCCAGCGGGCCGCGTTGGGCTGGGCGCGCTGGGCGCCTGTTGAAGGCCAGCACAGACTCGACCACCTGCCCGGCAGCCGAAGCCGCCGGGTCATCGCGCCAACTCAGGTGAATCGGCAGCGGCGTCAAAGCAGCGTCGCAGCGCACGGTACACAGCGCCAGCTGTTTGGCCAGGCGCGCCACCGCTGCCTGCGGCAAGGTGGCCACGCCAAAGCCCTGCTCTGCCAGTTGCACCATCGCCGAGATGGACGAAATGGTGTGCACGCGGGGCGATTCCACACCATGCTTGCGGCACAAATCCAGCAAGGCCACATGCGGCTGGCTGCCGCGCTGGAAGGTCAGCAACTCGTCTTGAGCTGTGAGCTGCGGCAGCGTGAAACGCTTGCGGCCATGGCGCGCCTGTTGGCCGACGAAGACGAGCGGCATCGGCACCAGTGCGCGGGTCTGCACGCTGTCGCCGTCGGCGGGCAGCGCGGCCAGGATCAGGTCGGCGGTGCCGCGCTTCATCTGGTCCAGCAGCACAGGCGTGGTCTCCACCGTCAGCGCCAGTTCGAGCGCCGGGTGCGCCTTGCGCAAGGCTTGCACCCATTCGATGAGCCAGCTGTGCAGCACCGATTCGATGGCACCGATACGCAGCTGCATCGGCCGCTCGGCACCGCTGCCGAACTCGGCCTTGATCTCGCGCTGCAGGTTCAGCAAACGCTCGGCGTGACGGTGGAAACGGCTGCCGGCGGTGGTCAGACGAAACCGCTTGTCGCGGCGGTCCAGCAGCAGCGTAGCCAGTTCGGTTTCCAGCGCCGCAATGCGGCTGGACAACGCCGATTGCGTGATGAAGAGTTTTTCCGCCGCCCGCGTGACGCTCTTCAGCGTGACGGCCCAGTAAAAGGCTTCGACAAAGCGCAGGTTCATGAGGCGGTGAGGGTGCGGACGTGTGCAGTGCAATGGGCCCAGGCGCCGCGCGTTTGTGCATGGGGTGGTGGTTCCGGGTTCCAGCTTCCGGGTAGCCCCCGAGGTTAAGCACAGCGGGCACGACCTATGCTAGCTGGCTATCCATCCTTCTTCGGAGCGCCCATGCACCTGAACCGCCGCCTGCTGCTGACCGTCGCCCTTTCAACCACCGTGTCGGCCCTGTTGGCCCAGCCCGCAAGCGCCCAGACCCAGGCCCAGACCCAGACCAAATGGGACCTGCCCGCGGCCTACTCGCCCACCAACTTCCACAGCATCAACCTGATGGAATTTGCGGCCGATGTTGACAAGGCCACCGCCGGCAAGCTGAAGATCACCGTGCACGCCAATGCTTCGCTGTTCAAGGCCAACGAGATCAAGCGTGCGGTGCAGGGGGGGCAGGCGCAGGTGGGTGAAGTGCTCATCAGCAACTTCAGCAATGAATGGCCGCTGTTTGGTGCCGACGCCCTGCCGTTCCTGGCCGACAGTTATGAAGAAGCCGCCAAGCTGTGGAAGGTGCAGAGGCCGTTGTTCGACAAGAAGCTGGCCGAGCAGGGCATGATGGTTTTATATGCCGTGCCCTGGCCACCGCAAGGCATTTATGCCAGGAAGCCGGTGAACAGCGCGGCCGACTTGAAGGGCGTGAAGTGGCGCGCCTATAACCCGCAAACATCACGCATCGCTGAGCTGGTGGGCGCGCAGCCCGTCACCGTGCAGGCGGCCGAACTTTCGCAGGCTCTGGCCACCGGCGTGGTGGATTCCTACATGTCTTCCGGCGCCACCGGCTTCGACACCAAAACCTATGAACACCTGAAGTTCTGGTACGACACCCAGGCCTGGTTGCCCAAGAACGTGGTGCTCGTCAACAAGGCGGCTTTTGCGGCCCTGGACAAAGCCACCCAGGATGCACTGCTGAAGGCCGCTTCTGACGCCGAAACGCGCGGCCTGGCGGCCAGCCGCAAAGCCAATACCGAATCACTTGAAAAGCTGAAGGCCAACGGCATGCAGATCCTGCAACCTTCACCAGTGCTGAAGGCCGAGATGAAGAAGATAGGCGACACCATGCTCAAGGAATGGCTTGAGAAAGCCGGCCCCGAAGGCAAGCAATTGGTCGACGCTTTCCTAAAGTGACTGGCCGTGCGCCGCTTGCTTGATGCGCTGTACGACGGCGCGGCGGCGCTGGCCGCGCTGTGCATGGTGGGTCTGCTGGTGATGGTGCTGTTGAGCATCGCCAGCCGGCAACTGGGTTTTCATGTGCCCGGCACCGACGCCTACGCCGGCTATCTGATGGCGGCCAGCGGTTTTCTCGCACTCGCGCACACGCTGAAAAAGGGCGAGCACATCCGCGTGACTTTGCTGCTGTCAGCGCTGAAGGGCAGCGCCAGACGCGGGCTTGAAATCTGGGCCCTGGCGGCGGCCAGCGCGCTGGCACTGCTGAGCGCTTTCTACAGCGCCAGGCTGGTCTGGCAGTCGCACACCTTCAACGACATCTCCACCGGCAACGACGCCACACCGCTGTGGCTGCCGCAGTTGGCCATGGCCCTGGGCACGGCCATCCTGGCGCTGGCTTTCATTGATGAATTGGTGCTTGAGCTGCGCGGCCAGCGTGTGCAAGTGGTCAGCGACGAAGCGATGCACAACGAATGAGCAACGAGGGTTTCCCGAGTGCGAATTCCCGCCTGGCGGGCAGACGCGCAGCGTCAAGGGCGCACCAATGAACGATCTGGCCATAACGTTTCTGTTGATTGGCACGCTGTTCCTGATTCTGGGCAGCGGCGTGTGGATAGGCCTGACGCTGTCTGGCGTGGCCTGGATAGGCATGCAGCTTTTCAGCAGCCGCCCCGCGGGCGATGCGATGGCCGTGACCATCTGGGGCAGCGCCAGCAGCTGGACGCTGACCGCGCTGCCGCTGTTTGTGTGGATGGGTGAAATCCTCTTTCGCACGCGCCTGAGCCAGGACATGTTTCGCGGCCTGGCGCCGTGGATGCAGTCTCTGCCCGGGCGGCTGCTGCATGTCAACGTGGTGGGCTGCGCCATCTTTGCCGCGGTCTCAGGCAGCAGTGCGGCCACCTGCGCCACCATCGGCAAGATGAGCCTGCCCGAACTGGCCAAGCGCGGCTACCCCGACGGCATCAGCATCGGCAGCCTGGCCGGTGCCGGCACGCTGGGGCTGTTGATACCGCCTTCCATCATCATGATCGTCTACGGCGTCAGCGCCGAAGTCTCCATCGCACAGTTGTTCATTGCCGGCGTGCTGCCGGGCATCATGCTGGCCATGCTGTTCTCGGGTTATCTGGTGTGCTGGGCGCTGCGCCACCCGACGCTGGTGCCACCGGCTGATTCGGCTCTGACGTTGGCGCAGAAAGTGCGTGAATCGCGCCACCTGATTCCGGTGCTGGTGCTCATCACCGCGGTGCTGGGCAGCATTTACAGCGGCATAGCCACAGCCACCGAAGCCGCGGCGGTGGGCGTGCTGGGTTCTTTGCTCATCAGCGCCGCGCAGGGCTCGCTGAACTGGCAAACCTTCAAAGACAGCCTGCTGGGCGGCACCCGGCTGTACTGCATGATTGCGATGATCCTGGCCGGCGCGGCCTTTCTGACCTTGAGCATGGGCTACATCGGTCTGCCGCGGCACCTGGCGGAATGGATCGCCACGCTGGGCCTTTCGCAGTGGCAGTTGCTGTTGGTGCTGCTGGTGTTTTATGTCGTGCTGGGCTGCTTTCTGGACGGCATCAGCATGGTCGTGCTGACCATGGGCGTGATCTTGCCGACGGTGCAAAAGGCCGGCATCGACCTGCTCTGGTTTGGCATCTTCATCGTGCTGGTGGTGGAAATGGCGCAGATCACGCCGCCGGTAGGCTTCAACCTGTTTGTGTTGCAGGGCATGACGCGGCGTGAAATTGGCTGGATAGCCAAGGTCACGCTGCCCTTTTTCTTTTTGATGATTGCGGCGGTGGCGCTGATTTACGTGTTTCCGCAAATCGTCACCTTTCTGCCGCAGCAGATGCGCGGCTGAGTGGGTTGACGCGGCGCGGCGCGCTCGCAAGTTTCTTAACGGGCCGACTTCACCCCGCTGTTCGGGGCTTGGCGCAAGGCCGCAGTTCATAGCATGGCTACAAGCGGTGGCTTTTGCCCACCAGCGCCCACCAGTGGGCACCGCCATGCTCAACGACCCCAAGGAAATTGCCCAGATCGCCAGCCTGGCCGACGCCGTGTCGCGGCGCGAAAAGCTGCGCCTGAAAGACCGGCAGGTCGACTTGAGTTTTGCTTCTTCCACCACCCCCGCCGCAACCGCGGCCGCCGCCGTCGCCACCCTGCGCACGGGCCACTGAGGGCACACCATGTCAGACCTTTCAAACCCGCCACTGGCCGTGCTGCCTTTCGCGACCAGCGGCTACCCGTGGCCGACGCCCGACGTGGCCGGCTACCCGGCACCCGTGGCCTGCGCCGAAACGCTGGCGTGTACGGTGGAAGGGCTCAACGGCAACTTCATCGAAGGCCAACTGAGCCTTTTCGACCCCGCGCGGGGTGTCATTCAGTTGCGCGTGAACACGCCGCGCAAACCGCTGCCATTGCGGCTGGAACAGTTCCGCCGCCTGCGCCTGAGCACGCCGCTGCTGCGTGAAGACACGCGCACCGCACCGGGCGAACTGCCGCTGCCCTTCACTGTGCATTTCAAGGCCACGGCGGCGTGGTCGGGCCAGACCGTGGGCCATCAGCAGGAGAGCTGGGGCCTGTTTCTCTTTGAGCCGACAGACCCACCCGGCGCGGTGCAGCGCTGGTTCATTCCGCGTGCCGCCTACACCACGGTCGAAGTGGGCATGCGCATTGGTGATGTGCTGGTGCAACAGCATTCGGCCACGCCCGACCAGATACAGGAAGCGCTGGCCGAGCAGAGCCGCACACGCGAGTTGCGACTGGGTGAGATGCTGGTGGTGCGCCAGATCATCACGCCACAGGAGCTGTCAGCCGCCATCGAACAGCAGGCCAGGATGCCGATGGTGCGCATCGGCCAGGCACTTACGGCGTTAGGCTTCATCAACGAAGTGCAACTCGAAGACGCCCTGGTGCAGCAGCGCACCGACCGCAGCGTGCCGCTCGGTGAGCTGCTGGTGAAAAGGGGCATGGTGTCGCGCGCCGATCTGCAAACCGCGCTGGCCCGCAAGATGGGCTATCCGCTGGTCGATGTGCTGCAGTTCCCGGCCGACGCCGAAGCCGTGGCGCGGCTGCCGTATGCGGTGGCGGCGCGCGTGCCGGCACTGCCGCTGATGCTGCGCGCCGGCCGCCTGGTGACTGCCGTGGAAGACCCCAGCAACCGCAGCAAGATCGACGAGCTTGAATTTGCCGCGCAGTGCAAGGTGGTGCCGGTGCTGGCCCGCGCCGGGGTCTTGCAGGGCGCCATCGACAGTGCTTATGAAAAAGTGGGCGCCGCCGAATTCATGGTGCGTGGCCACAGCAGTGACGCAGGCGCCGGCATCGAATTCGACGCCGACGAAGCCAGCAAGCTGCTGGCTTCGATGGAGCGCGTGGACGCGCACATCGACGAAGGCGAAGACCCGCTGGAACAAAGCGAAAACACGCTGGTGCGGCTTATCAATTCGATGATCATGGAAGCGCATTCGCAGGGTGTGTCTGACATTCATATCGAGTGCGCGCCGGGCCGCGAAAAGGTGCGCATTCGCTTTCGCAAGGACGGCCTGCTGCGCCCCTACCTGGAACTGCCGCCCAACTACCGCAGCGCCTTGATCGCGCGGCTGAAGATCATGTGCGACCTGGACATCAGCGAACGCCGCAAGCCGCAGGACGGCAAGATCAACTTCTCGAAGTTCGTACAGGGCGTGCGGCTGGAACTGCGGGTGGCCACCATCCCCACGCAAGGCAACCTGGAAGACGCGGTGCTGCGGCTCTTGGCTTCCAGCAAACCCATACCGCTGGAAAACCTGGGCCTGTCACCGGCCAACCTGGAACGCCTGAAGACGGCATCGCAACGCCCCTACGGCATGCTGCTGTGCGTGGGGCCTACGGGTTCGGGCAAGACGACCACGCTGCATTCTGTGTTGAGCAGCATCAACACGCCAGAACGCAAGATCTGGACGGCCGAAGACCCGGTGGAAATCACCCAGACCGGCCTGCGCCAGGTGCAGGTGAACCCGCGCATCGATTGGACTTTTGCGAAGGCGCTGCGCAGCTTTCTGCGCGCTGATCCTGACGTCATCATGGTCGGCGAAATACGCGACCCCGAAACGTCGCAGGTGGCCATTGAAGCCAGCCTGACGGGCCACCTCGTGCTGAGTACCCTGCACACCAACAGCGCACCCGAGACCGTGACGCGGCTGCTGGACATGGGCATGGACCCGTTCAACTTTGCCGACGCTTTGCTGGGCGTGCTGGCACAGCGCCTGGTGCGCCGTTTGTGCAACCACTGCCGCGCGGGCCGCGAGGCCAGCCCCGAGGAAGAAGAAGAGCTGCTGCAAGACTATCTGCATGCGATGGCCGGCCAGGAGATCAAGCCCGATGCCAGTGATGTGCTGGCCGACTGGCGCCGCCGCTTCGGCACCGAAGGCCGACTGACGCATTACCACGCCCCGGGCTGCGACCATTGCAGCCAAAGCGGCTTTCGCGGACGCGCCGGCATTCACGAACTGATGATAGTCAGCCGCGGCCTGCGCCACCTGATTCAAACCGGCCAGCGTGCCGATGAATTGCAGCGTTATGCGATTGGCGAAGGCATGCGCACGCTGCGCCAGGACGGCATCGAGAAGGTGCTGGCAGGGGTCACGGCGATTGAGGAAGTGCGGGCCAATTCCTGACCGTGAAACGGCTTCGCGCGGGTCTTGATTCAACCCGTGACAGGCCGCAGCATGACGCCGCTGGGCGGTGTGGCCGCAACGCTGCCGCGGTATTGCGCCCAATCGATGATTTCCAGCCGCCCGTCGGCGTGTTCCACCAGTGCCGTCAGGCTTTCCACCCAGTCGCCGTCGTTGCAATACAGCACGCCGTCGATGCTGCGCATCTCGGCATGGTGGATGTGGCCGCAGACCACACCGTGGACGCCACGCCGCCGCGCTTCACGCGCCACCGCGGCCTCAAAGTCACCCACATAGCTGACGGCGCGCTTGACCTTCAGCTTGAGGTAACGCGAAAGGCTCCAGTACGGCAGCCCCAGACGCGCGCGCAGTGAATTCAAGTGGCTGTTGAAACGCAGCGTCAATTCATAGGCCCAGTCACCGACATAGGCCAGCCATTTGGCGCATTGAATGACGCCGTCGAACAGGTCGCCGTGCGTGACCCACAGCTTGCGGCCGTCGGCGGTTTCGTGGATGGGGTCTTCCACGACATCGACACCGCCAAAGTTGTGCCCCAGGTATTTGCGCGCGAATTCGTCGTGGTTGCCCGGCACGAAAATCACGCGCGTGCCTTTGCGCGCCTTGCGCAGCAGCTTTTGCACGACGTCGTTGTGGGCCTGTGGCCAGTACCAGTGGCGGCGCAACTGCCAACCGTCGATGATGTCGCCGACCAGGAACAGCGTGTCGCAGTCGACATGGCGCAGAAAGTCCAGCAGCGGCACCGCCTGGCAGCCTGGCGTGCCCAGGTGCAGGTCTGAAATCCACACCGTGCGCACGCGCAGCCGGGTGGCCGCAGCGCCTTCGTCTGCGCCAGGTGCGCTGGCTTCGTCGGCTTGGCTGAGGAGGGGCAGGGTGTCACGTCGCATGGCCAGCGCCATCTTCGCTGGCGGGCAAGACGGCGCCGTGACAACAGCGCGTCAGGCCGGTGACGCACCGGCCCACAGAGGCCGCGGCCACGAAAAAGGGCTGCCGTCGTTACCGACCGCAGCCCCTGTCGGCGCCGCCCTGAACGGGCAGCCCGATGGCTTTGATTACTTCTTCAGCGGCGGCGTGGTGCCTTCACCAGCCGGCACCAGCTCGCCCTTCTTCTTGGCGGCGGCGGTCTCGGCCTTGACTTCGGCGCGCGGCTTGCCAGACATGGCAGCGGTCTTGTCTTGCGGCGTGGTTTCACCAGCCGGAACCAGATCGCCCTTCTTCTTGGCCGAGGCGGTTTCTGCCTTCACGTCGGCGCGGGGCTTGGTCGACTTGCTGCCAGCGCCTTGTTGCGGCGCGCTTTCACCAGCAGGCATGACCTCGCCCTTTTTCTTGGCAGCGGCGGTTTCGGCTTTCACGTCGGCACGGGTCTTGGGGTCGGGCGTGGTCTGGGCCATTGCGCTTTGCGCCAGCAAGGCGGACACAGCGGCGATCACCGACGCAACATTCTTGAAGTTCATGCTATCTCCTGACAGTTTGTTTGGCGGTCGGGAAAAAGGCCGAATGCCCTGAACCGCGAGACACCGATGGATCGGACTTGGGGGTGGAACACAGTGCTGGCGCCGTTCAGACAACGACCAAGCGCCTTGATGCCGCACCGCTTTAACCCGCACCGCGCGATTCTAGTTCGGCGCTTGGTGGATTCCAACGGTTCGGCCGAGGTCTCAACGTGCCCGGACGCGGCGGCGTTGACACGCCAGGCGTTCGCACAGCGCAGACAAGCCCCGCTTTCGCTGGCAAACCCAGCCGGCCCGGCCGTGGCCAGGGGCTGGTGCCCAGGCTGTTGTCAATGTGCCACGGACTACTTGGCCGAACGCTGTTTCAGGTCGCGCAGCGCCGCCAGGGTGTTGCTGACATGGCGGCCCGGGTCGAGGCTGAGGTAGCTGTAGGCCACCTTGCCCGAAGGCGCGATGACGTAGGACACGCGGTTGGCATAGTCGGGCCGGTGCTGCATGACGGCGTCAAAAGACCTGGCGATGGCCAGCGATTCGTCTGATGCCACCGCGAACTTGCCGTTGCAGGACTGGACCGAAAAGCGCGACAGGATGTCGATGTCGTCGCGCGAGACCCCCACCACCGTGGCCCCCAGCGCTTCGTAGTCGGCAATGGCTTCGGCAAAGCTGTGGGCTTCGATGGAACAGCCAGTGGAAAAAGCCGCCGGGAAAAAATACAGCACCACCGGCCCTTTGGCCAGCGCCGCGGACAGCGAAAACTGGAACGGCTTGCCGGCCCGGGCAGCGGCGGCGGTGAAGTCTGGCGCCGTGTCGCCGACGTCGAGCCCGGCCTGGGCCGCCGTCGTCAGCAGCGCGAAGATGCAGCCCAGCGTGAAATGTCGTCGGCTGTGTTGTCGGTCGGGTCTTCGGGCATTCATGGCAGTTTGAATCCTCTTTGCGCGGCACAGTAGCGCCCGATATTGCCATGGGCCCGGCCGGCTGCGCCATCATCGGCGTGCCGCCGTAAGCGCCAGCGCAGTGCACCGACCAAACCAGCAGCGCGCCAGGATCAGAAAAGAACAGAAGATGTGCACCGCCCTCTCCCCGTACACCCCGTACACCCCCTACATCCCGCACACCCGGCACGCCCGGTTGGCGGATGTCGCGGCGCCGCCGCAGCCGCGTCTGACATGGAAGCGTTGTCTGCGCTGGGCGCTGTGGGCGCTGCTGCCGATCTTGCTGGGCGCGTGCAGCACGCTGCCCCATGTCGATCGCGCAGCCATCGCCAGCCAGGCCATCGCACTCTCGCCAGACAACACGCTGGGCCGCATCGCCGCCAGCTACCGGCCGGCGCCCGACCAGTCTGGCTTTCGTTTGATGCCGCTGGGCAGCTACTCGCTGGACACGCGGGTGCAACTGGCGCGGCGCGCCGAAGCCACGCTCGACGTGCAGTACTACCACCTGCAAAACGACGAGAGTGGCCGCTGGCTGCTGCGTGCGCTGCGCGACGCCGCGTTGCGCGGCGTGCGGGTGCGGCTGCTCATCGACGATTTCTACACCAGCGGCGAAGACGAGCTGTTCCTGGCCCTGGCGGCGCATGCCAACGTCGAAGTGCGCGTCTTCAACCCCTTTTGCTGTCTGCGCTCGCAAGGGCAATTGACGCGTTTCGCGGCATCGATAGGCGACATCAAACGCGTCAACCACCGCATGCACAACAAGCTCTTCGTGGCCGATGGCGCGATGGCGGTCATCGGCGGGCGCAACGTCGCCAACGAGTACTTTCTGCGCAACGAGACGGGCCAGAACTTCATCGATGTCGATGCCTTCACGGTGGGCTGGGTGCTGGATCCGCTGCAGGGGCTGTTTGACCGCTACTGGAACGCCGATGCGGTGTATCCGCTGCGCGCCGTCGCCGCCAGCAACGCCACGCCCGCCGAGTTGCGCAGCAAGTTCGACGCCTGGACGGGCCCCAAGCACACGCCGCCGCCGCCGCCCTTGCCGCGCAGCGACATCCTGGGCTATGGCCCCATCTCTGAAGACCTCGACAGCGGCCGGCTGGGCTTGGTGTGGGGCGAGGCCTACGTGTTTGCCGACCACCCTGACAAGCCCTTTGACGGCGAGGCCGGTGGCGAGATTGAGGACACCAGCGTCACCTACAACGTCTTCGAGGCGCTGCGCAAGGCCCAGAAAGAAATCGTCCTCTCCAGCCCCTACCTGGTGCCCGGAACGGTCGGCATGGCGCTCTTCGGCGAACTGCGCGCGCGCGGCGTCAAGGTCACGGCGATGACGAATTCGCTGAGTTCCACCGACGAGCCGCTGGTCCACGTCGGCTACAGCGCCTACCGCGACCGCATGCTTGCGCTGGGCGTGGACCTGTACGAAATCAGCGGCGCACGCGTCAAGCGCAATCGGCGCGAGAACCTGTTCGGTGCGTCGCTGGGAAGGCTGCATGCCAAGCTGGCGGTGATAGACAAACGCTGGCTGTTTGTCGGCTCGATGAACCTCGACCCGCGCTCGGCCACGGTCAATACCGAACTGGGTGCGGTGATAGACAGCCCACAGCTGGCGCGCGAGATGATCCGCATCATCGACATCGACCGCCTGCAAAGCGCCTACCGTCTGCGCCTGCCGGCCAGCGGCCTGTGCTGCGAATGGCTGGGCTTCGAAGACGAAAAAGAGACCGTGCTGACCGAGGAGCCCGACACGTCTTGGTGGCTGCGCCTGAAGTTGATACTGCTGCGCCCGTTCGTGCCGGAGTCGCTTCTGTAGGGCTCGGGTTTCAAGCCAGCGACGCTGCTACGCCATGCAGCACAGCAGGCGGCTGCACAGGCTGGGCGGGCTGCAAGATGCGTTGCAAGATCTGCGGCACTTCAAACACCGCGCGGTTGTGAATGGCCTGCACGCGGGCCTGGTATTGCGGCAGTTGCGGCAGCAGCGCCTGCACCGCCAGATGCACATCACGAAAGCTGCGCCGCACCACGCCCAGGCCCTGCGTCTGCACCCATTCGGTGTTCCAGCGTTCCTGCGGCATGGTCCAGGCGTTGCGCGTGACGATCACCGGCAGGCCCTGCTGCACGGCTTCGCTCAACGAACCAGGGCCGGGCTTGCCGATGAAGAAATCGGCGCAGCGCATCCAGCGTGCCACCTCGGGCGTGTGGCCCAGCACGACGCGCGGCGCAAGGTGGCGCTGGCCCCTGGCCTGGCCCCGCAGTTCACAGGCCAGGGCTTCGTTGCGGCCACACAGCAGGATCAGTGGCGTGTCGGGCAAGGCCGCGGCAATGCGCTTCATGACGCGCGAGCCGGTGCCGCCAAACATCACCAGCCCGGTCGGCGTGTGGGCGTCCAGCCCGGCCAGCAGTCTGGCTTCAATCCGGGCCGTGGCGCGACCCTCAAGGCGGACATTCGCGCCAGATTCGGCGGCTGTGGCACGGGGCTCTGGCGTGGCGTCGAAATAGAAATCAGGCCGCAGGATCATGCCGCTGCAACGGTGCACAAACTGCGGCGGCACGCCGGCGGCCAGGGCTTGTTGGGCCGCGTGCTCGGTGCCACACACCAGATGCTGCGCCAGCCCGGCTTCGATCCAGAAATGCGGCGGGTGGTCGGCCATGTCGGTCAGCACGGTGACAAAAGGCACACCGGGCCGCGCCAGGGCCAGGCTGTCGTGCAGGGCACGGTTGAAGTTGGGAATCAGCGACACCACCAGATCGGGCTGGGTGGCCGCCCAGTGCCGTGCCAGGCGCTGCACCAGCGCTGTGTGGCCCAGCCGTATCAAACCCTGCAGCAGCTTCAACTCTTGCGCCAGGCCGAGCGTGAAGCCGCTGGCCAGACGCTTGTTGTACAGGTCTTCGGGTTCGATGCCGGTCAGGCGTTTGAACAGCGCCGACGGGTCCAACACTTCGGTCAGGTTCACCTTGCGCACCTGCCACGGCCGGCCCTGTGCCAGCATCACCTGTTGCAGCGCCTGCGCCGCGGCGCGGTGCCCGCCGCCGGCGTTGAACCAGACCAGATCCACCGTTGTCATGGCGCTGATGCTTGAACGTTTTCGTGACCTTGGCGTGACAAGACCTGTTCGGTACACCGTGGGCGCTTGGTCAGTGGACTTGGCGCGTTATGCGGCAACACCATCAGCGCCTGCCCCATGCGAATGCGCTGCCCGGCTGAAAGGCCCGGCACCAACACCACGCCCGGCGGCGCGAAGACGATGATGGTCGAGCCGTGTTCAAACCAGCCCAGTTCCTGGCCTTTGGTCACGCCATGGTCGCAGGGCATTTCGTTGGGGCCGGGCCAGCGCAGGTGCAGCAACACGTTCAGCCAATGCAGCCGGATGCTGGCCACCAGGATCGCCGCCACGGGCACCAGCGCCACAGGCGTGCCATCACGCAAACGCATGCTGATGACGGCGCGTTCATTGCGGCAAAAGAGTTCACGCACGCGCGCCAGCGCGATCGGGTTGACGTTCCAGGTGTCGCCGGCAAGGTAGCTGACATGTTCGATGTGCCCGTCGTGCGGTGCATGGAAGCGGTGGTACATCGCTGATGTCAGGCGCAGCGTGGCATAGCTGCCACCTTCAAAAGGCGCGGCCGACCGCGCGTCCGCTGCGGCACCAAACAAGTCGGCCATGCGGTAGGGCGAGCCCTTGGCTTGCAGCACGCTGCCGGCTTGTACGGTGCCGCAGGCGCCGACGATGGCATCGCAGGGGCTGACAATCACTTCTGGCGTTAGGTCCACGCTGCGGGCACCGGGTTTCAGTTCGCGCGTGAAGCAGTCGTGCAGGCTGTCGAAGCGGGTCTTCTTGGCGTCGCTCAAATCAAGTTCAGTGAACAGACGCCAGACGGCGATGGACGCGCGGCACACCCAGGGGTTGCTGATCTTGCTGAACCAGCCCATGAAACGTGTCAGCGCGATGCGCGGCACGCGGTTGGTCAACAGGAAGTTGAGGTCTTCCTGCAACAACAATTGATCGCGAAATTTCGAGATTTTCATGGGCCTGTCAACAGCGGGAAATACAAACAGGGCTTCACTTTGCAAAGCCCACGATGATCGAAACCTTCACGCTCACAGCCGTGGCCGCGGCCGGTCTGGTGGCGGCATTTCAGCTGCTGCGGCAACGGCTCGAGCTGTCGCTGGCCAAGCACCCATCGCTGACCGGCCATTCGCGCATGGCCACGCGCGTGGCACGGCTGGTGCCGGGTTATGCCTATGACGAGGCGCGCTTCTTTGACAGCGACGGCGCGCCGGCCGCAGTGCAGGTGCAGCGACGTGCGGGCTTCATGCGCCTGGCCGGGCAACTGCGCAGCCGGCATGGAAGTTCGGTGGCCATGACCCAACGTGCGCGCGAAGGTTTGTCTGACCTGCAATTCACCGCTGCCTACCGCGTGCCTTTTCCGTACAGCCACTTCCTGCGTCAACACATCGCCGTGGGCGCCTTCATGCAGCGCAGCAGCGGCGTCACCGTCACCGACCTGGACGGTCAGGTCTTTCATGACCTGAGCGGCTGCTACGGCGTGAACGTTTTTGGCCACGACTTCTACAAAGCCTGCATCGCCGAAGGCAGCGCGCGTGTGGCCGATCTGGGGCCGCTGCTGGGCAGCTACCACCCGGTGGTGGCGTGGAACGTCGAACAGCTGAAGAGCATCTCCGGGCTGGATGAAGTGAGCTTCCACATGAGCGGCACCGAAGCTGTGATGCAGGCCGTGCGTTTGGCGCGTTATCACACCCGGCGCAAGAAGCTGGTGCGCTTCAGTGGCGCCTACCACGGCTGGTGGGAAGACGTGCAACCCGGCCCCGGCAACCCACTGCCGCCAGCCAACACCTACACCCTGAAAGAGATGGATGCCGACACGCTGCGTGTGCTGCGCAAGCGAAGCGACATTGCCTGCGTGCTGGTCAATCCGCTGCAGGCGCTGCACCCCAACAAAGCCGCGCCAGGCGACAGCGCTTTGGTCGACAGTGGCCAGTGCGCCCACTTCAACCGCGACGCCTACACGGCGTGGCTGCAACAACTGCGCGCGGTGTGCAGCGAACGCGGCATCGTGTTGATCTTCGACGAAGTGTTCATGGGCTTTCGCCTGGCAGCCGGCGGCGCGCAGGAATACTTCGGCGTCAAGGCCGACCTGGTGACCTATGGCAAAACCCTGGGCGGCGGCCTGCCGGTGGGCGTGGTCTGCGGCAAGGCCGCGCTGATGAAACGCTACCGCGAAGACCGGCCTGCCGATATCTGTTTCGCGCGCGGTACCTTCAATGCCCACCCCTATGTGATGGGCGCGATGCAGGTCTTTCTGGAACGCCTGCACAGCGCGCCGGTGCGGGCCATGTATGCCGATCTGGAAGGCACCCAGAACCGCCGCGCCGAGCAGCTGAACCTGAAGCTGCGCGAAGCCGGCTTGCCGGTGCAGGTGGCCAATTTGTCCAGCGTGTGGACGGTGTTCTACACCGCCCCTTCGCGCTACAACTGGATGTTGCAGTTCTACCTGCGCGGCGCCGGCCTGCACCTCAGTTGGGTGGGTACGGGCCGATTGATCTTCAGCCTGAATTACACGCAGGCCGACTTCGATGCGGTGGTGCAGCGTTTTGTGGCCGCCGCGCAGACGATGCAGCAAGACGGCTGGTGGTGGCAGGGCGCCAGGCTCAGCAACAAGACCATACGCCGCGGCCTGCTGCGGGAAATGCTTGCGCACCGCTTCTGAACGCCTAGCGCCCGCGGGCGTGGTGCATCGGGTCTATCAGTTCACCGCGCAGCAGCGCCGGCAGCGCGTGGCGGTAGAGCATGGCGTCGTGAAACGGATCGGTGATGATCTTGGTCGCCCACACCAGGCCGGTCTGCACGTCATACAAAAAGAACAGGTGCACGGTGCGGAACAGCAGCCCGCCCACACCCAATGCCAGCCAGGCCATGCCCACGTCGTGCAGGTAGGCCTTGAAGCTGTGCGCCGGCTCAATCAGGCCACCCAAGCTTGGCGCCAGCCACAACACCACCGGCACCGCGGCCCACGCCGACATCAACACTACCTTGCGGCGCAGGTTGTAGCCCACCTTGATGTCTTCCTTGTGTTCGTGGGTGGCGCGGTTGACGTCGTCGTAGCCCTTGGGCTCGAAGAAGAAGTGGCCGGCCTGGCGCGTGCTCATGCTCACACCCCAGGCCAGCAGCGCGGCGCTGGCGGGGTCGATGAACAACAGCGCATAGGCCGCGATGAAGGTCAGTGCGCTGATGAAGTGCAGCGCCTGGTTGATGCGGCTGTGGTGGTAGTAGCGGTGGTCGTCCCAGCGCTGCGTGGCCAAGGCCTTGAAGAAGTCGTGCAAAGCGGGCTCCAGGGTGTTTTGCGTGACGGCATCGTGACGACGCGCCATGAACGCCGCGTGACGGCTTGATGTCGTTTTGGTGATGAGCGCACAGTGCCCACACTTGTCACCAAATTGTTGCGTGAGGTCGTGAACATCGGGCGATGGCCACACCACACGGCGACACGATCTTGGTGGACGACTTGCTGCCCGCGCGGCGTTCGCTGCGCGTGGCGCTGGTGACCGAGACCTACCCACCCGAAGTGAATGGTGTGGCGGCCACGATCGCCTGCGTCGTCGATGGGCTGCGCCAGCGCGGTCATGAACTGCAGCTGGTGCGGCCACGGCAAGACAGCACACAACAACCCGGCGACGAAGATCGTTTTGCCGAGGTACTGATGCGCGGGCTGCCGATACCGCGCTACCCGCAGCTGAAGATGGGCTTGCCTTCGCAACGCGCGCTGTTGCGGCTGTGGGCCGCGCAGCGGCCTGACGTGGTGCACATCGTCACCGAAGGGCCGCTGGGCTGGTCCGCATTGCAGGCCGCGATGCGCCTGACGTTGCCGGTGGTGAGTGATTTCCGCACCAACTTCCACGCCTACAGCCGCCACTATGGTGTGGGCTGGCTGAACAAGCCGGTGATGGCCTATCTGCGCAAGTTCCACAACCGCACCGCCTGCACCATGGTGCCCACCGAAGCGCTGAGAAGTGAGTTGGGCGCGGTGGGCTTTCAGGGCCTGCGCGTGGTGGCGCGGGGCGTGGACACCCAGCGCTACACGCCCGACAAGCGCAGTGACGCTTTGCGTGCGCAGTGGGGCGCCAAGCCCGACACGCTGGTGGCGCTGTGCGTGGGCCGACTGGCACCTGAGAAAAACCTGGGCGCGGTGATCACCGCCGCACAGGCGATGCGCGACGAAATGCCCGGCCACGAACCACGCATGCGCCTGGTGCTGGTGGGTGACGGCCCCGAACGCGCCCGCCTGCAACAGCGCAGCCCCGACACGGTTTTTGCCGGTCAACGGCACGGCGACGACCTGGCCGCGCACTACGCATCGGCCGATGTCTTCCTGTTCGCCAGCACCACCGAGACTTTCGGCAACGTGGTGCCCGAAGCCATGGCCAGCGGCCTGGCCGTGGTGGCCTACGACCACGCCGCCGCCGAGCAGCTGATACGCCATGGCGACAATGGCCTGCTGGCACGTTACGACGACACCGCAGAGTTCTGCCGCGTGGCGCGGCGCGTGGCGGGAGACTGGCCGCTGGTGCGGGCGCTGGGGCAGCAGGCGCGTCAGACGGCGTTGAAGATGGATTGGGGGCGGATTGTGGAAGCGGTGGAAAGCGAATACGTGGCAGCGATGGCGGCGCCAGGGGCGGTGCTGACGATGGGGGGCAAGGCGGCGATGCAGGCAGGCTGAGCATCGGCGCATCAAGTTGCCGCCACGGGCGCAGCCCCTGTGTTGCTCCAGGTGTCCGCTGGATACCATCACTGCCCGCGCTGCGCGGCGTGACATCCGGCCAGCGGACAGCCCGTGCACACACCACCTCGCTATGAACAGGACAGGAGCACCGCCAGGGTCAGCAAGAACACGATTTGCCTTTGGTACGACGGCACCGCGCTGGATGCGGCGCGGTTCTACGCCCAGACGTTTGCCGACAGTGCGGTCAGCGCAGTCCACCGCGCGCCGGGTGACTATCCCTCTGGCAAGCAAGGCGATGTGCTGACCGTCGAGTTCAGCGTGCTGGGCATCCCGTGCCTGGGCCTGAACGGCGGCCCGATGTTCAAGCACAGCGAGGCTTTTTCGTTCCAGGTGGCGACCGACGACCAGGCGGAAACCGACCGTCTGTGGAACGCCATCATCGGCCACGGCGGCCAGGCCAGCGCGTGTGGCTGGTGCAAGGACAAGTGGGGCCTGTCGTGGCAGATCACGCCGCGCGCGCTGACGGCGGCAATCACCAACCCCGATCCCGCGGCGGCCCAGCGCGCCTTCACCGCGATGATGACGATGACCAAGATCGAGATTGCCGCGATAGAGGCGGCAGTGCGCGGCTGAGTTCAGCCGGCGCTCGGAGCGCCCCCCGTCACAACTTCTGCGCGCCCACCACCCGCGCCAGCGCCTTGTCGAAGGTGGCCAGCGGCAGGTGGCCGGCCTTGCGCGCAATCTCCAGCACCAGGCAGTCTGAAAACCCCAGCGCCGGCTTGGCGCGGAATTGCGCCAGCGCGGCGGCCACCACGTCGGCGTCTTGCAGCACCAGGGTTTCATGCACCAGCAGCAGGTCAAGCGCTGCGATCAGCTGCCTGGGCGTGCGCGCGTACACGGCTTCAAGCACCCACAGCGCTTCGGCCAGCACCAGGTGCGACACCCAGGCGCCCTTGGCGATGGACTGGTCGGCCGCCGCGGCCTGCCTGGCGTCGTCACGCGCCAGCAGGCGCACCAGTACATTCGTGTCAAGGCCCAGCATGGCGACGCTGCATGCGCTGGCGGATTCCTTGTTTGAGTTCGGCCAGCGTCTTGGGCGCATCGGTGCCGGGTGCGCCGCCCGTGCTGTCTGCGAACAGCGCCTGGTGCACTTCGACCGTGCTGTGCCGCTTGGCCCGTTCGACGACGATGCGGTCGCCTTCCCGCGACCACACCATCACCGACCCCGGCATCAGGTGCAAGAAGCTGCGCACGGCGGCGGGCACCGACACCTGGCCTTGCGATGTGAGTTTGGTCTGGAGTTTTTGCATGCCGTCATGCTAGCACCTTACCGGGGTAATGCGACAAGCCCGAGGGGTCGCTGCGTGACGACCCAAGCGAGCCAGACACCCTCACCCGCCCTGCTTGTTCGGGTCGCGCCAGGCGCGCTCGAAAGGCAGCCTCCAGGCGTGCGGCGCTATCAACTGGTGTATCGACTTCGGCCCCCAAGACCCCGGCGCGTACAAACGCACTGGCGGCGGCGCTTCCAGCAAATGCGTGGACACCTGCCACAGCCGTTCGATGCCCTCTGCCGTGGTGAACAGCGTTCTGTCGCCGCGCATGGCGTCCAGAATCAGCCGCTCGTAGGCTTCCAGCACTTCGCCGATCAGCCCGGTGTCGTGCATCGCAAACTGCAGGCTCAGTTTGTCCAGCCGCATGCCCGGGCCCGGGCGTTTGCCGTA
The DNA here is from genome assembly GCA_031371275.1 of Betaproteobacteria bacterium. Classification (GTDB taxonomy): domain Bacteria; phylum Pseudomonadota; class Gammaproteobacteria; order Burkholderiales; family Burkholderiaceae_C; genus Rubrivivax. The sequence goes on from JANMJI010000026.1 coordinate 26,793, forward strand.
GAAAGACAGGCTCATCTTCGACGCATCGGCAAGGTCAAATGTCAGGTGGTCGGGGCCTTGCGCGCCGACGCCAGAGCCGGGTGGGAACATGCTCTTGGGCGGTTCACGAAAGGCAATTGAAATGATGCGTTGGCCCTCGGCCATGCGCTTGCCGGTGCGCAGGAAAAACGGCACACCGGCCCAGCGCCAGTTGTCGATGTAGCACTTCAGCGCGATAAAGGTTTCGGTTTCGCTTTCAGGGTCGACGCCGGCTTCGTGCCGATACCCGGTGTACTGGCCGCGCACCACGTCGGCCGGCTGCACCGGCAGCATGCTGCGAAAGACCTTGTTCTTCTCTTCGCTGATGGGCGCAGGTTCCAGCGCCGTGGGCGGCTCCATGGCCATGAAAGCGAGAATCTGGAACAGGTGCGTGACGACCATGTCGCGGTAAGCGCCGGTCTGTTCGTAGAAGCCTGCGCGTTGGCCCAGGCCCAAGGTTTCTGGCACGTCGATCTGCACATGGTCTATGAAATTGCGGTTCCAGATCGGCTCGAACAAACCATTCGCAAAACGGAAGGCCAGGATGTTCTGCGCCGGCTCTTTGCCCAGAAAATGGTCGATGCGAAAAATCTGTTCTTCGGCAAAGACTTCGTGCAATTGGGTGTTCAGATGCACCGCGCTGGCCAGGTCGGTACCGAAGGGCTTTTCCATCACGATGCGGCTGCGTTCCACCAGCCCGGCTTCACCCAGCAGGCGCACCGCGGGCAGGGCGCCGCTGGGCGGCACGCTCAGGTAGTGCAGGCGGCGGCATTCGGTCTTGAAGCCGGCTTCGGCAGCGTCCACCGCGGCCTTCAGCGCCTGGGGGCCGGCGGACAGCGGCACGTAGTCCAGGTTGCGGGCGAAAGCCTGCCAGTCGGCTTCGTCGAGCTTGCGGTTGAAGAACTCATCCAGCGCGCTGCGCGCTTGCTGGCGGAAGGCATCGACGGTGATTTCGTCCAGCGACACGCCGATGATGCGGCAGCCCGGAATGAAACCCGCAGTGACCAGGTGGTACAGCCCCGGCAGCAGCTTGCGCCGGGCCAGGTCGCCGGTGGCGCCAAACAACAGCACCACCTGCGGGAAACGCGGGCCGACGCCAGGGGGGATTTTTGCCACGGGTGTTCCTGTCGTCATCAAAGCGCGAAAGCGACGCACCCCGGTTCTAGCAACGATCAGACCGATGGGTCGCTGAAAAAGCCGGCGCAACGCGGCGCTGTTCGCTTCAGCGTGCGCGCCAGGCCAGCCGACCCGGCACCAAGGCCACGGCCGGCGGGTGCGTCAGGAAGCTGCGTCAGGGCGGTGCCCGCTTGGCGCCGCGTTCGTTGATCCTGGCAATGCCAGACGCATGGCGCTGCACGTTGGGGCTGCCCCAGTAGTCCACCGTGCCGACGCCAGACACAGTGACAGCCAGGTCTTGCACGACCCAGATTTTCACGTCGGCAATGCCACTCACTTTGACTGCCGCGCGCTGGCTCATCAGGTTTTCTGCGCGGAAATCACTGCGGCCGGCGACCTGGATGTTGAGCTGGTTGACGCTGCCGGCGACCTGGCCATCACCGGCGCCCGAGACCTGGAAGTTCAAGGCGTCGGCCTTCAGGTGGTCCATGCGCACCAGCCCGGCGCCGGATATGTGCACCGACAGGCTGTTCAGTTGCAGCGCTTGCAGGGCCTGCAAATCAGCCGCACCCGAGATGACCACGCGCCGCAGGTCGCGCGCCGTGATGTTGATCTGCACACGCTTGCTGTTCCAGAACTTCCAAGCGCCGTTGGGGCGTATCTGCAGCAGCCTGTCGCGCAGGTCTAGCTGGACTGATTTCTGTGCGTCTTCATCACCTTCAATGAACACCGCGTCGATCGGCCCCTGCGCAAAACGCACCAGCGCCGAGCCCGAGATTTCGATGCTGTCAAAAGGCCCGGGCTGGTAGCTGCGGCCTTCGCTGCTGACGGCCGCCGCGGGGGCCGCGGGTGCAGGCAGCGGCAGGGGTGGTAACGGCGCGACCGGCGCGACCGGCGCGGCCGACCCGACCGGCCCGACCGGCCCGACCGGAGCAAGAGGGGCTGGCGGCGGTGCAGGCGCCGCGATGGCTGGCGCAATGGCCGCTGCGCTGGGCGGCACAGGCTGCGCACAAGCCGGCGCCAGCGCAGAGGCCAGCAGCAACGCCATGCTGGCCAGGGCCATGCAGGCAGCGCCGCCATGCAAGAGGCGTGACATGTTCATATCGAATCGGCCCTCAGTTGTTTGGACACCTCGCGGCTGGCCGTGACGCGCGTGCCGTCACGCAGCTGGACCACGAACTGCGAGCTTTCGTCAGGTGTCATGGCGTCGACGAAATCCAGGTTGACGATGCACGAACGGTTGACTTTCAGGAAGCGCCCCGGGTCGAGCCGGGTCTCGAAGCTGGTGATGGGCAGGCGCACCAGATAGCTGCGGCCCTTGCTGTGAATGGCGGTGTACTTGGTGTCGCTGCGCAGGTGCTCAATGGCGTCGACGTGCAGCGGGAAAATCTTGCCCTGGTCGCGCACCAGCACGCGGCGCAGCGGTTCAACCCCACTGCCATCGGCTGCGGCCGTTTGCGTGGCGGCTTCCAGCGCGGGCAGCACTTCGGCCGCTGTGTCGCGATGGCCCAGCGCGTGCTGCACGGCTTCAACAAAGCGCTCTTGCGCGAAAGGCTTGAGCAGATAGTCCACGGCGTGCAGCTCGAACGCTGTCAGTGCATGTTCGTCGTAAGCCGTGGTGAAGATAACCGCAGGCAGCGCGCCGGGGCTGTCGGCGGCCAGCGCACGCAGCACCTGCAGGCCGGTCAACCCGGGCATGTGGATGTCCATCAGCACCAGCGCCGGCCGCAGTGTGCGTATCGCGGCCAGCGCGCTGGCACCGTCGGCGCAGGCCGCCACCAGTTCCAGCTGCGGCAGTTGGCGCACCCAGTCGGCCAGGCCTTCGCGGGCCAGCGGTTCGTCTTCGGCAATCAAGGTCTTGTGGCGTTTCATGGCGGGCAGTTCATGCGTGAAGCTGGCTGTGCGGAATGAGGATTTCAACGTGAAAGCCGGCGCCCGGCGCCGAGCGCACCAGCAGCCGTGCATGGCCACCGAAATCAAGCTCAAAGCGGCGGCGCAGCGCGCTCAGGCCGACGCCGCTGCTTGCGGTGGTTGACGACGGCAGCGGCGGCCAGGGGCAGCCGGCGCCGTCGTCGGCCACGCGCAAGGCCAGCGTGGCGGGGCCGGCCAACAGCTGGGTTTCGATGCGCACAGTGCCGCCTTGCAGCAGCGGCGCAATGCCGTGCACGATGCAGTTTTCAACCAGCGGCTGCAGCGTCAGCGGCGGTATGGGCTCGTTCACGGTGGCCGGGTCTATCAGCCACTCCACACGCAGCCTGGAACCCAGGCGCAGGGCTTCCAATTCGAGGTAGTCGCGCACGAAGTCGAGTTCTTCCTGCAGCGTGACGCGGTCGGTCGCGCCGCGGCTGGTGTCCAGCACGTAACGCATCATGCGGGCAAAACGCAGCAGCGTTTGTTCGGCCGCGGCGGGGTCGCGGCGGGTCAGCATCAGCAGTGAATTCAGCGTGTTGAAAAGAAAGTGCGGGTTGAGCTTGCCGCTGATGGCGGCCAATTCGGCCCGCACCAGCGCGGCCTCTGCGCGCGCGGCCGTGACCGCGGCGCGGTGGGCGCTGCGCGTGGCCAGCGCGCCGCCAAAACCCAGCACCAAAGCCAGGTAGACAAACACGCCCCACACCGCCCGCCACAGCACCCGCTGCTCAAAGGTGGCACGGGCGTGGTCGGCGCCGAAGAACCACCAGGCGCTGGCGAAATCAAGCACCTGCCACAGGGCCACAAAAACCAATGCGCCCAGCGCGTGAAGCACCAGCCTGGCCCAGCGGGTGGGCCGCTGCGCTGGCCGAGAAAGCCAGCGCACCCACGGCAGGCCCAGCAGCCCCAGCAACATCGGCGGGCCCAGGTTCCACGTCGCTTCGTAGACCCCTTCCAGCAGCCGCCAGCTGCCGCGTTGCCATTCGGTGCCGGCCATGGCGTACAGCGTCCAGCACAGCAGACACAGGCCGGCGTAGGCCAGCCACAGCCGCCGCTCGTCGGGTGGTGCGGCATTGGCCGCGTCAACGGTGTTGAGCAGGCTGTCGGCTGGCAAGGTTGACATGGGCGCATGCTAGGGCGGCCAGTGGCCTGCCGGCGCGGCGCGGCGACGAACTGCCGCCATCGGGTATCGAGCAGTCGCAGCCAGCGCCGGGGCGGCCCGTTGCGCTGCGGGCACAGCCCCCTTGTTCGGCCTGCGCTGGCCCTTTAAGGTAGCGGGCTGCGGCAATCTGGTGCTCGGGCGTGTCAAGCTGGAACACCCGACCAGCACCAAGGCTTGCGCGGCAAGGCCGCAGACTATCAAAGCCCGTTCCAGGGCCCGCAGGAGACAAGCCATGCGCACGCCCCACCACGCCCCGCCGGGGGCCGGCTCGCCGCGTCGGCAGGGCGACGAGTCCTACCGTCCCATCGCGGCCGGCCTGAAGTTTGGCGTCGAGCACGTCGACGCCATCGAACAGTCGCACGAACGCTGCGCGGCTTTGGGTGTGTCGCGCATCGAGCGGCCCGACCTCACGCCGATGGGCCGTGCCGACCTGACGGTAGCGCGCGAACGCAACCGCCGCCTGCACGAACAGGCCGCACCGGTGATGGAGATGCTGTACGAGCAGATCATCAATTCGCAAAACATGGTGGTGCTGACCGACGCCATCGGCACCGTGCTGCATTCCATCGGTGACGACGACTTCCTGCAACGCGCCGACAAGGTGGCCTTGAAGCCCGGCGCCATCTGGTCTGAAACGGCCAAGGGCACGAACGCCGTCGGCACGGCGCTGGTACAGGAAACGCCAACGCTGGTGCATGCCGATGAGCACTACCTGCACGTCAACCATTTCCTGACCTGTTCTGCAGCGCCGATACTGGACCCGCGCGGCAACATGCTGGGTGTGCTGGACGTGTCGGGCGACCACCGCAGCTACCACCAGCACACCATGGCGCTGGTCAAGATGTCGGCGCGCATGATCGAAAACCGCTGGCTGAGTGACGACTACCGTAACGTCATGCGCCTGCACTTCCACAGCCGGCCGGAATTCATAGGCACGCTGATGGAAGGCATTCTGGCCTTGAGCGCCGAGGGCAAGATCGTCGGCGCCAACCGCGGCGCGATGGAACAGCTGGGCACCAGCGGCGCGGCCTTGCGCATGCACTCGCTGACGACGCTGCTGGGCACCACCGTGGGCGCGCTGGTGGACCGCTTCCGCAGCCCGCTGGCGACGCCGATTCCGCTGACCCTGGGTGACGGCCGCCAGATCCATGTGCTGGCGCGCTTCAACTGGCCCGTGTGGACGAGCTTGTCTGACACCGGCGAAGGCCCGGGCGTGCTGCTGCGTGATGCTGCCGCGGCGCCGCACACGCCGCTGTCAACATCGGCCACAGCGGCAGCATCTTCCGCAGCCGCGGCGCCCAGGGCCGCCACGTCGGCCTTGAACGAATTGCGCACCGGCTGCGCCACCGTGGACACGGTGGTGGAAAAAATTCGCCGCGTCATCGACCGCGACATTCCCATCCTCATCCTGGGCGAAACCGGCACCGGCAAGGAACTGCTGGCGCGCGCCATTCACACCGATTCAGCGCGTGGCAAGCAGCCCTTTGTGGCGGTGAATTGCGCGTCGATTCCTGACACGCTGATCGAGGCTGAGCTGTTCGGCTACGAAGATGGCGCCTTCACCGGCGCGCGCCGCAAAGGTGCACCGGGCAAGATCGTGCAAGCCAACGGCGGCACGCTGTTTCTTGACGAGATTGGCGACATGCCCACCGCGCTGCAAGCGCATTTGCTGCGCGTGCTGCAAGAGCGGCAGGTCACGCCGCTGGGCAGCAGCAAGAGCGTGGCGGTGGATGTGGCCATCATCTGCGCCACCCACCGCAACCTGCGCGACATGATTGCCGTGCAGGCCTTCCGCGAAGACCTGTTCTACCGCTTGAACGGGCTGGCCGTGCGCCTGCCGCCACTGCGCGAACGCAGCGATTTGATGCTGCTGGCACGCCGCATTCTTGACCGCGAAAGCGGCGGACGCATGCTGCGCCTGGCGCCCGACGTGGTGGCGCTGTTCGAGGCCTACCACTGGCCGGGCAACGTGCGCCAGCTTTTCAACGTGCTGCGCACAGCCTGCGTGATGGCGGCGCAAGACCATGTCATCACACGCAACCATCTGTCCGACGATTTCCTCGAAGACGCGGCGCCGCGGCTGGCGGCGGCCACCGCGGCCATTCCCGGTCTGGCCAGCCTAACGCATGAAGTGCAGGCCACGGTGCCTGCTGCCGCAGCGCCGCAGCCCGCCGTGCAACAGACGCTGGAAGACCTCGAGATTGCCGCCATCCGCAGCGCCGTCGAAGCCGCCGGCGGCAACATATCGCAAGCCTCCAAGCGCCTGGGTGTCAGCCGCAACACCATCTACCGCAAGCTGCGCTGGAACCAGGGCGGCTGAGCGTCTTGTGCTCCAGCGCCGCAGGTTATCCCTGTGCCAAGTTCGCACGGGGCGGGCGCAGCGCTGTGACAGCCTGTTCCACAGGCCCCGGGGCAGCCCCTGCTGCAAGGGCCTGCAAGAGCCCCGAAACGCCGGGCAGCGCAAGGCATGTGACTTGCAATCACAAAGCCTTACGCACCACCCGGCAGCAGAGGCCAGCGTTTGGTTCACAAGCCCGCTCACCAGCCCGTTCACCCCCCCGTTCACAGCGTGTCACGGCCCGCGGCATGCAGGCGGCGTGGCCGGCCATGAAAATCGTCATCCTGCATGGCGGGCCGATGGCGCCGCCAGCTTCACCGGCCGGCAAGCCCGGGCCCACGGGGCGCGGCGTCACGGCGCTTGGCGCGGGTGACGGGCGCTGGGTGCTCATCAACATGTCGGCCGCGGTGGCACAGCAACTGGCCTTTGGCGGCGCCCTGGAAGGCCATGCCGGCTTGCCGAACACCCATGCCCAGGCCGACGTGCGCGCCGTGCTGCTGACCGACGCGCAAATCGAACATGTGGGCGGCCTCATCGGTCTGCGCGGCGGCGCGCAGATCGACCTCTACGCCACGCCGGCGGTGTTTGAAGAACTCAGCACCCACCTGCCCGTGCTGCCGGTGCTGCGCCACTACTGCCGCGTGCACTGGCATGTGGTGCCGGTGGCCGGCGACCGCCAGGTGGCTTCTTTCCAGGTTGAAGGGCTGCCGCAGCTTGAATTCACGGCGCTGGCCACGCGGGCCACGCCGCCGCCGCATTCGTCGCACCACGCCAACCCGGTCACCGGCGACAGCATCGCACTGGCGGTGCGCGACCTGGCCACCGGCCAGCGCGTGTTCTGTGCCCCGGGGGGCGCGTGCATAGGCGCGGTTGAGCTTGAATGGATGCGCCAGGCCGACTGCCTGTTGATAGACCCGCACACACCGCTGGCGAGCGAACTGCACGCCCACGGGCCGGGCTGGGTCGGGCTGCTGTCGCGCCTGCCGGCGCGCCACAAGGTGTTGATGAGTGCCGGCCCGCACGGCCCACCGCAGCTGCTGGCCGCGCAGGGCATTGCCGTGGCCTTTGACCGCATGGCGATTGAACTCTGAATGGGCCCCCAGCTCACGGTCGAAAACCTGACCCAGCGCTACGGCGAAAGGGTGGCCGTGGCCGGGCTGAACCTCGAACTGCAGCCGGGGCAGTTTGTCGCGCTGCTGGGGCCCAACGGCGCCGGAAAGTCCACCCTGTTCCAGGTCTTGACGGGGCTGTTTGCGGCCAGTGAAGGCGAGGTGCTGATCGGCGGCACCTCGATGCGCACCGCGCCCGCCGCGGCGCTGCGCCGGCTGGGCGTGGTGTTCCAGCAGATGTCGCTGGACCTGGACTTGACGGTCGAGCGCAACCTGCGTTTTCACGCCGCGCTGCACGGCCTGCCGCGGGCGCTGGCCAATGAACGCATCAGCACCGGCTGCGCCGCGTTGGGCATCGCTGCCGACCTGGCGCGGCCGGTGCGTGAACTGTCGGGCGGCAACCGGCGCAAGGTGGAATTGGTGCGCGCGCTGCTGCACCGCCCCGAACTGCTGCTGTTGGACGAGCCGACCGTGGGGCTGGACCCGAAGTCGCGCCGCGATCTGCTGGCCGCCCTGCGTGCCGACGTGGCCGAACGCGGCAGCGCCGTGCTGTGGGCCACGCATCTGGTCGAAGAAGCCACCGGCGCGCACCGCGTGCTGGTGCTGCACAAGGGCCGGCTGCTGGCCGACGGCACACCGGCCGCGGTGGTGCAAAGCCTGGGCGGCGGCACGCTGGAAGAAGCCTTCTTGCGTGCCACCGCATAAACCTGACAACGAAAGAGCACGGCATGTCCATCCACCGCATCACGGCCTTGGCCCTGGCCTTGGTCGTCCACACCGCCACAGCCCAGGGCGTGGCCTACATCAGCAGTGAAAAAGACAACGCGCTGACGCTGCTGGATGTGAAGACACAGGCCGTGATGGGCAGCGTGCCGACCTGCAAGCGCCCACGCCACCTGCAACTGGCGCCCGACGGCAAGACGCTGTGGGTGGCCTGCGGCGATGCCCAGCAGGCCGATGTCATCGACATCGCCACACGCAAATCACTGCGCCGCGTGGCGCTCGGTGAAGGCCCGGAAATCTTTGACCTGTCGGCCGACGGCAAGCTGGTGTTTGTGTCCAACGAAGAAGACGCCACGCTGGGCATCGTCGACGCCAACACCGGCCAGCGGCTGCGCGAAGCCAAGGTGGGCGGCGAGCCCGAGGGCGTGAAGGCCGGGCGCGACGGCAAGCTGGTCTACGTGACCAGCGAAGTGGCGGGCATGGTGCATGCGGTGGACGTGGCCACGGCCAAGGTGTTGCACAACATCAAGGTCGGCAAACGCCCGCGCCGCCTGGCGCTGACGCCCGACGGCACGCAACTGTGGGTGACCAACGAGCTCGACGCCAGCGTCAGCATCATCGACACGCGCAGCCACACCGTCACGGCCACGCTGCGCTTTGAGCTCAAGGGTGCGCGCGCCACCGACATCACGCCAGTGGGCCTGACGATGTCGCGCGACGGCACGCGCGCCTACGTCGCGCTGGGCCGTGCCAACCATGTCGCCTTTGTCGATATCGCCACGCGGCAGGTGCTGCAACTGGTGCTGGTAGGCCAGCGCGCCTGGGGTGTGGCGCTGGACAAGGCCGACAAGACGCTGTACGTCGTGAACGGGCTGAGTGATGACTTGAGCATCGTCGACGTGGCCAGCGCCAAGGCCGTGAAAACGGTGAAGGTGGGGCGTGTGCCGCACAGCGTGGTGGTCGTCGAATGAGGCGTGCTGCCGCGGCCGTCGGGTGCTTGCTGCTGGCCGCCAGCAGCACCGCGCTGGCGCTGAAGGTGACGCTGATCGTGCCCGCCAATGACGCGCGGCTGGAACGCAGCCGCGTTGAACGCGCCTACCCGGGCCAGCCCGGCGGGCCGGCGGCCGACGGTCTGCGCCTGGCACTCGCTGACAGCGAACTGGAACTCTCGGCCAGCGGCATGAAACTGGAGCTGGACGTGGTGGAAGCCGCCGATGCCAACGCCGCCAAGGCCGCGGCTGCGAAGGCCGAGAAAGCCGGTGCGGTGGCCTTCGTCACCGACCTGCCCGCGGCATGGACATTGGCCGTGGCCGACGCCACGTCGCTGCCGGTGCTGAACAGCGGCGAAGCCAGCGACGCGCTGCGCGAAGCCGACTGCCGCCGCAATCTCTTGCACCTGCTGCCGTCTGAGCGCATGCGCGCCGACGCCCTGGCGCAGACGCTGGTGGCGCGCAAGTGGACGGGCGTGCTGCTGCTGACCGGCCCCACGCCGCTGGACGCCGCACGCAGCGCCACCGCGCTGGCCGCCATCCAGCGCTATGGCTTGAAGCTGGCGGGCAGCAAACCCTTCAAGCTGTCGGCCGACCCGCGCGAACGCGACCTGGCCAACCCGCTGTTGTTGACCCAAGGTTCCTACGACGTGGTGTGGGTGGTCGACAGCGATGGCGAATTCGCGCTGAGCCTGCCCTACCGCACCGCGCTGCCGCGGCCGGTGGTGGGCGACGCGGGTTTGTCGGCGCTGGCCTGGTCAGCGCAGTTTGATCGTTACGGCGGGTCGCAGCTGTCGCGCCGATTGCGCAAGGCGGTGCAGCGGCCGATGACCAGCCACGACTGGGCCGCGTGGATGGCCGGCAAGGCGCTGGTGGCCGCCGCGGTGGCGGTGGCCGCGCCCGCGCAAGCTGGCACAGCGGGCAACAACGGCACAAAAGGCAGCAAAGGCCTCAACTTCGCGCAAGCCCTGGCGCAAGTGCAGGTCGACGGCAGCAAAGGCGTGGCGATGAGCTTTCGCCCCTGGGACGGCCAGTTGCGCCAGCCGCTGCTGTTGAGCGACGGCCACGCCGTGCAGGCCGTGGCGCCGGGTGACGGTGTGCTGCACCCGCGCGACAAGCTCGACACGCTGGGTGCCGACGCGCCCGAAAAGCGTTGCAAGGCAAGGTCATGAGCGACAACACCCCCGACGACGGCCGCCGCCGCGGCATCGCCCACGCAGTGCAGGCGCTGGTCGCCATCGTGCTGCGCGAATGGCTGAAGTTCGCGCGCCAATACGGCCGCCTGGTGTCGGCGCTGGTGCGGCCCTTGTTGTGGCTGGCAGTGTTCGCTGCCGGCTTTCGCAATGTCTTCGGCCTGGCCATCAACGAACCCTATGACACCTACATCGCCTACGACGTGTATGTCGTGCCCGGGCTGGTGGGCATGGTGCTGCTGTTCAACGGCATGCAAAGCAGCCTGGCCATGGTCTACGACCGTGAGATGGGCCTGATGCGCCTGCTGCTGACGGCGCCACTGCCGCGGCCCTGGGTATTGCTCAGCAAACTGGTGGCCACGGCCGTGCTTTCGTTGCTGCAAGCCGCGGCCTTTGTCGCCGTGGCCGCGCTGCTGGGCACCACGCTGCCGCTGTGGGGCGCACACACGCCGCAGGTGCTGCTGGCCACGGTGGCGTCGGCTTTGATGCTGGGTGCCTTGGGGCTGCTGCTTTCGGTGCACATCAAGCAGCTAGAAAACTTCGCCGGCACGATGAACTTCGTCATCTTCCCGATGTACTTCATATCCACCGCGCTGTACCCGCTGTGGAAGCTGGAAGAAGCCGGCGCCACCTGGGTCTGGCAGGTGGCACGCTTCAACCCCTTCACGCACGCCGTCGAATGGATGCGCTTTGCGGTGTATGGCAAGGACGCGGGGCTGTCGCCTTACGTCGTGCTGGCCACGCTGGTGGCGTGCTTCACGCTGGCCTGTTGGGGCTATGACCCGCAGCGGGGTTTCGGTGCGCTGGCCAAACGTGGCGGGCCGCCGTGATGCAGCGCCGCAGCCTGCTGGTTGCTGCTGCAAACAGCGCGTCGGCTGCGTTTGTGGCGTCGGTGGCGTGCACGGGTTTGATGCCCTTTGCCGCGCGCGCCCAAGACCCCTTCCCCACCCGCCCCATCGCGCTGTGGGTGCCTTGGCCGGCGGGTGGCTCCACCGACTTCACGATGCGCCTGCTGGCCGAATTGACGGGCCGCATCCTGGGCCAGCGTGTGATCGTGGACAACCGCGCTGGCGCCGGCGGCACGCTGGTCATGCCGGTGCTGCAACAGGCCGCGCCAGACGGCTACACGCTGGCGCAACTGCCGCAGCCGGTGTTCCGCGCGCCCTGGCTGCAAAAAGTGCTGTGGGATCCGATTCGAGACACCACGCCGATCATCCAGGTCAGCGGCGTGACCTTTGGTTTGTTGGTGCCGGCGGCCAGCAACGTACACAACCTGGAAGACCTGTTTGCACTGGCCGCCGCCAAGCCCGGCGAGCTGACGGTGGCCACCAACGGCACCGGCACCACCCCGCACATCGTGCTCGACGAGCTGTTTGCCCGCCGCGGCCTGAGTTACGTGCATGTGCCCTACAAAGGCACTGCCGAACAACTGATTGCCATCGCTTCGGGCCAGGTCATGGCCGGTGTCAATTCCACCGGCTTCGTGCCCTTTGTCGAATCAGGCCGGCTGCGGCTGTTGGCCACCATGGGTGCCAACCGCAGCAAGCGTTTTGCAAACGTACCCACACTCAAAGAGTTAGGCCACGGCATCGTGGCGCAATCACCGTATGGCATTGCCGGGCCACGCGGCGTGCCGCCGGCGGTGGTGAAGACCTTGCACGACGCGCTGCGCCAGGCCATGAACGACCCGCAGCATGTGGCAGAACTTGCCAAGTTCGACCAGGAACTGGCCTACCTGGGGCCCGAAGATTACGGCCGCAGCATGCGTGAGATTTATGCGGCTGAAAAGCGGGTGGTTGAAAGACTGGGGCTGGCGCGGGGCGGGCTGCCTTGACCTGCGCCGAACAGGTGCCGCGCACAGAGTGAAAAAGGGTCGCTACGCCGCTGGCTGAGGATTCAGTTTGCCCGCACGCCTCGCCCAGGCCTGGTTGACCGGGCTCTGCGGCTTCCATGACAGACGTTCGGCAACCAGGGCATCGGCCAGTCTGCGGTCGCCCAGGCGAATGGCGGCTTCGGTCAGCGTCCAGGAAAACAGGTCGCGCTGGGCGTGGCTGCCACCAAAAAGATGGGTCTTTGCGCGCAGCGGCAACAGCCATTCGATGGCCTGGGCGCAGTCGCCACGGCCGAATGCGGCCAGGCCTTCGCAGGCCGGCACGCCGATCTCGCGGCTCATCATGGCCACGGTTCCGGCCCCTGCCGCGGCCCGCTTCAGGGTCTGAAGCTGCTGCTGTTGCGCGGCGCTGTTGCCGGCGCCGACAAAGGCCAGCATGGCGTTGACGTCGTTGAATGCGTAGTAGCCGTCGTCGGCGCGCAGCTGCCACTTTTCAGCCAGGCCCTGCCAGCGCTCACCCACGTCGTGGCCGAGCAGCGAAAGCCGCCACAGCAAGGACGACCCGTCCAGCAGTTCAAGCGCCTGCCCGAAACCTGCGGCAGCAATCTTCTCGTCGTACAGCGTCAATGCGCCGGGCGCGTCATCGGCGTCCAGACGCAACAACGCCATGTGCCACCACAGATGGAAGGCGAACATGCTGTTCGGTGCCCAGCCAGCGGCGCCGGCGGCCAGAAAGTCGGCGCCGTCTGCGGCCCGGCCCTGCATTTCCATCACATGCGTCACGGCGTGAACGGCCCAGCCGTCCTGTGGATTCAAGGCCACGGCGGCCAGCCCACGGGCCTCGGCCTGGGCGTAGTCGCCGGCTTCTTCAAGGCCGAAGGCATACATGCCTTCAACAAAACCATGGCCTGGCACACCGCTGCCCCAGTGCGGCAGCACGCGCGCGACACGGTCGCGCAGCAGGTGCGAATGGCCGAGAAAGAAGTCGCCCAGATGGGCAAATTGCAAGGCCAGCAAATCGTGCGGGTAGGCCATCGATGCGCGGCCCCACTGTTCTGTGGCCCGTTCCCAGTCGCCATCCAGCCAGGCACGCGCCGCGCTGGTGTGCATGCGCTCGCGCTCGTTGGCCTTGGGCGCCAGCGCCTCGGCGGCCAACACGCTGTGGGCCATGTCGGCCTCAAACACCTTGTCGGTGGCGGTGGCCAGCGCACCGGCGCGAAAGGCATGCGCCATCACGAAGTCAGGATGCTCGGCGATGATCTTGTCGACCGCGGCCAGCGGGTCGGCCTGGTAGGCGTGCAGCAGATCGAACGCGTCATCCAGCGCATCAATGGCCGGCTGCTGGCCGTACGAGATGGGGTTGCCCCTTCTGTCAAATTTGCTCATGACTGGCTCCCATTCGGTGCATGTTCGGGCTAGCGCTTTGCGGTGTGGCCGCAACGGGCGGCCACTGGTGGGTTTCGTGCTGGCACGACACACACCAGGCGTACAGCGCGTCGTACATCACCAGGCCATGGCGCAGCATTTCGTGGTCGTCGCTGAAGTTCTTCGACAGGCCCAGCGACATTGCAAGCAGGCCGGCAGACTGCGGCGCAAGGTCAAGCCGTGCGGTGTCAGCGCCGCGCACGATGGTGCCCAGTTGTTGCAGGGCCGGCGCGGCCAGCCGGTATTTGCCGAGCAAGGCATCAAAGCTGCACAGCTCGCCGACATGGCTCATCTCGACGCCAGGGATGTCGTAAGGCGTCGCACCCGTGCGCTGTGCCACATGCAGCACTTCGGCCGCCGGCACGTACAGGAACTCGGCCTTGTCATCGATGAAGCGCAGGATCAACCAGGGGCAGGCGATGCGATCGATCTTCGGTCGTTCGCGGGTAACCCATCTGGTTCCAGCGTCACGTCGCGGCGCGACATGAGTCTCCACCGCAGCACTTTGCGCTCTCATGATGCTTCTGCCTTGGCCAGCAGCGGCCTGCCGGCGGCCTGCCAGCCATCAATGCCGCCGCGCAGATAGCGCGCGCGCAGGCCGGCCGCACGCAGGCGCATGGCGGTGGCGCGGCCGACCTCGTGGCCGTAGACGCAGTAGACAACGATGTCGCGGTCGGCGGGCAAGCCAAGCGCCCATTGGCCGACGCTGGCCGGGTCGCACCAGCTTGCGCCGGGGATCATGCTGGGCGCCTTGTCGAACACCGCAGCGCGCCGCACATCAAAGACCAGCGCCGTGGCCATCTCGTCTTGCGTGGCGGCCAAAGGCTCGCTCGCGGCGTACACAGCGCAGACGTAGCGCTGGTACACCGGCGCCCACGCGACGTGGGCCATGAAGGCGTCGACATAGGCCCCGGCAGCGGCGCCGAAATCAAGCGCGTAGGCGTGTTCGTACATGTCCAGCGCCAGGATGGGAATGCCGCCGGCCAGCGCATGGCCGTGGTCGGCCGCCCACTGGTTGACCAGCGTGCCCTCGCGCGGCTGGAAGCTCAGCAGCACCCAGCCCGAGCCGCCGCCTTGCGCCTTGCCCATCGCAATGAACTCCTCGCGCCAGCGTTCGGCGCTGCCGAAGTTGGCGGCCAGCGCCAACGCCATGGCGGGCACCATCGCGGCTTGCGTGGCCGGGTCGCCCGCGCTCAGACTGGCGAAGTACAGCTCGTGCAGCAGCATCGAATTGGTGGCCATCAGCTCCTCGCGCTTCAGGCCGTTGAGCAGGTAGCCGGGCGTGCTGGCGAAGGGCATGTCGATGAGCTGGGAACGGATGGCGTTGAGCCGCTTCACGGCGCCACCGTAGTTGTTCTGGTGGTGGCTGCGCAGCAGTTTTTCGGACAGGCCAGACAGCTGTGCAGGATCAAATGGCAGCGCAAGGATTTGTGCGTTCATGGCGATTTCTCTTTCAGCGCAGCAAGGGCAGCAAGGGCAGCCACAACGTGACCACCAAGCCGGCGGCTGCGCAAGCGCCGAGCAGCGGGATCACACCGACTTTGAAACGAAACAGCGCCACCGCTGCGGCCAGCGTGATGGCCAGCGAGACCGCGTCGAAAGGCCCGGTCCCGCCTTTCGGCCACAAGACGTGGTAAGCGAAGAACAGCGCCAGGTTCAGGATCTCGCCGACCACCGCGGCCGTGATGGCGCTCAGCGGCGCCGTGAACCCCAGCTTGCCGTGCGTGGCCTCGACCAGCGGGCCGCCGGCCAGGATGAAGACGAAGGAAGGCAGGAAGGTGACGAAGGTGACCACGCTGGCGGCCAGCGCGGCGCCTGCGAACAAGGCATCGGGCCCCAGCACCTGCGTCGTCCAGCCGCCGACGAAGCCGACAAACGTAACGACCATGATGAGCGGCCCCGGCGTCGTCTCGCCGAGCGCCAGGCCGTCGATCATCTGCGTCGCCGTCAGCCAGTGGTGCTGGTCGACCGCGCCCTGGTAGACATAGGGCAGCACGGCATAGGCGCCGCCGAAGGTCAACAACGCCGCCTTGGTGAAGAACCAGCCCATCTGCACCAGCGTGGCCTGCAGGCCTTGCGTGGCCACGAGTGCGGCCATCACCGCCAGCCACAGCCCGCAGCCGACCGCCAGCACCCAGGCCAGGTGTCGGCGCGAAAAGCGTGCATGCGCTGGCGTGGGCGTGTCGTCATCGATGAGGGCCGGGCCGTAGCCAGCATGGGCCTGGCCATGGCCACCGCCCAACGCGAACACCTGCGGCGCCAGGCGCGCGCCGAAGTGGCCTGTCAATCCGGCCGCCAGCACGATGGCCGGAAAGGGCGCGTTGAATGCGAAGATGGCCACGAAGGCCGCCGCGGCAATGCCCCACATCCAGCCGTTCTTCAGTGCCCGCGTGCCGATGCGGTGCGCCGCATGCAGCACCAGTGCGGTGACGGCGGGCTTGATGCCGAAGAAGACGCCGGCCACCACAGGCAGATCACCAAAGCGCAGATAGACCCACGACAGCGCGATCAGGATGAACAGCGACGGCAGCACGAACAAAGCGCCGGCCACGATGCCGCCCCAGCTACGGTGCAGCAGCCAGCCGATGTAGGTGGCCAACTGCTGGGCCTCGGGCCCGGGCAACAACATGCAGTAGTTCAGCGCATGCAGGAAACGCTTTTCGCTGATCCAGCGGCGGCGTTCGACCAGTTCGCTGTGCATGATGGCGATTTGCCCCGCGGGGCCGCCGAAGCTGATGAAGCCCAGCTTGAGCCAGAAGCGCAAGGCCTCGGAAAAGCTGACCGGCGCGGGTGCTGCGCTGGGCAGCCCGCCCGCCGTCGCGGCTGGCTTCGCGGCCGCTGTTTCGGCCAGCGTCGCGGCCGGCTTCGGCGTATTCACGACAGGGCTCCGGGCGCCGCGTACAGCGCATCGAACACGGCCGCTGCGGCCTGCTGAAGTGCATCGTCTTCGGCATGCACTTCACGCAGGCCGGCCAGTACGGCTTCCAGCCCTGCGGCCTCTGGCACGGCAATGCCGCCGACGTCCAGAAAGCGCACCGCGGCGGCAATGCGGCGCAGCTTGGGGTCGGCTTCCAGGTCGAAGCTGGCGGCCAGCACTTCAAAGCTGACGCGTTGGCCAACGTGGGTGAAGCGTGCACCGTCGTAGTCGAAACCTATCGCGCCGCGCGGTGTTTTGGCAGCGTCGGCCAGCCAGATGATGGGCGCCTGCGGGTCGATGAAGCGCTGTATCAGCCAGGCACAGGCCAGGCGGTCGACCCAGGGCCTGGCGCGCGTGGCCCAGCGCCTGCCTTGGAATTTGCGGATGTCCAGACGTTCGATGGCATCGCCGTCCCGTGCCTGCGGTTCGCCCTTGGAAAAACAGCCGTCGAAACTGCGCCGTAGCGACAGCAGATCGGCATCGGCCTGCTCTGCCGCAGCGCCGGGGTAGTAGTCGATGCGCTGCAGTGCCGCCAGCGCTTCGGCCACGCCGCGCAGGCGGCGCCGCGCTTCGGTCTCGGTCAGTTGCACCAGTTCCAGCTGCAGCGCGGTGACCGTCTCGCGCCACTGCATGTAGGCGTCGCCACGGTCGAACTGGGCCAGGATTTCGACGCGCTGGGCCTCGTCGCGTGGCGACAGCGTCATCACCGAAGCCATGCCGCCATGCTCGCGCACTTCGTCGGCCAGCGGCTCCAGCAGCGCCGCTTGTGCTTGCGGAAGCAAGTAGGTGCCATCGCGCAGCGCGGCGCAACCCAGCACCTTCAAAGCGCGCCAGATACGCAGGCGCACGGCGTTGGGTTGGGTGGGCAGCGTGACGAACAGAATGGACCACATTGTGTCCGTAGTATCTGCTACGAATCGAGAAATAACAAGTTCAACAGGACAGAGCCGGTGCCCTGCGGTTCAGGCCGCACAAAACCGCGGCCGTGGCTGCCTCAACGGCCCAGGCTGTAGCGCAAGCCCACCCACAACCCACGCGGCGCGCCGGGTGCAAAGAAGGTGGAATGCAGCAGCGGCCGGTCGCCGTTGGCGTTGGCCGCGAAGGGCTGCGCCACAAAACGGCCTGCTGCGTCGAAGCCCGCGGCGCCCAGTTGTGCGGCGCTGTTGGTGCGGCGGGCCAGCGCGTTGTTGAGTTGCGCAAACAGCGTCAGCCGGGGTGTCAGCTTGCCCTCGGCGCCCAGGTTCAACAGCGCATAGCCGGCGCTGCGGCCGGGGCCCAGGTAGTAGGTGCCGTCGCTGCGGTGGCTGTTGTTCTCGTTGCCGCGGGCCAGCGCAGCGCCCACGGCGTTGATGTCGGCGCTGGCCGACCACGCGGCCGACAGCGGCACTTCGGCAAACAGTTTGAGCAGGTGGCGCGGTATCAACGGCAGGCGGTCACCCGGCCGCACGGTGATGCGGCCATCGACACCGGGCAGGCCCGCGGCGGCGCTGTCGTTGCTGCTGTTGCCGGCGCCGTTGAGCACCTCGGCGCTGCGGTAGGTGGCTGCGATGAAGGTGCAATTGGCGCCCAGTGTCAGTTCACCTTGGCGGGTAGTCATTCCAGCTTCAAGACCCTGGCGACGGGTCTTGCCGAAGTTGCGGAAATAGCCGAAGCCGGATTGCCTGTCGGCCACGAAGAGGATGTCGTCGCGGTTGTCGGCGTGGAACAGGCCGACTCTCCATTGCGTCGTGGTTTCGTGGCCAGCGCTATTGCTATTGCCGTTGCCATTGCCATTGCCGGTGCTGGTACCGAAGCGACCCCGCAGCCCGGCTTCCAGCGTCGTCGTCACGACCTGTCTCAAAGGCGGGTCGCCGGCCAGTGCGTTGGGCAGTTTGCACGGGTTGTCAGGGTCGGCGCAGCCCAGTTCGATGGCCGACGGTGCGCGGCTGCCCTGGTTCAGGCCGGCATAGGCGGTGGTGGCGGCGCCAGCGGCGAAGGTCAGACCCAGGGCCGGGTTGAAGCGGCTGAAGCGGTGTTCGCCGTCGAGTGAAGCCGGGCCGCCGCCGGGCGTGATGGCGTCGCGGCTGGTCACGCGGGTGCGGTTGTAGCGGCCGGCCAGCGTGAGGTGCGTGCCGGTGGCCAGCGTCAGCGTGTCGGTGGCAAACACGCTGGCGGTGCGGGTGCGGGCGGCCAGGTCGACGCGGGTGTCGTAGGGTGCGCCGTCGACATCACCGCCGGTCACGCCATCGCCAAAGGCACCGACACCGGCCACGCTGTGATCGGGCAACAGATAACCCAGCGCAGACCCCTGCGTGAAACGCACGCGGCTGGTGTCCAGCGCAGCACCGGCGACCAGGCGGTGTTCGGCTTCAAACAAGCGGCCCTTCCACTCAAACTGGGCGGCCGCGCCGTGCTGGCTTTGCACGGTGTGGGTGGTGTTGATGAGGCCGTTGCACAGCACGGCCGGTTCATCACGCAGCAAGGCCTGGGCGATGCAGCGCCATTTTGGAAACGGCGTGTTGGTGGCGTTTTCATCGCTGGCGGGAAAGCCGCTGTAGCCAGCCGCGGCCAGCGCCGCACGCTCCACTGCATTGGGTTGGTAGACCGGCTGGCCCAGTGCGCCGTCGTTGATGTCGCCGTTGGTGGTGGCCGTGGCGATGCGGCGGGCGTAGACCTGGCCTGACAACAGCAGCGCTGGCGAAATCCGCTGCGTGCCCGCCAGGTTCAGCAGCGCGGCGCGGTTGCGCGTGGTGTCGGGCTGCGTGTAGACGCTGCGCCGGTCGGCGGCCAGCAGGCGCTGTTCCTGCAGGCCGTTGCCGTTCAAGTGGTTGTCGGCGGCGGCCACCGTCAGGCTCAGGCTGCTGTCACCCAGTTTGCTGCCGAACTTGCCGAACAGCTGGTTGACGCGGCTGGGTGATTGGCTGCGCCAGCCCTGTTCGCGGAAGCGGTTGCCGGTGACAAACCAGTGCAGGCCCGGTGCGCTTTCCACGGCCCCGCCGGTCTCGAACTCGGCGGCGACGCGGCGCTGCGCACCGGCCAGCAGTTGCAGCGATGTGCCGGGGTGCGACAAGCCGTCCTTGGTCTCTATGGCCAGCGCGCCGCCCAACGTGTTGAGCCCGAACAGCGGGTTGGAGCCGGGCACCAGCGTCAGCGCTGCGATGGCCGATTTGGGCACCAAATCCCAGCTGACCACATCGCCAAAAGGCTGGTTCAGGCGCACGCCGTCCAGAAACACCGACAGGCCTTGTTGGGTGCCCAACAAGGGCGATGCGGTGAAGCCGCGAAAGTTCAGGTCGGGCTGGAAAGGGTTGCCCTGCAACTCGTTCAAGTGCACGCTGCCCAGGCGGCGGGCGAGAAAGGCGGCCAGGTCTGTGGCATGGCTGCGCTCCAGCTCGGCAGCGCGCACCGTCTGCACCTGGGCGGGCAGCTGATCGCGCGGCAGGCCCTGGCCGGGCACAGGGGTCACGCCAACGATCTCCACACGCTGCACGGCCGGTGCAGCCGCAGCGGCGTCTTCTGCGGCCCGCGCAGAAAGCGCCGAAAGCGCCGCATACAAGGCCGCAGCGGCCCACGCCGCGGGCTTCAAAGATCGAACCACGACAGCCCCAGCGACCAGCCGCGTTGTCGGGCGCCGTCTTCATGGGCGCGCAACACACCCATGTCAAGCGCGAACCGCTCGCGCTTGAGCCAATGCCGCACGCCGAGTTGCGCCAGCGTCGCATCGCCACTGCGCGACAGTTCTGCGAAGACCGTGGTGCGGCGGAACAAGGGCACTTCGGTGCCCACGGCACGAAACAGCGCACGCGCTTGCCCGCGCGGTTTTTCAACACCCACGTTCAGGTGCAGCACGGCGCCTTCTTCGCTCAAGCGCAGCGACACCGGCAGCCGCAACGCCACGTCTTGGGCCTTGAAGCTCCGCCCGCCCTGCCCGGCTTCACGGCCCAAACCCGTGCCCAGGCCCAGCGAAGCCACCACACCCACGCCCCAGCCGTCACGCGCATAGCTGTTGAACAACTGCTTGAACTCGACTTCCAGTTCGCGGGCCGCTTGGCCATGGTCGCGCGCCAGCGTGAACTCGAACTGCAGCGTGGTGCGCGGGTTGAAAGCGTATTCAGGCGCCAGCGTCAAGCCGCGGCGCGGGCCCAGACTTTGGGCCCAGGTTTCCAGCGCCCACAGGCCGTCGTCGTCTTCATCGCCCACCGCTGTCCAGGTGTTGGCATACGGGCGGTCATTGGCCCACACTGGGCACAGCGGGCACGCCAGCAACGCTGCCAGCAGCAGCGTGGCGTGGCCGGCGTTCATTTCTGCATCGTGGCCAGAAAGCCCAGAATTTCTTGCACCTCGGTTTCCTTCAGGATGTCCTTCCACGCCGGCATGCCTTGTTCGCTGCGGCCGTTGCGTATGGTGGTGGCGGCCATGTCGGGCCACTTGGCGTCGTAGCGCGAATGCAGGCGGCGCAGGTCGCGTTCACGCACGGGGCTGTAGCCGTCGGCGCCGTGGCAGTGGGAACAGGCGTCGTTGAAACGCACGCGGCCGGCTTGCGCTGCTGCGCTCAGTTCGGGCTTGGCCGCCACGGGGGGCGGGGTGTCGCTGCTGCCAGCCTGGGCCGCCACCGGCTTTTTCTTGCTGACTTTGGCAGGCACCGCGGTGTCTGCCACCCGCCGCACCAGCGCCGCCGACACGGCCACCATGCGCTGCCCAGGCTTGGCCGCTGCACCGGCCGCTGTCAACAGCACCGGCGCCTGCCGCGGGAAGCTGTACTTGTCGGCCAACTGCGCAATCTGCGGCTGCAATTCGTCAAGCGCTTTGTTGATGGCGCCCAGCAGCGGCGCCATGTCGGCTCGCACGCCGATGGACACTTCGCCGGCCAGGTCCAGCCCCGTCACCGGCGTCACGCGCCAGCGGTCGCCTTGCGTCTTGCGGTTCTCGTAGCCAGCACTCGGGCCCCACAGAAACGCCGCGTCGACCTCGCCTTTGGCCAGTCCGACAAAGGCTTCTTCGGTGTTGCGGTAGGTGGCTGTGGTGAAGCCCTCCAACGTGTTCAGCACGATGTGCGGCGTGGTCGAAAACAGCACCGCAATGCGTTTGCCACGCAGGTCGTCCAGGCCTTTGAATTTGAAGTCTGGCGCGGCCACCACGGCGTAGCCAACCTTCAGAAACGGCTGGGTCTTGCTGATGCCGCGTGCCCTGTAGTCAGAGGGCAGCGCAAACACCGTGTCGCAGGCTTTGGCCAGGATGGTGTTGCGCAAAGCGCGGCGTTCGTTGCCGGTGTGGTACCAGGTGTATTCCACCGGCACGCCCATCACTTTGGCCACCAACTCGGCCAGGTCGATGTACAGGCCGCGTTCTGGCCCTTCATTCTTGGTGAAGGGCAGGTTGTCGGGGTCGGCGCAGACGCGCAAGGGGTCGGCCGCCGCTGCCGGGCCCGCCAGGGCCACGGCAGCAAAGGCCGCGGCGAACACGCGGGCGCAAGCCCGAGTGAACAAAGTGCCGCGGTTCCTCATCATCAAAGCTCCTGAATCATTCCAGCGTGAACACAAACAGCGTGCCGCCTTCAGGGCTGGCGGCCACCATCTTCTCGCCCAGCGGGCCGAAGAAGGCCGGTATCGACAGCGTGCGGCCCGAGACCACGGCCACGTACTGCTTGCCGTCCAGCACATAGGTCATGGGCGCGGCGGAAATGCCCGAGCCCGCATTGAACTTCCACAGCTCTTTGCCGGTCTTGGCGTCGAGTGCGCGGAACACGCCTTTGATGTCGCCGTGGAAGGCCACACCACCGGCCGTGGTCAGCAGGCCGCCGCCGAAGAACAACTCGTCCTTGTTGAACCAGACCTGCTTCTGGGCCACCGGGTCCCAGGCCTTGACGCCACCCATGTAGCCGCCGGCGCCCACCTTCGCCAAGTCGAAGTTGACGTTCAGGAAGAACGAACCGCGCTTGTACTCGCCCTGTATGCCTTCCATGTCCATGCACAGGTTGATGGTGTTCATGTAGACCAGGCCGGTCTGCGCGCTGTAGCTCATCGGCATCCAGTTCTTGGCGCCAATCAGGTTCGGGCAGACGTTCTCGGCCTTGCGCTTCATGCCCGGGCGCTTGGCGTTGCCCGCGGCCTCGATAGGCGCGCCGGTCTTCATGTCGATGCCGGTGGCCCAGTTGACGCCATCGACATACTGCTTGGCACTCAACAGCTTGCCATTCGCGCGGTCGATGACATAGAAGAAGCCGTTGCGGTTGGCCTGCATCACCACCGGCACCTTCTTGCCGTCAAACGGCAGGTCGGCGAAGACCAGTTCGTTGACACCGTCGTAGTCCCACGCGTCGTGCGGTGTGAACTGGTAATGCCACTTGATCTTGCCGGTGTCACCGTCCAGCGCCAGCACCGAGGCCGAGTACAGGTTGCTGAATTTGCCGACGTCAGAACTGTCATTGCCACGCACCGCGGCCGACCAGGGGCTGGGGTTGCTGGTGCCGTAGTAGACGAGGTTCAGCTTGGGGTCGTAGCTGCCGATGTGCCAAGCCGCGGCGCCGCCGGTTTTCGCCGAATCGCCCTTCCAGCTGTCGCCGCCGGGCTCACCCGGCTGCGGCACGGTTTGCGTGCGCCAGACTTCCTTGCCGGTGGCCTGGTCCAGCGCCACGATGGCGCCGCGCACGCCGTATTCACCGCCGCCGAAGCCGGTGATGACCAGCCCCTTGACGATGGTCGGCGGTGAGGTGATGACCGCGCCGCTGTCGAAGTCGACGATCTTGGTCTTCCACAGCTCTTTGCCGGTGGCCGCGTCAAGCGCCACCACATGGGCGTCCAGCCGGCCGACAAAGACCTTGCCGCCGGCCGCAGCCACGCCGCGGTTGTTGACATCGCAACAGGCGTACTGGTCGATGCCTTTCGGGATGTCGGGCTGGTAGGTCCACTTCACTTCGCCGGTCTTGGCGTTGACGGCAAAGGTGTTCTTGGGGCCGAAGGACGAGGTCACGAACAGCGTGTCGCCAACCAGGATGGGGGTGGATTCCTGCGAGCGCAGGCTGCCCAGTTGCAGCGCCCAGGCCACCCTCAGCTTGTTGACGTTGGCGGTGGTGACCTGCTTGGCCTGGCTGAAGCGGGTGTTGCCAGAATCGCCACCGTACACCGGCCAGTTTTGCGCCTGCGCCGTGCCGGCCAGGCCGAATGTCAAACCTGCAGCCAATGCCGCAAGTGAGGGGGTAAAGAGTTTCTTCATTGCATCTGTCTCCATGGAGGGGTTGAGTCACCAAAACCGACGGGTCGGCCTGTGGGTGGCGTCGGCGCGGTGGGGCCGCGTCTTGTCACTGCCACGCCACCAACTCCATCGTCACCGTGCCGCCGACCATGAACTTGGTCGGCGACGGTTCCTTGCGTTCCAGCCTGGCCAGGCCCACACCCGGGCAGTACCACTCGCGGGCCTGCACGGGTATCTGCCGCCACTGGAACATGGCATCCACATACAACCTGATTTCTGCCACACCTTCGACGCGCACGCAATGCTCGAAGCGGCCGGCGGGGGTGTCCACACGCTCGTCCAGCGCCGCCACGCGGTAGTTCATCGGCACCGGCTTGATGACATGGCGCAGCGCGTGCGGCAACTCGTTCTTGCGTTCCAGCACATAGGTGGTGGTGGGCGCTTGCCAGGCCGTGCCCACGGCCAGCGGCAGGCGCAGCACGTAGCGGCGGCTGGCGTCGGGCAGGGGCACGGCATCCAGCGGGCCTTTGCTGGCAATGCGGTAGATGCCGGTGTGGTCGCTGCGCAGCCAGTAGTCGATGCCGCTTTCGCTGCGCCGGCGCCACGACACGGCACCGTCAATCTTGTCGGCGCCGCGGTTGGCCAGCGTCAAAGTTTCAACCTGGGTGCTGCCGTCTTCGTCGATGGCGGTGGCCACGCGGTAGGTCCAGCGGTGGCCTTCGGCAAGGGGAAAAAGCTTGTCGCCTGAAGGCGCGTCGCCGCAGGCCGCGAGCAGGAGCAAAAGCGCCAGCGTGGTGACGTACAGGGCTGGTGCGGCGCACATCTTCATTTCTCGGGCAACTGCGGTGCGGGCAGGTCGCGGATGCGGATTTCCTGCTCGTCGTTGCCCGGCTTCAGCCAGCCCACGCCGCGGCCGTTGCCGGGCTTGGCCTGCGCCGTGCCCATTTGCGCAATGCCGTTCTTGCCCTTGCGCAGGCCTTCTTCCACCTGTGTGTGCAGCGGCTTGCTGTAGGGCAGCTTGTAGGCACGCGGCGCCAGCAGCGGGCCGCCTTCTCGCGGTTCGCTGACCCACAGGTAAATCGCACCGCCGGCCCGCGTGGTCGGTTCTTCCACCACCGACGCCAGCATCACGAAGTGTTCGGGCAAAGCATCGGTGCTGGGGATGCCCCAGATCTGGTGTACCGCGTCGTGGCCGACGAAGTACAGCGCTGTCACCGCCACCACCAGCAGGCCCTTCATCCAGCCCGGCCAGCGCGACCACAGCAGCGCCAGCAAGGTGACGAGCAGCAGCGCCGCAAAGGCGAGGACGATGGCCAGCGACATGCTTCACAACCTCTGCACCAGCTGCGCGGGCAGCGTGTTGATGGCGCCCACGCTGCCGTCGGCGCGCACCGTGAAGCGCACCAGCGTGGCCTCTTCGCCGGGCCTGGCCATGCGGTGCTGGCCGTGGAACACGACCTCGGCGCGCGGGTTGATCTTCATCACGCTCAGCGTCACGTCCACCGCGCCGCCGGCACCCGGCACGGCGGCAGCTTGCTTGCCTTCGTAGTAGTGGGCGTTGACGACGTATTCACCCGGCGCAACGCCGCGGATGGTCGCCACTTCCTGGTTGATGGGGTTGACGACACGGCGGCCGTCAATTTCCACCGTGTCATTGGCCAGGCCGCGGTCGTCGCGGTCCAGGTGCATCAGCCCGGCTTCGCGGTTGCGGAACCAGACCACGTCACCGGCCGGGTTGCGCACCCAGGTGTCGATGTCGTTGGGGTCGTTGTCGGGCCAGCTCAGCGTCAGTATGAATTCGGCCTTGGCCGGCACGTCACCGGCCTTGCTCTTGGTCGGGTTCATGGCCAGCAGTGCGACGATGAAGCAGAACACGAAGGCGATCAACATGTTGAACAACATGTCGTAGAAAGGGTCGACCTCGGGCTCGCGGGCGTGGCGGCGGTTGCGCATGGTGTTCAGGCCGCCGTCCGCACAGCCGTTGCCGATATCGTCAGGCCGTGCTGCTGCGCGGCGGCCACCAGCGCGTCTGCATAACGGTCCAAACGAGTGAGCTGCAAGCCCAGCAGGATGTTGCCCACCAGGCCGACCATGGTCGTGAGCAAAGCCACGCCCAGGCCGCCGGTCAGGCTCTTCAACAAGTCTTGTGATTGCGCCGGGTCGAAGCTCTGCAGGTTGCCGATCTGCAAGGCCAGCATCGAAAAACCAATCACCTTGCCCAGCAGCCCCAACTTCAGCTGGATGCCGTTGACCCACCAGGCCACGCCATGCGGGCCCTGGGCACGTTCAAGCAATAAATCGAGCGGCGCGTTTTCGTCTTGCGGGCGCAAGGCCAGTGCGGCCCAGTATTCGGCCGCCCAGCCTGCGGTGGCCTGGCCACCGCGCGCGGCCTCGAAGGCCACACGCTGCTGTGACAGTTCATGCGCGCGGGCACCCGCCCACAACGTGGCCACCGCAAACACGGTGATGATGACCAGCGTGATGCCGGTGGGGTCGCTCTTCAGCAGCAACAACCACACGCCCTGCCCGCCCAGCAGCCAGGTGGCAAAGGCAAACAGCCCGGCCAGTGCCAGCCATTCCAGCCACAGCGGCTCTGTCGCCACGGCGGCCAAGGGCAGCGGGCGTTGGGCAAACAAGGAGAAGGGGGCTGGCCTCATGGGTGGTGTTGAAGGCGTACAAGGCGCCGCAGCATCCAAACCCTGCATTCTTTCCCGCGCCAGCGCGGCGACAACCCGCTGTTTGCCCTGTACAGCGTCAGCTTCATGTCACCGGCGCGCTCCATTTGTGAACATGCGCTGCCGCCAGATCAAAAGCGTTGCTGCAAACGCAGTGACACGAGTGCGTTGCGCGGCGCGCCGGGTTCGTAGTAGCGGCCGTTGGCGTCGTTGACGATGACGCTGCCGGCATAGGTCTTGGCGGTGGCGTTGTCCAGCCGCGCCAAGGCTTCCAGCGCCAGGCCGCCGCCCAGGTCGAAACGCTGGTTCCAGCGCAGGTTGACAGTGGCGTAACCCGGCGCGTTTTCGGTGTTCAAGTCGTTGGCCGCGTTGCGTGCAGTGGCCTTCCATTCCACGGCGAACTGGCCGAAGGCGAAGACCGGCGTTTGCAACTCTGACCACAGGCTGCCGCGCTGCGTGCCGGCGACGCGGCGGCCCGCGGGCACGGGCACGTTGGCGGCATTGCACGGCACGGCGGTGCAGGTCAAAAAACCGTCGGCATAGGCCGCGTGCAGCAGCGTCAGCGCGGCCTGCGCACGCCAGCCGGCGGGCAGCGCGTAAGCCGCGGCCAACTCAGCCCCCCAGCGCTGGGTGCGGCCGACGTTTTGAAACGTCGCGCGCCCGCCGGCGTTGGTCTGCACGCCGATTTCGTCTTGGGTGCGAATGCCGAACAGCGTGGCGTCCAGCTCCAACCCGGCGCCGCGCCACTTGCTGCCGAGCTCGAACTGCCGGCTCTTTTGGCCGCGCAGTGCGGTGTTGAAGCCGGCGCCGCCATCGGGGCGGTAGGCCAACTCGCCCAGCGTCGGCGATTCATAGCCGCGGGCCACGCTGGCGTGCAGCATCCAGGTCGGCGCCAAGGTGTAGCGCAGGCCCAGCACCGGGTTGGTGTAGCTGTAGGTCAGCGCGCCGGAATCGTCGCCATTGCTCAGGTAGCGGTCTTGCGCCGACAGCTTGACCTGGCCCGTGCGCACGCCGGCGCTGAACTGCACATCGCTGGCCAACAGGGTGCCGCCTTGCACGAAGGCTTCGTTGGTCTTGGCCCGGTTCAACTCATCGCGGCGCAATTTGCCGGTCACGCCCAGCAGCTGCGCAGTGCCGGTGCCGGTGAAGTTCTCATAGCCTTGGCGGTCATCGGCCTGGCGTTCGCTGAGCAGCCCGGCGGCGACTTCGGTGTCGCCAAAAGCCCAGCGCGCGCGCAGGTCGGCGCCGTTGAAATGGCGCGCGAAATCAATCACCCCGCCGCCGTGCCGCGGCGGCGCCTGCGTGGCCGGCGCAATGGCCAGCCACTGCGCCACCTTGCGCTGGCCGTCATACACGGCCAGGCTGGTTTCGCGCAAGGCGCCATCGCTGAAAAGGTGGCGCCAGCGCACCCCACCTTGCGTTTGCGCGATGGTCTTGCGGGTGTCGAACTGCGTCGCCTGCGAAGTCGTCTGGCGCGGGTCGGCGTTGAACTGATCGCGGCTCAGGCCCAGCGGGTCTTGGGCGCGTTGTTCGTGGTGCGACAGCAGCAGGGTGACGCGGTCGCTGTCGGTGTTGTAGCCCAGGCGCAATTGGCCCAGCGTGCGGTGTGCTTCGCTCTGCGGCCGGAAGCCTTCGATGTCGACGCGGCCGATGGAGGCTTTCAAATCGAAACCGGCGCCGAGTGGCGTGCCAAAAGAAACGCGGCCTTGCACCAGGCCAAAGCTGCCGGCGTCGACCGCCGCTTCGGCGCGGGTGTCTGTGGCCGGCGCCGAGACCAGCGCAATGACGCCGCCAGAGCTGTTGCCGTAGAGCGCAGAAAACGGCCCGCGCAGCACTTCCACGCGCTGCGCGCCGGCCAGGTCGAAGTGCGCCACCTGGCCCTGGCCGTCGGGCATGGTGGCGGGTATGCCGTCGGCATACAAGCGTATGCCGCGCACGCCAAAACCGGCACGGGCGCCAAAGCCGCGGGCGCTGATCTGCAGGTCTTGGGCGTAGTTGTTGCGTTGCGCCACCACCAGCCCGGGCACGCGGGCCAGCGCTTCAGACAAATTGATCATCGGCCCGGCGTTGCGCAGCGCCGCGGCGTCAATGGCGGTGATGGCATACGGCACTTCCAGCAGCGCGGCTTCGCGCAGCGAACCTGTGACCACCACCGTCTGGCCCGACGCCAGGTCTTGCGCCCACAGCGGCGCCGCACACAGACACAGCGCTGCCGCCACACCGAGTGAGATTTGAAAACGCGTTCGACAATGCGTTTGAGATTGCGTTTGAAAATGCATGCCCGCCTGCGACCTTGAACAAAACCTGAAAAAGAGCAGATGCATCAAACGACGTTGCGCGCCGGCGGGCAATACCGCATCAACCATGAGGGCTGCGCCAATTCGGCGCACCAGCCGGTGTCGAGCCCATGGCCGCGACCCTGCGAAAGTCTGACACGCACCCGTGCAGAAGACCTTTTGGATAAGGGTTTGCAGCAGGAAGCCAAGGCGCGGGGCGCTGCCTAGCATGACTACAGCCAGTACCGCCGCGGGCCCACCTTTGGCCCGCCGGTGCCCCGTCAAGCTACACCCGCAGAAGGAGTCCCCGCAATGAGCACCCTGACTTTGAAAGTCAACGGCAAGACCTTCACGCGCGAAGTTCAACCTGCCACATTGCTGGTGAACTTCTTGCGCGAAGACTTGCGCCTGACCGGCACCCACCAGGGCTGCGACACCGCCCAGTGCGGCGCCTGCACCGTGCACCTGAACGGCAGCGCCGTGAAGTCGTGTTCGATGCTGGCGGTGTCGGCCGCCGGCGCCGAGATCACCACCATCGAAGGCGTGGCCGCCACAGACGGCAGCATGCACCCGATGCAGACCGCCTTCAACCTGTGTCACGGCCTGCAATGCGGCTTCTGCACCCCGGGCATGGTGATGAGCGCCATCGACCTGGTGCAGCACCACGACTGCAGTACCGAAGCCAAGGTGCGCGAAGGGCTGGAAGGCAACTTCTGCCGTTGCACGGGCTACCAAAACATCGTCAAAGCGGTGCAGCAAGGTGCTGCCGCGATGACCGCCACGGCTTGAAGTTTCAGGAGCACACATGAACGCCAGACAAGGTTTTATCGGCAAGAGCGTGGTGCGCCGCGAAGACGCGCGCTTTTTGACTGGCCGCGGCCAGTACACCGACGACATCAGCCTGCAGGGCCAGACCTACGGCTACTTCTTGCGCAGCCCGCATGCGCATGCGGTCATCAAATCACTGTCCACCACCGCCGCCGCCGCGCAAGAAGGTGTGTTGGGCATCTACACCGGCGAACACTTCAAGGCCGTCGGCGGCCTGCCCTGCGGCTGGCTCATCAACAACATCGACGGCACGCCGATGAAGGAGCCGAAGCACCCGGTCTTGGCCGACGGCAAAGTGCGCTACGTCGGTGACCGTGTCGCATTGGTGGTCGCAGAAACGCTGGAACAAGCGCGCGCCGCGGCGCAACTCATCGAAGTGGAATACGACGTGCTGCCCGCCGTCATAGACATCGCCAACATCACCGGCACTGGCGCCGACGTGCATGTGGAAGCACCGGGCAACCGCTGCTTCCAATGGCAGATTGGCGACAAGGACGGCACCGACGAAGCCTTCAAGGTGGCAGCGCACGTCACCACGCTGACTTTCCGCAACAACCGGCTGGTGCCCAACGCGATTGAGACGCGCGCGGCCAATGCCAGCTACAACCCATCTGACGAGAGCTACACGCTGTATGTGGCCAACCAGAACCCGCACGTCGAACGCCTGTTGATGTGCGCTTTTGTGTTGGGCATCCCAGAGCACAAGATGCGTGTCGTGGCACCCGATGTGGGCGGCGGTTTCGGCAGCAAGATTTTCTTGTATGGCGAGGAAACCGCGCTGGTCTGGGCCAGCAAACAAATCAAGCGCCCCATCAAATGGACGGCCGACCGCAGCGAAGCGTTTCTGTCAGATGCCCACGGCCGCGACCACCTGACGACGGCCGAACTGGCGCTCGACAAAGACCACAAGTTCATCGGCTTTCGCATCAACACCACGGCCAACCTGGGCGCCTACCTTTCCACCTTCGGCAGCGCCGTGCCGACCATTCTTTACGCCACGCTGCTGGCCGGCCAATACGCCACGCCGAAGATCAGCTGCACCGTGACATCGGTATTCACCAACACCTGCCCGGTAGACGCCTACCGCGGCGCCGGCCGGCCCGAGGCCACCTACACGGTCGAACGCATCGTTGAGACGGCAGCGCACGAACTGGGTATCGACCCCGCCGCACTGCGTCGCAAGAACTTCATCACCACCTTCCCCTACGCCACGCCGGTGGGCCTGACGTATGACACCGGCGACTACGAAGCCACGATGGGCCGCGCCATCGAACTGGCCGACGTGGCCGGGTTCGAGGCAAGAAAAGCGGCTTCTGAAGCGAAGGGCATGAAGCGCGGCCTGGGCTACAGCGCCTACATCGAAGCCTGCGGCATCGCACCTTCTTCGGTGGCCGGTGCTTTGGGCGCGCGGGCGGGCCTGTTCGAGGCCGGTGAAGTGCGTGTGCACCCCACGGGCAAGGTTACCGTCTTCACCGGCAGCCACAGCCACGGCCAGGGCCACGAGACGACGTTTGCGCAGGTCGTGGCCGACAAGCTGGGCATACCGCTCGAGGACATCACCATCGAACACGGCGACACCGCCAAGGTGCTGTTCGGCATGGGCACTTACGGTTCGCGTTCGCTCGCCGTCGGCGGCACGGCCATCGTCAAAGCGCTGGACAAGGTCATCGCCAAAGGCAAGAAGATCGCCGCCCATTTGATGGAAGCGGCCGACACCGATGTGCTGTTCGAAGACGGCGTGTTCAAAGTCGCCGGCACCGACAAGAGCGTGCCTTTTGCCAGCGTCAGCCTGACCGCCTATGTGCCGCACAACTTCCCGCACGACAAGCTGGAACCGGGGCTGAACGAAAACGCCTTCTACGACCCCAGCAACTTCACCTACCCCGCCGGCACCTATGTTTGCGAGGTGGAAATCGACCCGGCCACGGGCGTCGTGAAGATCGAACGCTTCACCGCTTGCGACGACTTCGGCAACGTCATCAACCCGATGATCGTTGAGGGCCAGGTGCACGGCGGCATCGCCCAGGGCCTGGGCCAGGCGCTGCGCGAAGACTGCGTCTACGACCCGGAGAGCGGCCAGTTGCTGACCGGCAGCTACATGGACTACGCGATGCCACGCGCCGACGATTTCTGCAACTTCACGGTCGAAACGGTGAAGGGCACACCCTGCACGCACAACCCGCTGGGCGTGAAGGGCTGCGGCGAGGCCGGCGCCATCGGCTCGCCACCGGCACTCATCAATGCCATCTGCCATGCCTTGGCCATCAAGGACATGGTCATGCCCGCCTCGCCGCACAATGTGTGGAAGGCCATTCAGGCCTCTCGTTCATAGGCGCGTCAAAAGGACAACATCACCATGCAAGCATTCGCCTACGCCAACCCGACCACGCTGGCCGACGCCACCCGTGCCGCGGCCCAGGAAGACAGCAAGTACATGGCCGGCGGCCAGACGCTGTTGCAGTCGATGAAGCTGGGGCTCATCGCCCCTTCCACGGTCATAGACCTGGGCGCCATTGCCGAGCTCAAGGGCATCAAGGTCGAGGGTGGCAAGGTCACCATCGGCGCCGCCACCACGCATGCCGAAGTGGCTGCTTCCAAGGCCGTGCAGCAGGCCATTCCCGCGCTGGCCGAACTGGCCGGCCACATTGGCGATCGCCAGGTGCGCAACCGCGGCACCCTTGGTGGCAGCCTGGCCAACAACGACCCCGCCGCCTGCTACCCGGCCGCCGTGATGGGCCTGGGTGCGACGGTACACACCAATACCCGGCAGATCGCCGCCGACGACTTTTTCCTGGGCATGTTCACCACCGCTTTGGCCGAAGGCGAGGTCATTACCGCGGTCAGTTTTCCGGTGCCTGAAAAGGCCGGCTGGCAGAAGTTCAAGCAGCCGGCATCACGCTTCAGCCTGGTCGGCGTGTTCGTCAGCAAGGGCGCGGGCGGCGTGCGCGTGGCAGTCACCGGTGCCGGTGCCGGCGGCGTCTTCCGCGCCAGCGGGCTGGAAGCCAAACTGAGTGGCAACTGGAGCGCCGCCGCCATGACGGGCGCCACCGTGCCGGCCGATGACCTGAACAGCGACCTGCACGGCTCGGCGGCCTACCGTGCCGCTTTGATCCCGGTGCTGGCCGGTCGCGCGGTCGGCTAACAGTCGACTGACACTGACACTGACACTGACGCTGACAGTCTTCTACAACAACCGCTGGGCCAGCCCGGTGTACAGCGGTATGCCCAGCAGGATGTTGAACGGGAAAGTCAGCCCGAGTGACATGCCGAAGTACAGCGAAGGGTTGGCCTCGGGTATGGCCTGGCGCAACACCGCGGGCACGGCGATGTACGAAGCACTGGCGGCCAGCACCATCAACAGTGCGCCGTTGCCCGCTGGCATGCCCACCGCCAGCGCCAGCGCCAAGGCCAGGCCGGCATGCACCAGCGGCGCGCCCAGCGCGTAGGCCAGCAGCCAGGGCGACATGCGCCGAAGCGGCGCTGCGTTGCGCGCCGCCAGCAGGCCCATGTCCAGCAGGAAGAAGGCCAGCATGCCTTTGAACAGGTCACCAGCAAAGGGCTGCATCGCACGCTGACCGCTCTCCCCGGTC
The DNA here is from genome assembly GCA_031371275.1 of Betaproteobacteria bacterium. Classification (GTDB taxonomy): domain Bacteria; phylum Pseudomonadota; class Gammaproteobacteria; order Burkholderiales; family Burkholderiaceae_C; genus Rubrivivax. The sequence goes on from JANMJI010000026.1 coordinate 60,061, forward strand.
AGCACGCCCACCAGCATCGCGCCCAGCAGCAGCAGTTGCGCGCCGTCGGTCAATGACCCGTGCAACACCCGGCGCAGCGGCGTGACGGGCGACCCCACTGCAGGGCTGCTGCGCCGCACCCAGTTGGCCAACAGCACAGCCATCACGATGGCCGGCGATTCCATCAGCGCCATCGCCGCCGCCATGTGGCCGCCGGGCGCCAAGCCGCGGCCTTCCACGTACTGCACGGCGGTGATGAAGGTCACCGCACTGACCGAGCCGTAGGTGGCTGCCAGCGCCGCAGCGTCAAAGCCATTCAGCACCCGGCGCAACAGCAGGTAGCCGATAGCAGGCACCACGGCGGCCAGCAACAGCGCGCAGGCCAGGCCTTGCACCACCTCGGCCGTCAGGCCTGATTTCGCCAGCGCGAAACCGCCCTTCAGCCCGAGCGCCATCAACAGGTACAGCGACAGGAAGCGCGATATCGGCTGCGGGATTTCCAGGTTCGAACGCAGCGCACCGGCGAGCAGGCCGAAGACGAAGAAGAGGATCGCAGGGTCCAGGAAATTTTGCATGGAGCGCAGTGTGTATCAAACTATCCATCGCCAAAAATGATGTTTTCTAATGTTTAATATTCAAGAAGCCAATGAATAAAGATGCCCCTGCGGGTCTCGAAAGCGCACCGCGCGCGACCTTGGTGCAACTGCGCAGTTTCGAAGCCGTGGTGCGCCTGGGCGCCGTGGGCCGCGCCGCGCAGGCCTTGCACCTGGCGCAGCCCACCGTCTCGGCGCAACTGAAAGAGCTGGCTGCCGCGACCG
>JANMJI010000059.1:0-13288 GCA_031371275.1 Betaproteobacteria bacterium
TCGCCGAAGGGGTTGATGACGCCGGTGTTGACCAGGTTCAGGTACGCGTTGGTGTCGACCCAGCCCTGGCGCAGGTAGGTCGAGGTCTTGTTCTTGCTGTAGACGAGACCGGCATCGAGATCCCAGCCCACGGCGGTGCCGCGCACGCCGGCCACCAGGCGCTGGTTGTCGATGATGTCCAGGGTCTTGCGCACACCCGTCTGCACCGAGCGGAATTGCAGCACCAGCGGCTGGCCGGGCAGCCCCTTGGAATTGGCCTAGGCCGTGCGGTAGTAGGGGCTGGTGGGTGGCAGCAGCGCCCAGCCGAAACCGATCAATGACTTCAGCTGCGGGAACTGCGGGTACTGGGTGTTTAGCAGGTTGGTCAGCGAAGCGATGTAGGGGTGGCCGGCGGCCAGTGCCGCGCCGTTGACAAGCACATGCTGAACGGTGTTCAGCGTCTTGTGCTGCGTCAGGCCGGCGTCGCCATAGGCTTCCAGCTCAGTGCTCAGCTTGAAGCGCCCGCTGGCCGCCACGCTGCCCAGTTTGGAGTCGGGCTGCAGCGCGTCGAAGGGTGCGTTGTCATAGCGGCATACGCCCGGGTTGAGCGGCGATACCAAAGAGTAAGGCCCGCAGTTCGGGTAGTTCGGCGGCGCGATGACGGTGCCGTTGTTGTGGCGGATGTTGGCCGGGAAGGTGGCCGTGGCATTCGTCTTGTCGAGGTAGTTGTCGACATCGATGTTGCGTGCGAAAGAACGCGAAGTGCCGAAGACCGGCTTGACGGTCTGCTAGGTGGCCGACAGCGGGATGGTGGCAATGTCCACCGCCGAGCCACCGTTGGCCGGCGCACTGCGCCGACCGTTGATGAGCACCAGCGTGCGTGCCGCACCCAGGCCGCGCAATGAGATTGTCGACACCGAATTGTTGCCGCCCTGGCCACCACCCGGCCCGGTGCCGGCCACGGTGGCAGAACCGAAGGTCGACGTGGCTGTCACCGACTTGAGCAACTGTTCCGCATTGCTGACACCAGTGCGCGCAATATCGTCACGCGTCAGAATTTGCACAGGCAACGCGGTTTCGGCGGCAATGCGTTTGATCGATGAGCCGGTAACTTCAACACGCTCGACCTTGGGCTCGGCGCCCGTGGTTTGTGCCACTGCCGGCAGGGCCAGCAACAAGGCGCTGGACAGGCCGCCAAAGGCCAAAGCAAGACCGCTTGTCAGGGAACGTAGGGGGAACATCGAATCTGCATTTGGGTTTGATTGGGCCGTGTCAAGACAGGCCGGCCTGCGCACAGATCAATGCCGATCCGGACTGGGCTGACCGCACAAAAGCAAAACGAGTGCCAGAATATTGGACTGATCTGGCCGCTTCAATACAAAGGGCCGAAAGCGAGTGTCCAGCGACACGGCGTTCCGGAAATTGGGTTTATTTGGGTTGATTGGGTCAGGCATGCCACCTGCTTGGCAGGCCGGCCCGACGCGCTACCTACAAGGATGAATAGGCATGGCACAAACGATGGTGAAGCGGGCATTCAAACAAGGTGGCGGGCTTTGCTGCGGCGCGCTGGCCGTGGCTTTGGCGACCTCGCCAGCAGCCGCCTTTGCCGCGGGCTCGCCGGCCGATGCTGTAGCACCACCGCTGCCGCAAGTGGCCGCCGCCGTGGCCAGGATTTCGCCGCAGCGCATCGAAGGTTTTGTGCGCACGCTGGTCGGTTTCGGCACCCGTCATACCTTGTCAGACACGGTGTCAGAGACGCGCGGCATTGGCGCCGCGCGGCGCTGGATCGAGCGCGAACTGCAAGCCTGCTCCAACGCCAGTGGCGGGCGTTTGCAGGTCACGTTGGACAGCCACACGCCGCCGGCCAGTGAACGCGTGCCGCGGCCCCTGCCGGTGGTCAATGTGGTGGCCACGCTGCCTGGCAGCCACCCCTTGTCGAAAGAGCGGCTGCTGGTGGTCAGCGGGCACTACGATTCACGTGCATCGGACGTGATGGACGCCAACATCACAGCGCCAGGCGCCAACGACGATGCATCGGGCGTGGCCGCGGTGATGGACATGGCCTGCGTGCTGGCCGGCCAGTCGTTCGACGCCACGCTGGTTTTCATGGCCGTGGCCGGTGAAGAGCAAGGCCTGCTCGGGGCCGAGCACTGGGCCGAACAGGCGCGGCTGAACAAGCTGCGCGTGGAAGCGATGATCACCAACGACATCATCGGCAGCCCGGTGGGCGATGCCGGCCAGCGCGACGCGCGCCAGGTGCGTTTGTTTGCCGACGGGCTGTCGCCGCTGCTGCGGCTGGCCTTGACGCCGCCCTTGACGCCGGTCTCGCGCCCCGGCGCCACGCCCGATCCGATTGCCATCGCGAACGCCAGCGCGAACGCCGCCGCCATCGAAGCCGTGCGTGAACAAGTGCAAGCCCAGGCCCGCACCGGCGGCATGTCCGACTTCCCGACCAACCAGCTGGGCCGCCACCTGAAGACCGAGGGCGAGCGCTATGTGCCCGGCTTCACCGTCAACCTGATACAGCGCCCCGACCGCTACCTGCGCGGTGGCGACCACCTGCCCTTCCTGGCCCGCGGCTACGCGGCGGTGCGCTTCACCGAACCGTTCGAGAACTTCATGCACCAGCACCAGGATGTGCGCATGCAAAACGGTGTCCAGATCGGTGATCTGCCCGAGTTCGTCGACTTCGCCTACGTCGCCGATGTGGCCCGCATCAACCTGGCCGGCCTGGCGACACTCGCACTGGCCCCGGCGCCGCCGCAGAACGTGCGTGTCGAAACGCTGGCGCTGAGCAACGACACCACGCTGCGCTGGGACGCCAACCCCGAGGCCGAGATCAGCGGCTACCGCATCGTCTGGCGCGACACTTCGTCGGCCGTATGGCAGCAGCAGCGCGATGTCGGCAAGGTGCTGCGCGCCACGCTGGACGGGCTTTCCAAAGACAACCTGATCTTCGGCGTGCAGGCGCTGGGGCGTGAAGGCGCGGCCAGCCTGCCCAGCTACCCCTTGCCGCTGCTGCGGCGCTGAACATGCGCTGCCAGCCTGCGCTGTCGCGTCACCCGGGCTCGGCTTGCAGCCATTGGGCGATGGCCTGCAGCGGCTTTTTGATGCCGCCATGCACCGGCACCTGGCAGCCGGCTTTGGGGTAGCCCACGACGAGCAGGATCACCGGCTTCTCTGACGCCGGGCGCGCGCAGATGTCGTTCAGAAAGCCCATCGGGCTGGGTGTGTGCGTCAAGCTGGCAACGCCAGCATGGTGCAGCGCGGCGATGAGCAGGCCGCTGGCGATGCCCACCGATTCGGGCACGTAGTAGTGGCTGAAACGCCCGCCACCGGGGTGTAGGCCGTACTTCTGCGCAAAAATCGCGATCAGCACCGGCGCTTCTTCCAAGAAGGGCTTGCTCGGGTCAGTCCCCAGCGGGGCCAGTGCGTCCAGCCATTCCTGGGGCGCGCGGCCGCTGTAGAAGTCACGCTCCTCGGCCTCGGCGGCTGCGCGGATGCGCTGTTTGCGCGCCGGGTCGGTGATGACGCTGAAGAACCAGGGCTGCTGGTTGGCGCCCGACGGTGCGGTGCCGGCGGCCAGCAGGCATTTCTCGATGACCTCGCGCGGTACCGGGCGGCGGCTGAAGTCGCGCACGCTGCGCCGGCGCGCGATGTCGGCGTAAAACCTTTGCGCGCGTTCGCACATTTCCGCCACCGGGTATTCGCGGTAGTCGGGCAAAGGCTCCAGCACGAAGGGCGGGGGCGGGGGCGAGGGTGGATGTGCAGACATGATTCTTTCCGAGCCGGGCGGCGGTGCGCTTCAGGCTTCGTGCCGCAGCGTGCGCTCGATCCCGCTGTCAGGCACCAGCCAGATCAGCGCCACCACCCCGTACACCGCCATCGCCGCCCAAGGCAGCCAGAAGCTCAAGGCCATCGTGGCCAGGTACAGCAGCAGCGATGTCTTGCCCTTCAGGTCGCGCCCCGGTGCCCGGCGCAGCACCGACTGTTCGCCCTGCACGCCGATGATGGTTTGCTGCAGGATGTAGTAGGCCACGCCACTCATCAGCAGCACAAAACCGTACAGCGCCACAGGCAGGGATGCAAAGTGGTTTTCACCCATCCAGCCGGTGCAAAAGGGCACCAGCGAGAGCCAGAACAGCAGGTGCAGATTGGCCCACAACACGCCGCCGCTGACCTTGCTGCTGGCGTGCAGCATGTGGTGGTGGTTGTTCCAGTAAATGCCCAGAAAGACAAAGCTCAGCACATAGCTCAGAAACACCGGCCACAGCGGTGTCAGGGTGGCCAGGGTTTCGCCATGCGGCACCTTGAGTTCGAGCACCATGATCGTGATCAGGATGGCGATGACGCCATCGCTGAAAGCTTCAAGCCGTGTCTTTCCCATCGGGGCCTCTTGCGAAGGTTGTGGATGGCGATGCTAAGGGCCCGTTCGGGGACAAGTTGTGCATTTGGCCGCCAGTTGCGGGATGCGATGCAAGGCGCAAAGCACAGCGATGCCCTTGGCACCGCGAGCATTTGCAACGCCGCAGCGCGCCCGCAGGTGGCGAGCCAAATGTGCAAGTTGTTCCCGAACGGGCCCTAAGGGCCGGTGCGGGCTTGGGTGGCGCGCCCATGCGCAAGTCGTTGCCGAGCGCGTCTAACGCCACAAATGCACGGCATCTGCTGGCTGGCCTGAAGGGGCTACAGCGCTGCCGGTTGTGTCGGCTGGCCGCTGTGGTGGGTGGGCGGGCCGGCGTCATGCGGCGGCCCTTCGGTGGCCGGGTCTTCTTCGGTGCTGCGCAGGCGCTGCAGCAGTTGGCCAGTGGTTTCGCGGTCGGCGTTGGCTGTGGTGTGGGGCGTATCGCCGGGGCCGTCGGTGTGGCGGCGCAGGGCCGGGCGGCCCAGCACGGCCAGGCCGCGCGCCAATTGCAGCAGCAGGCCCAGCGCGGCCAGCGCCAGCACGGCCATGGCGGCCACCAACAGCGTGCGCCGTTGCGCGGTGGCGGCCACACGCTCGTCCAGCGCCGCGCCCACGGCCTGGGCGACGCCGTCAAACAGGCGGTACTGGGCTTGCAGCGCGGCATCGGCGCTGGCCTGCACGTCGGCGCTGCGGCTGTCGGCCTGGCGCAGCAGCTGGAAGTAGCGGTCGGCGGCCGCGCCGGCGCTGGCCGATGCGTTGGCCAGCACACGGCGTTGCTGGGTGCCTTCGGCGCCGGGCAATGGTTTTTCCAAAGCGGCATTCAAAGCGCCCAGGGTACGGGCCAGCGCGGCTTCGGCCGCAGCCAGTTCGCGCGGCGACACAGTGCTGCCGGCTTCGTGCGCCGACAAGGCCGCCAGTTGCCCGGCCAGCCGCGGCATCGAACGCGCCACGGCCAGCGCCAGCGCGGCGCCTTCTTCGGCGCGGCGGCTGACGCTGCTGCTGCCGTCGGCCAGCAAGTCCATCACCTGCAGCGTTTGTTCCACCAGCAGGCGGTGGGCCTGGTCGCTTTCGCCAGCGCCCAGGCTGCGTTCGTTGATCTGGCGCGCCAGCAGCGCCCAGTCTTCACGCAGCGCGTCAGATTCATGCACCGCACGTTGCCAGGCGCCGGCCATCAAGGCCGTGGCCAGCGCGTTGACACGGTCGTCGACCTCGCCCTGGCGCACGCGGCGTTCGTTCTCCAGCGCGCGTTTGCCGCGCAGCACCTGCGAAGCGATGTCGCGGTGCACCAGCAGGCTGCGTTGCACATCCACCGCGCGGGCCACGGGGTCGAGCCCGGCGCGCTGTGCCAGCAGCGCCTGCAGCTCGGCATTCTGGTAACGCAGCACCTGGCCCAGCGGCAAGGCCACCATCAGCGCGCCGACGATGCTCAAGGCCGCCAGACGGCGGCGCAGGCGTTGCGGCAAGCGCGCCAACGCCGGCGCGGGCAGCGCAGCGGCGCTGCTTTCCGGGGCAGGGATCGGGCTGGGCAGGATCGGCAGCTTGGGCACGGGGCTGGTGGGATGTTGGCGCGGGCTGAAGGCGGGTGCCGCAGTGCCCGATGGGGCCGACGGCTTGTCTGCGCTATCGGCCTGCCGCCGTGCGCGCTTGAGCCTGGGCCGCCGCCGAGGGGCTTGGCTGCGGCAACATTGCACGGTGTGCACCGAAGCCGCTGGGCGGGGCCACAGCCACAGGCATGGCACAGTGCGTCGAGGCGGCGGTTGCGCCCCCAACTTGCGCAGAACGAGCCGATGACCATCCCGCTGAGCCCACCGTTGACCGCCCCGCTGGCCGCCCCGCTGGCTTCCCCGTTGACGCACCTGCAACGCCTGGAAGCCGAGAGCATCCACATCCGGCGCGAGGTGGTGGCCGAGGCCGAGCGCCCGGTGCTGCTGTATTCGATGGGCAAGGACTCGGCCACCCTGCTGCACCTGGCCAGAAAGGCGTTTTATCCGGCGCCGCTGCCCTTTCCGCTGCTGCATGTCGACACGACCTGGAAATTCCGCGACATGTACGCGCTGCGCGACCAGGTGGCCAGCGATGCGGGCGTGCAAATGCTGGTCTTTCAGAACCCGCAGGCGCTGGCCCAGAACATCAACCCCTTCGACCACGGCGCTTCACTGCACACCGACATCTGGAAGACCCAGGGCTTGAAGATGGCGCTGGACGAGCATGGCTTCGACGCGGCTTTTGGCGGCGCGCGGCGCGATGAAGAAAAGAGCCGCGCCAAGGAACGCATCATCTCCATGCGCAGTGCCGGCCACCAATGGGACCCGAAGAACCAGCGGCCAGAACTCTGGCGCTTGTACAACGCGCGCAAGCAAAACGGCGAATCGATACGCGCCTTCCCGATCTCGAACTGGACCGAGCTCGACATCTGGCAGTACATCCACTTGGAGCAGATTCCCGTCGTGCCGCTGTACTTTGCCGCCGAGCGCCCGGTGGTGCTGCGCGGCGGCACCCTCATCATGGTCGACGACGAACGTTTCCGTCTGCTGCCCGGTGAGCTGCCGAAGATGAAGAAGGTGCGTTTTCGCACCCTCGGCTGCTACCCGCTGAGCGGCGCGGTGGCATCGAACGCCTGCACCGTGCCCGAGGTGATTCAAGAGATGCTGCTGGCCACCACATCAGAGCGCCAGGGCCGCATGATCGACCACGATGGCGCGGCGTCGATGGAGAAGAAAAAACAGGACGGTTATTTCTGATGGCCCCCCTACTTGATCGCCAGACCAGCGACCTCATCGCCAGCGACCTTGTTGCCAGCGACATAACGGCCTACCTGCATGCACACCAGCACAAGAGCCTGCTGCGCTTCATCACCTGCGGCAGCGTCGACGATGGCAAGAGCACGCTGATCGGCCGGCTGCTGTGGGAATCGAAGATGGTCTTCGACGACCAGCTTGCCGCGCTGCAGGCCGATTCCAAGAAAGTGGGCACGCGCGGCGGCGACATCGACTGTGCGCTGCTGCTCGACGGCCTGGCCGCCGAACGCGAGCAGGGCATCACCATCGACGTGGCCTACCGCTACTTCAGCACTGACAAGCGCAAGTTCATCGTCGCCGACACGCCGGGGCATGAGCAGTACACGCGCAACATGGTCACCGGCGCATCGACAGCCGACCTGGCCGTGATCTTGATCGACGCGCGCAAAGGTCTGCTGGTGCAGACGCGCCGGCACAGCCATATCGTGGCCTTGCTGGGCATTCGCCATGTCGTGGTGGCCATCAACAAGATGGACCTGGTGGGCTATGCGCAAGACGTGTTCGAGCGCATCGCCGCCGAGGCCCGCGCCTTCGCGCAGTGCATCGGGCTGCAAGACATGGTGGTCATGCCGGTGTCGGGCGTACAGGGCGACAACATCGTCGTGGCCAGCCAGAACACGCCCTGGTACAGCGGCCCGACCCTGATGCACCACCTGGAAACCGTGGCCATCGCCGAGCAGCGCCAGCAGGCGCTGCCCTTGCGTTTTCCGGTGCAGTGGGTGAACCGGCCGAACCTCGATTTTCGGGGCTATGCCGGCACCGTGGCCAGCGGCGTGGTGCGGCCGGGGCAGCGGGTGCGTGTGCAGCCATCGGGGCGCGAAAGCACGGTCACGCGCATCGTCACGGCCGACGGCGACCTGGCACAGGCGGTGGCCAACCAGTCAGTGACACTGACACTGGCCGACGCGCTGGACATCTCGCGCGGCGACATCATCAGCGCTGCCGAAGACGCGGCCGAAGTGGCCGACCATCTGCAGGCCACCCTCGTGTGGATGCACGAGCAGCCGCTGCTGCCGGGCCGCAGCTATTTGCTGAAGATCGGCAGCAAGACCGTCACCGCCACGGTGCTGCCGCTGAAGCACAAGCTCAACGTCGACACGCTGGAGCATGTCGCCGCCGAAAGGCTGGAGTGCAACGAGATCGGTGTCGCCGAACTCAGCCTGGACAGGCCCATCGCCTTCGATGCCTACACAGCCAACCGCGACACCGGCGGCTTCATCCTCATCGACAAGATCAGCCACGCCACGGTGGCCGCCGGGATGCTGAACTTTGCGCTGCGCCGGGCCCACAACATCGCCTGGCAGGCGCTGGACGTGAACAAGGCGGCGCGCCAGCAATTGAACGGCCACCGCAGCGCAGTCGTCTGGTTGACGGGGCTGTCGGGTGCCGGCAAATCGACTATCGCCAACCTGCTGGAAAAACGCTTGCACGCGCACGGCGTGCGGACCTATGTGCTGGACGGCGACAACCTGCGCCACGGCCTCAACAAAGACCTGGGCTTCACCGCCGAAGCGCGTGTTGAAAACATCCGCCGCGTGGCCGAAGTGGCGCGGCTGATGGTCGACGCCGGCAGCATCGTCATCGCGGCCTTCATCTCGCCGTTCCGCGCCGAGCGCCGCATGGCACGCGGGCTGATGGGCGCCGGCGAGTTCATTGAGGTATTCGTCAGCACGCCGCTGGCTGTGGCCGAGCAGCGCGATGCGAAGGGCTTGTACAAGAAGGCGCGGCGCGGTGCGCTGAAGAACTTCACCGGCATCGATTCACCCTACGAGCCGCCCGAGGCAGCCGAGGTGGTGCTGGACACCACCTTGCTTACCGCAACCGATGCGGCCGAGCTGCTGTTCGACAGGCTGGCAGCCAGCGGATTGCTGGGTCTGGATTGAAGCGCGGCCGCGGCGGCCTTGGGGTCGGCGCTGGTCCTGCGCACGGACAAGCGCTCAGCACTCGACGATATTCACCGCCAGCCCGCCGCGCGCCGTTTCCTTGTATTTGCTCATCATGTCGGCGCCGGTTTCGCGCATCGTCTTGATGACTTGATCGAGCGACACAAAGTGCGTGCCATCACCGCGCAAGGCCATGCGCGCGGCGTTGATGGCCTTCACACTGGCAATCGCGTTGCGTTCTATGCACGGTATCTGCACCAGCCCGCCCACCGGGTCGCAGGTCAGGCCCAGGTGGTGTTCCATGCCGATCTCGGCCGCGTTTTCGGCCTGTTCCGGCGTGCCGCCCATGACTTCACACAAGGCCCCCGCGGCCATGCTGCAGGCCACGCCCACTTCACCCTGGCAGCCCACTTCGGCGCCGCTGATGCTGGCGTTTTCCTTGTACAAGATGCCGATGGCCGCCGCGGTGAGCAGGAAGTTGATGACACCCGCGTCGTTGGCGCCCGGCACAAAGCGCGTGTAGTAGTGCAGCACCGCCGGGACGATGCCCGCGGCGCCGTTGGTGGGCGCGGTCACCACGCGCCCGCCGGCGGCGTTTTCTTCGTTCACCGCCAGCGCGTACAGGTTGACCCAGTCCAGCACTTGCAAGGGATCGCGCAGCGCTTCTTCAGGATTCGCTGTCAGTGCATTTCGAAGGTCAGCCGCGCGGCGCTTGACCTTGAAGCCGCCGGGCAAGATGCCCTGCGTGTTGCAGCCGCGTACGACGCAGTCCTGCATCACGCGCCAGATCTTCAGCAGCCCGGTGTTGAGTTCCTCATCGCTGCGCCAATGGTGTTCGTTGCGGCGCACCACATCGGCGATGGAGCCTTTGATTTCGCGCGTCCGCAGCAGCAGTTCTTCGCCGCTGTGAAAAGGGTGGGGCAGCACCGTGGTGTCGGGCGCGATGACCTTGTGCTTGCTGCCGTCGGCGGCCACTTCATCGCTGACCACAAAGCCGCCGCCCACCGAGTAGTAAACGCGGCTGACCACCTCAGCGCCCGCGCCATCGAAGGCCGTGAAGCGCATGCCGTTGGCGTGGAAGGGCAGACCCTCATTGTTGAGAAGAACCCTGCGATGGAACTTCAGGTCTTGCTGTTCGTTGAAGGCCACCGCATGCTGGCCCAGCAGCAGCAGGCGCTTCTCGGCCCGCATCGCCGCCAGCAACGCCGGCACGGCGTCCACATCCACGGTATCGGGTTCGTGCCCGGCCAGGCCCAGCAGCACGGCCTTGTCGCTGCCGTGGCCCTTGCCGGTGGCGCCCAGAGATCCGTACAGCTGGCTTTGCACACGCGCGGTGTTCGCCAGCACGCCGTCGTGCGCCAGGCGCAGCACGAACAAGCGCGCCGCGCGCATGGGCCCCACCGTGTGGCTGCTGCTGGGGCCGATGCCGATCTTGAAGAGGTCGAAGACGGAGACGGCCATGTCAGCGTATGAACGTGAAACGAAAGCCTTTGAGCGCCTTCCACGGGCGGTCCGCCGTGATGACTGGCGCGTTGTCCAGCTGGCGCGCCAGCGCAAGGCAACAGCGGTCGGCCAGAGACAGACCGAGCGCCCGGCTCGCAGTTCGCAGTGACGCCGCCGCGGCGGCCAGTTTTTCGTCAACCGGATGCACCGTCAGCCCGAGCGACCGCCAGGCCAATTGCGCCGCGGCTTCGGTCAGGCCGCGGTCCATCAGTTTTGTCAGCACCTCGGCATAGTTGACGCTGGCCACCACGCCGTCGCGGGCTTCAAGCTGTTCGGTCACGATTTCGGCGCCGGTTTCCTGGCCCAGCAGGGCCAGCAGCGCCGAAGCGTCGTAGACCCTCATTCGCGCGCCGCTTCTTCGCGTCGTTCCCGGATCAGTTCGTCCACCATGCTGCGTTCCGGATGTTTGTTGTACTTGGCCACCAGCGCCTGGGCGCGCTTGATCGCTGCGCGAACCGAAGTCAAGATCAATTGCTCGCCGTCGTCTATCCACATCACGGTGTCACCCACGCCGATGCCGTGTTTTTCGCGCAACCCGGCCGGTATGACAACCCGACCACCTTCAGACACTTTTGCGATGCTCATGGCATGTGCGTCTCGAAATGACAGACGATGAAGTGTATGCCATACAGCGATGCGCCCTGCCACGTACCCTGCCACGCAGCCAGCCGCACCGTTCTACTCTGCATACGCAGACAAAGGCAGACAACTGCAAAACAGGTTGCGGTCACCGTACACGTTGTCCACACGGCCCACCGGGCTCCAGTACTTCTGCCGCTTCAAAGCCGGCAACGGATAGGCCGCCTGTTCGCGTGAATAGGCATGCGGCCATTCGCTCTTGAGCAAGGCCGCTGCGGTGTGCGGCGCGTTTTTCAGCGGGTTGTCTTCGCGCGGCCAGGCACCACTTTCCACTTTGGCAATCTCTTGGCGAATGGCCATCATCGCGTCGCAGAAACGGTCCAACTCGGCCAGCGGTTCGCTTTCCGTCGGCTCGATCATCAGCGTGCCGGCCACCGGAAAACTGAGTGTGGGGGCGTGGAAGCCATAGTCGATGAGCCGCTTGGCCACGTCTTCGGCGCCAATGCCGCTGCTGTCTTTCAGCGCGCGCAAGTCCAGGATGCATTCGTGGGCCACGCCGCCGCCTTTCAGCGTGGCATTGCCGCCTGAGTAAAGCACCGGGTAATGGTCGGCCAGGCGCGCGGCGACGTAATTGGCAGAAAGGATGGCCACTTCGGTGGCTTCACGCAGGCCATCGGCGCCCATCATGCGGCAGTACATCCAGCTGATCGGCAGCACGCCGGCGTTGCCCAGCGGTGCTGCACTCACGGCGCCAACGCGACGTGATTCATGGCCATCGGCACCCACGCTGTGTGCGCTGCCAATGCCCGCCGTGCGGTGCGCGGGCAAAAAGGGCACCAGGTCGGCGACCACCGCCACCGGCCCCACGCCCGGCCCGCCGCCGCCGTGCGGAATGCAGAAGGTCTTGTGCAGGTTCAGGTGGCTCACGTCGCCGCCAAATTCGCCCGGCGCGGCCACGCCCACCAGCGCGTTCATGTTGGCGCCGTCCACATAGACCCGGCCGCCGTGCTGGTGTACCAGCGCGCAAAGCTCTTTCACGCGCACCTCAAACACGCCGTGCGTGCTGGGGTAGGTAATCATCACCGCGGCCAGTTTGCTGCTGTGCTGTTCGCACTTGGCTTTGAGGTCGTCCATGTCGACGTTGCCCATCGCGTCGCACTTCGTCACCACCACCGTCATGCCCACCATCTGCGCGCTGGCCGGGTTGGTGCCGTGGGCGCTTTCGGGTATCAAGCAGATGTTGCGCTGGCCATCGCCGCGGCTTTCGTGAAAGGCCTTGATGACCAGCAGGCCGGCGTATTCACCCTGCGAGCCGGCATTGGGCTGCAGGCTGATGCCCGCATAGCCTGTGGCCTGGCAGAGCCAGTCACGCAGCTGCTGGTCGAGTTCGGCGTAGCCCTGCAATTGCTCGGGCGGCGCGAACGGATGAATGTTCGCGAACGCTGGCCAGGTGATGGGAATCATCTCGCTGGTGGCGTTGAGCTTCATCGTACACGAGCCAAGTGGGATCATCGAGTGGACGAGCGAAATATCACGGCTTTGCAGGCGGTTGATGTAGCGTAACATCTCGCTTTCGGAATGGTAGCGATTAAAGACGGGATGTGTGAGGTAGCTGCTGGCACGGGCGTGCGGGGCAGGGTAGGCGAGATCGATTTTTTTAGCAAGTTGCGCAATCAGTTCTTTCCCAGTGATACCAAAAATAGAGAGCAACGTGTCGACCTCTTGCGTGGTTGTGCTTTCATCTAGCGAGATGCCAAGCACACCCTCTTCATCGATGCGTAGGTTGATCGATTGCGATTGAGCCGCTTGGATCAATTGGGCGGCAGCGACTGGGCCATTGCGAATCTTCAACGTGTCGAAAACCGGCTCTTGGTTCACGCTATACCCCGCCTGACGCAACGCTTGCGCCACCACAGCGGTGAGCAGTTGTATGCGTTGTGCGATGCGTTTAAGCCCCTGCGGCCCGTGATAGACGGCATACATGGAGGCCATCACGGCCAACAATACCTGTGCTGTACAAATATTGCTGGTCGCTTTGTCCCGGCGAATATGTTGTTCGCGTGTTTGCAGTGACAAGCGATACGCCGGAGCTTTGCGCGCATCAACGGACACGCCTACCAAACGACCCGGCATCGAACGTTTGT
>JANMJI010000068.1:0-3413 GCA_031371275.1 Betaproteobacteria bacterium
CAGCGGCGGCATGGCGTCACTGGCCACCCGCTTGCGTTCGCTGGTGATGACGTTTTCAATCTCGCGCACCAGCCGCGGCCTGAAGCGTTGGCCACCGCTGACCAGCGTGGCCGTGGCACTGGCCAGCTGCAGCATGGTGAAGTTGTTGTAGCCCTGGCCAATGCCCAAAGAAATGGTCTCGCCGGCGTACCACTTCTGCTGTTCCGGCTTCTTGTAATAGCGTTTCTTCCATTCGGTGGAAGGCAGCACACCCGTGACTTCATTTTCGATATCGATGCCAGTCTTCACGCCAAAACCAAAGGGCGTGAGCTGTTCGTGCATCAGGTCCACGCCCATCTCGTTGGCCAGTGAATAGAAGTAGACATTGCTGCTCTTGACGATGGCGCGGTTCATGTCCACCGGCCCCAGCCCTTTGTCGCCATGGCTGCGAAAGGTGTGGTTGCCGAACTGGAAATTGGCGTTGTCCTGTATCACCAGCGTCGGGCTGCGTTTGCCGCTGTTCAGCCCGGCGATGGCCATGAAGGGCTTGAAGGTGCTGCCCGGCGGATAGGTGCCGCGCAGCGCGCGGTTCAGCAGCGGCTTGTCTATGCTTTCGTTCAGGTCGCGCCAGCTTTCAACATCGATGCCATCGACAAACAGGTTGGGGTCGAAGGTGGGCTTGCTGACGAAGGCCAAGACTTCGCCGGTGCGTGGGTCCAGCGCCACCAGGGCACCGCGGCGGTCACCGAAGAGGTCTTCCACCAGCGCCTGCAACTTGATGTCGATGGACAGCACCAGCTTGTCGCCCGGTGTCGGCGGGTGGCTGTTGAGTCGTCGCACCGCGCGGCCACCGGCGCTGGTTTCCACTTCCTCAAAACCGGCGGTGCCGTGCAGCACTTTTTCGTAGCTTTGTTCCAGCCCCAGCTTGCCGATGTACTCGGTACCTTTGTAATTGCCCTGGTCGGCTTCGTCCCAATCGTCCTGGGCTTTTTTCTCGGCCTGGTTGATGCGCCCGATGTAGCCCAGCAAATGGCTGCCCACGTCACCCAGCGGGTAATTGCGGAACAAACGGGCCTTCACGTCCACCCCCGGAAAGCGGAAACGCTGGGCCATGAAACGCGCCACTTCTTCGTCACTGAGCCGCGTGCGTATCGGCAATGAATCAGCGCCTTTCATCTCGTCTTGCAGGCGCTTGAAACGGCGACGGTCCTTGGCTTCGATCTGCACCACGGTGGCCAGCTCATCGACCAGCGCGTCAAGCTCAGCGGCGTTGTTCTTGCCGCTGTACTTGCCACGTTCGGGTGTGATCTCCAGGGTGTAGGCCGAATAGTTGGTGGCCAGCACAACGCCGTTGCGGTCAACGATCAAACCGCGGTTGGGCACGATGGGCACGACGGCAATGCGGTTGGCCTCGGCCTGCGTGGCCAGTTCCTCATGGCGAAAGACCTGCAGGTAGACCAGCCGCGCGGCCAACAGCGAAAACGCGATCAAGACAAAGGCCGCAGCCGCCAACAGCCGGCCGCGGAAACGGCCGATTTCCCGTTCGAGGTCTTTGAGTTCGGTCATGGACATCGCGCTACAAAGGTCGATTCTGGTCTGGATCGGGCGCACGGCGCTGCGGCGCCAGCAGCAGCAATGTCACCAAAGGCCACAACAGCGCTTCAAACAACGGTGCCAAGACCAAGGTCCAGCCCGGGAACATGCCGCCGGCGGCCATGCGTGTCAGCAATGCCGCCAGATGCACAACAAAAAACAGCGGCAGCACCTGCACCGCCTGTTCGATGACACCGAACCACAGCAGCCGGCGGTGCATGGTGATGGCGATGAAACTGAGCAGCGTGTAGGCCAGCGCATGCTGGCCCAGCAATGCGCCCTGGTGCACGTCCATCAACAGCCCGAACACAAAGGCCAGGCCCACGCCGACACGCCGCGGCTGGTGCACGTTCCAGAAAGCCAGCGCCAGCGCCAGCAGGTCGGGCATGGCCGGTTGGCGGCCCACGGGCAGCAGGTTGAAGGCCAGCGCCACGGCCAAGGTCAACGCGATGAAGAAGGGGTTGACCGGCAGCAGCAGCTGGTCTGAACCCCGCGGCATGATCATGGTGCGATCCTCTCGTTCAGCATGCTCATGGTGAGAACCTCCAATGCACCATCGTCATGGCGCGAGCCTCCAATGCACCATCGTCATGGCGCAGAGGCCGCGCGCCGCGGCGTTTTCAGTGGCCGTTCGCCCTTGGCCAGCGGCTCGGCCGTCGGCGCCGGGCGCGGTGGCAGTTGCGCCGCCAGCGGTTCCAGCACCAGCACATGGCGCACGCCGTCGGGGTTGGCCTCGGGCTTGAGCACGATGCGCGCAAAACCCGATTCGACACGCCGCTCGACACTGGCCACCCGCGCCACCGGCAGGCCCGGCGGGTAGACGCCGTCCAGCCCGCTGGTGTGCAGCACATCGCCCACCTTGACATCGGCATTGGCCGAGGTGAAACGCAATTCCATGTTGCCCACGCCACCGCCGCCAGCGCCAAAAGCCGCGGCGCGTTGTTGGGTGCGGGTGTTCAGAACCGGAATGGCGGCGTCCTTGTCGGCCAGCAACGTGACTTCGGAAGTGAGTGCATAGGCGTGCGTCACCTGGCCCAGCACGCCGGCTTCGTTGATGACGGGTGAACCCAGTTGCACGCCCTGCGTCGTGCCCAGGTCAATGAACACTTTGCGTGAATACGGGTCGGCGGCTTCGTACAGCAGTTCGGCCGGGCGCGAACGCACGGCGGTGGCCGCCCGCAGTTCCAGCAGCGCGCGCAGCCGCGTGTTTTCCTGCGCCAGTTGTTCGGTGCGCAGCGCGCGTTCGGCCTGTGTGGCCAGCAAGGCCTTGGCCCGCCTTTCGGCGGTCTGGGCGTTGCGCAGGCCGCGCAGGTAATCGTCGCCGCCTTGCCAAATCTCCACCGGCACGGCCAGCATGCGCTGGGCCGGCAGCAGCACCACGGCCAGCGTGGCGCGCATGGGTTCGGCAAACCTGAAACGTGAATCGGCGACCATCAAAAACAGCGCCAGCGCAGAGAAGAAAACCAGCTTGGTCAGCGCCGATGGGCCCTGGCGGAAAAACGGCGGCGGTGTGCGGTCGAAGCTGCCCAGGGCCATGGTGCGCTCGGCGGCTGGCTACGCGTTGGCCTGGATCACTCGGAAGTGAAGATCGACCCCCGGCCTTCCATGCGCTCCAGCGCCATGCCGCAGCCGCGCACGACACAGGTCAGCGGGTCTTCGGCCACCAGCACCGGCAGGCCGGTTTCTTCGGCCAGCAGGCGGTCCAGGTCGCGCAGCAGGGCGCCGCCGCCGGTCAGCATCATGCCTCGCTCGGCGATGTCTGCGCCCAGTTCGGGCGGCGTCTGTTCCAGCGCGTTTTTCACCGCGCTGACCATCTGGTTCAGCGGGTCGGTCAGGGCTTC
>JANMJI010000131.1:0-2652 GCA_031371275.1 Betaproteobacteria bacterium
CCAGCCCCACCACACGGTCCATCACATCGCCGCGGGCTGTCAACATCAGCAGCGGCAGGCGGCTCGTTTTGCGGATGGCGCGGCAGAGCTCGAAGCCGTCCATCTCGGGCAGCATCACGTCCAGGATGGCGGCGTCGAAACTGCCGGCTTGCAACAACGCCAGGCCGGCGCTGGGGCGCGTGGCGTGCTGCAGATCAAAGCCGTGGCGCGCGAAGAAGGCCGCCAGTGGCGGCCCCAGGTGCTCGTCGTCGTCGATCAGCAGCACACGGCGGGGGCGGTCCATGGTGGGCATTGTCGGGCCGCCCGCCGCGCGGCTTCAGCGGCGTTCGTTGCTGCGTGGTTCGCCGCTTTCGTGGCCGCCATGGCGCATGCCGCGACGGTTCGTGAATTCGCGCACCTTGGCCTGCTGGTCGGGGCGCAGGCTGTCGTAGAAATCACCCAAAGCGGTGATGACCGCGGGCGAACCCGTGGCCACCGCGGCCAGTTTGGCCTGCACCAGGCTGGTGGCCTTGCTGCGGTCAAAAGTGTTGCCCGCGATCAGGCCCTGCCATTCGGCGCGCACGCCGCCGCTGTTGCCATGCAGCGCCAGGTGCTGCGCGCGCAGCGCGTCGGCCAGCGCACCCAGACGGGTTTTCTGCACCGCGTCCAGGTCGAGGTGGCGGCCCACCTTCTCGACCATGCGGGCCTGCATTTCGGTGGCGTCCTGGGCGCTCATCGGTCCCCAGCCGCCCTGGCGGTGCTGGGCCCAGGCGGCCAGGCCACCGAACAAGGCGGTGGCACTGAACAAGGCGATGACGGTGCGTTTGATCCAGCGTTTCATGGTGCGTTTCCTTGTGGGCCGCGGCCCGGTGTTGAACAGGCTGCATCGTGCGCGGCGTGCGGCGTGCTGTCCTTTCGCGGCGGTATCGCTGCGTAACGTTGTTTGTCGTTGCGCGAAGGGCTGTCTTTCTTGGCCGCCGGGCCCAGGGATCGCAGCCATCGCAATGCGCCGCTTCTTGCTCAGAATGGCAGGACGAATTTGCTTAGGAGACACATGAAATCAATGCAAACGGCGCGCACCGAAAGCACGCCAGGCCCCGCCTGCGGCTGCAACGTCCCGCGCCGCGGTTTTCTCAGCGGCCTGCTGGGCCTGGGTGCGGCATCGCTGTGGCCGGGCTGCGCAGCAACTGCGCCCACAGCGCCCACAGCGCCCACAGCGCCGCGCATTGACACCCACCACCACTGCTTTTCGCCGGCCTATGTGGCCGCGCTGGACAAGGTGGGCCAGGCTGTGCCGGTGGTGAAAAACTGGTCGCTGGCGCAGACGCTGGACGACATGTCCAGGGCCGGCGTGGGCACCGCCATCCTGAGCGTGACGACGCCGCAAGTGGGTTTTGCAGACGGCCCCAACGCCCGCCGCATCGCGCGTGAAAGCAATGAATACGCAGCCCGCCTGGGCCAAGACCACGCCGGCAAATTCGGCAGCTTTGCGATGCTGCCGATGCAGGACACCGATGGCGCTTTGCGCGAACTGGAATACGCGCTGGACACCCTGAAGGCCGACGGCGTTGGGCTGCTCACCAGCTATCCAGACAACGGCCGCGACAAGTGGCTGGGCGACGCGCAGTTTGCGCCAGTGCTGGACGAGTTGAACCGCCGCAAGACCATCCTCTACACCCACCCGACGGCCGCCAACTGCTGCCGCGCGCTGCAGCCCGATGTGCCCGCCACCGTCATCGAATTCGGCACCGACACCGCGCGCACCATCACCGACATCGTCTTCAGCGGCACCGCCGCGCGCTGCCCCGATGTGAAATTCATCTTCTCGCATGCCGGTGGCACGCTGCCCTTCCTGACCGAAAGGCTGCTCAAGATGCCGCTGCAAAACCCCAGGCTGGCGCCGCGTGTGCCGCGCGGTGTGCTGTTCGAGTTGCAGCGCTTTTTCTACGACACCGCCTGGTCTGCCCACCCCGGCGCACTGGCTTCGCTGCTGAAGCTGGTGGCGGTGCCGCAGGTGCTGTTTGGCAGCGACTACCCCTACCGCACGGGTGAGGACCATGTGAAGGGATTGTTGGCGTACGGGTTTGGGGCTGCCGAGCTGCGCGCCATCGGCCGCGACAACGCGCTGGCCCTGATGCCGCGCTGGCGCGCCTGAGCCGGCCTGAGCGGGCCTGAGCAGCGGGCACACCGCGCCGGCGTCAAGGGCATTGCAGCGCCGTGCCCTGCAGCGTGCACAGGCCGCGGGGCCCTTGCAGTTGCGCTGGCCCGACGCGGTTCAGCCTGGTGCCGTCGTTGGCCCAGCAGCCCAGAGCGTCGCAGCTGGTCACCACCGAAGGGGGTTTGGGTGTGGTTGACGGGCTGCCGGTGGCGCCGCTGCGTGGCGTCGATTGCAGGTAGGGCGGGTAAGGCGAATAGGGCGAATACGGCGCCGGGCTGCCGATCGGCGCAATCGCAATCGGTGCCTGCAGCGTGCGTGTGGGCGGCGGTGCATCACCCGTGCCACCCAGGCAGGCTTGCGCGGCGCGGCGGCGCAGGGTCTGCCAGGCAGCGTCGGGCTTGATGACCTCGGCGCGCATCGTGGCCTCGCGCGTCTGCAGCGCATCCAGGGCCTGAATGCAGGCCGCCGACTGCGCTTGGTTCGCAGGCTGGGCGTGGCAGGCTGCCATCGCCAGC
>JANMJI010000132.1:0-9568 GCA_031371275.1 Betaproteobacteria bacterium
AGGCGCATCGATAGACCGCGTTTACTTTTGCGCCACGCACCCGACGGCAGGCATCGGCGCCTACCGCATCGATTCCAACTTCCGCAAGCCCGGGCCGGGCATGGTCTTGCAGGCTGCGGCAGAACTGGGTCTGGACCTGGCGCGGTCAACCCTGGTGGGTGACAAAGCCAGTGACGCTGAAGCCGGGCGGGCTGCGGGCGTCGGGCGCATCGTCGTGCTGCGGGATGCGGGCAACCGCTATCTAGAACCCTTGCCGCCGGGTTGCACGGTGGTCAGCAGCCTGGCAGATGCAGCGGCTTGCCTGGCGGCGAGGCCGTAGCCGGGGTCATCGTTTCCGGCGTGCGCGAGGACTATGTCCGCGCACAGAAGACCTTGGCCGGGTAGGCTCAGACGACAGCGCTGTTTTGGTCTAACAAGGACACGCATTTGCTTTTCACCACAGCCCCTTTCGTCTTGCTGTTTCTGCCTGTCGCGCTGTCGGTCTTCTTTCTTTTGGGCCGCTGGACACATGCTGGCGCCGCGGCCTGGTTGTTCGCGGCGTCGCTGTTCTTTTACGCCTACTGGATGCCCGTTTTCACGCTGCTGCTGCTGGCTTCCATCGTCTTCAATTTCCTGACCGGGGCGGGCATCGCACGGGCGCGCAGCGTGAACCAGCGTTGGCGCCATTGGCCATTGGCCACCGTGCTGCTGACACTCGGCATCACCGTCAATATGGCGGCGCTTTGCTACTTCAAGTACGCCAACTTCTTCGTCGACAACGTCAATGCACTGCTGCAAACGCAGTGGCCTGCAGCGGGCGTGATATTGCCCATTGGCATTTCTTTTTACACCTTCACCCAGATAGCCTATTTGGTGGATACCTGGGCCGGCAAGGTGAACGAGGTGAAGGCCAGCCATTACGGGCTGTTCGTCACCTACTTCCCGCATCTGATTGCGGGGCCTGTGCTGCACCACGCGCAAATGATGCCGCAGTTCGAAGACCGCGGTGTCTACCGCGTCAACAGTGCGAACCTCGTCGCTGGGCTGGGCATCTTCACGCTGGGGCTGGCCAAGAAAATCATCCTGGCAGACGGCGTCGCGCCCTATGCCGACGCTGTGTTCAATGGTGCCGATGGTGGCGCCATGCCCACGTCCACCGAGGCCTGGCTGGGCGCATTGGCTTATACGTTTCAGCTCTATTTCGATTTCTCGGGCTATTCCGACATGGCGATTGGCCTGTCGCGAATGTTCAACATTCAGCTGCCCTTCAACTTCAACGCGCCCTACAAAGCAATCAACATCAGCGACTTCTGGCGTCGCTGGCACATATCGCTGTCCACCTTTCTGCGCGACTATCTGTACGTGCCCTTGGGCGGCAACCGCAAAGGCGCCGTGCTGCGCTATGTCAATCTGTGGCTGACGATGGTGTTGGGCGGCTTGTGGCACGGTGCCAGCTGGTCGTTTGTTGTTTGGGGCGCAGCGCATGGGGCCTACCTGATGGTCAACCACGCTTTCAGGGCGGTGGCTGAACGCGCTGGCTGGCAGCCCTTCTTGCGCCGCAGCCGGCTGTTCGTGCTGATGTCGTGGGCGCTGACCTTTGCTGCGGTGGTTGCAGCCTGGGTGCTGTTTCGCGCCCACAGCCTGGAAGGCGCGTCGCGCATGCTGGCCGCCATGGCCGGTTCTGCCGACGGGCCTTCAAGCACCATGCTGCTGTATTGGAACGCCGGGCTGAGCCCTGCGGTGGGCGCGGTCTGGTGCATGGTGCTGGGTGCGCTGGCCTTCTGCTGTCCGAACAGCAATCTGCTGGGTGAAAGGCTGCTGGCCTTGGTGCGGCGCTCTGTCGGCGCGCGAGCGGCCATCGGTTCGGCTGCGTTGGTGTTGATGTTGTTTCTGCTGCTGGTGAACACCACACGCGATGCCGTCAGCGCCTTCATCTACTTCAACTTCTAATCCGCACCGTGTTTCGCATTCCCATCATCGCTGCGGCGGCTGCGCTGGCCACCGTGTTGTGCCTTGAGGCGCTGTTTCGCTGCCTGCCAGTGTCAACGGCGACCTTGACCGGCTACTACTTCGACGCCGATTTGCTGACCTACCCGGCCCGCCACGAATGGTCCGTGGCCACGGGTTGGGACATGCGCAATGCCCAGCACCTGCGCAGCAACGCACAGGGCTTTGCTGCCGACATCGACTTCGTTGCCGACCCGCAGGCGCTGGCCCTCATCGGTGACAGCTATGTCGAGGGCTCTGCGCTGCGCCAGCAAGATCGGCCCGCGGCGCAACTGGCGCGCTACCTGCGCGGCAAACGCGCCGTGTATGGCATGGGGACGCCGGGCACCGCGTTGCTGGACTACGCACAGCGCATCCGTTATGCCAGTCAGAGCTTGCACACCCGCGACTTCGTGGTCTGGCTTGAAGCCGGCGACGCGCGGCAGGCGCTGTGCGGCACGGGCCATGTGGTCAGCCGTTGCCTGGACGCGCGGACTTTGCAGCCACGAACCGAACGTCTGGCGCCACCCGACGCCATCAAGCGGCTGGCGCGCCACAGCGCGCTTGCGCAGTACGTCTTCAGTCAGCTGAAGTTCAACCCCGGCCGTTTGCTAAGCGATATGCGGCGGGCCTTTTCGCCGGCCCCCGCTGTTGTTGAAGGCGCCACGCCGCCGGACACGAAGGCGATGCAGGCCATGGTCGACGCCGTGCTGGCAGAGTTCTTCAGGCAGGTTGCGCCCCATGCCCGCGGGCGCCTCTTGTTCATCGTTGACGGACACCGTGCAGCGCCGCCCCCGCAGCCGACCGCGCTGGACCTGGAGCGGCAGTATCTGGTGGCGGCCTTGAGGGCTGCGGGTGCTGAAGTGCTGGACCTTGAAACCGTGTTCAAAGCCCATCGCAAGCAGTCGAAGTTGTCGCCCGAAGTCGGGCCCTACGACCACCACCTCAACCCGTTGGGCGTGGGCCTGGTGATGCAAGCGGTGGCCACCAGGCTGGAACCTTGAGCCTTGCCGCGCTTCAGGCCGCGGCGTGAACGCTGGCCCGCCGCCGCAGGAATTCACGCGACGGCTGTTCCACCCACCTGTAGGTCAGCCATGCAAATGGAATGACCGACAACGAAGCAAGAAAAGCGAAGACCAGCGCAGCCGGGCCGCCCAGTGGCAGCGGATGCAGGGCTTTCAGAAGTTCCAGTTCAGGCGTCCTGAAGGCGTTGTGGATCAAGTACAGCGAATACGAGATATTGCCCAGGAAGTACAGCCACGGTTGGGCCAGCCAGGCGCCCACGCGCGCCCGGTTCTGGCCGACGGTGGCGACGACGAAGGGGAAGGTCAAAGCCACCAGCAGGTCGATACGCACCAACAGCAGCAGCAGGCAGGCCGCGATGGCCAGCGCGGCCCAGCGGTCTTGCGACAACCAGCGGGCGCCGCCAGCCGTCTGTGCCACCCGGTAGCTGAACATGCCCAGCGTGAATTCCGACAAGCAGCGCAGGCCGCCGAAGACCGGGTCTTCAGAGCCCAGGCCCAGCCGCGGGTTGACCAGCGCCACGCTGAGCAGGCCCCACAGCGCCAGCACGGCGCAGGCCACCCACACCGCCTTGCGGCGGCTGAAGGCGCCGGCAATCAGCAGCGGGAACAGCAGGTAGGCGATGAACTCCGCGCTCACCGACCAGGACGGGCCGTTGAGGTTCTTGCCAATGCCCAGGCCCTGCAACATGAACAGGTTGGTGAGCACGTCGAAGGGCACGCGGATGTCGCCAAAGAACATGTTGCGGCCGAACAAGGCCACGCTCAACAGCCCCAGCCCGAGCAGTGCAAACGTGACAAACACGTTGAGTGGCAGCAGGCGTATCACACGCTTCTTCAAGAACGGCGCACAGGCCTTCCAGCCATCGCGATCGAAGGCCCGCAAGTAGGTGTAGCACATGATGTAGCCGCTGAGCACGAAGAAGAAATCAACCGCCACATAGCCATGGGGCACGAGCGAGGGGATCGTCACCGAAGCGTGCTGTTGAGCGGTGCTGGAAAAGTGCTGCATGACGACCGCCAGCGCGGCAATGCCGCGCAACGAGGTCAGCCCTTTAATTTCGTTCATGTATTCCCATGCCCTGTCGGCGCCCCGGCCGTCTGTGCCCAAGACCAAGGCGCGCAGCGCAGCGGGGCTTCGGCCTTGGTCTATTGTGTTGGCGCGCTGTTGGGCAAGCGCCGGTTGCGCCGTGCAATTTGTCATGCCCGCGGCGCAGCATGGGGCCTGTTTGCGCCAGGGACGCGGGGGCTTTGGCCGACAATCCTTGCAGCACGAGCGTGCGGCCCCGCGGCCTGTCAGCACATCTCGACCCCCTACCGCCCAGGCAGCCTGACCCAGCAAACCATGTGTGGAATCACCGGCATCTTTGACACCCGTGCCGCGCGCGCTGTGTCCCATGCGGTCTTGCACCGCATGAATGAGTCACAGACGCACCGCGGCCCTGACGAAGGCAGCCTGCACATCGAACCTGGCCTTGGCCTGGGCCACCGGCGTTTGTCCATCATCGACGTGGCCACCGGGCAGCAACCGCTGTTCAACGAAGACGGATCGGTCGTCGTCATCTTCAATGGCGAGATTTACAACTACCAGGAAGTCATTCCCGAATTGCAGGCGCTGGGCCATGTGTTCCGCACCAAGAGCGATACCGAAGTCATCGTCCACGCCTGGGAAGCCTGGGGCGAAAAGTGTGTTGATCGTTTCCGCGGCATGTTCGCTTTTGCACTGTGGGACCGCAACCGCCAGACCTTGTTCCTGGCCCGCGACCGCCTGGGCGTCAAGCCGATGTATTACGCGCTGCTCGACGACGGCACGCTGCTGTTCGGTTCAGAGCTGAAAAGCCTGCTCGCCCACGGCGGTTTGCGGCGTGACATCGACCCGCTGGCGGCCGAGGAATACTTCGCGCTGGGCTATGTGCCCGAGCCGCGCACGATCTACAAACAAGCCAGGAAACTGCCACCCGCGCACACGCTGGTGATACGCCGCGGCCAGCCTGTGCCGGCGCCGCGTGAGTACTGGGATGTGCGCTTCACGCTGGACAGCCTGGCCAGTGAAGCCGAGGCCCAGGAAGAGTTGATTCGCCGCCTGGATGAGTCGGTGCGCCTGCGCATGATTGCCGAGGTGCCGCTGGGTGCCTTCCTGTCAGGCGGTGTCGATTCCAGCGCTGTCGTCGCCGCCATGGCGCGCCAGAGCAGCGGGCCGGTGAACACCTGCTCCATTGCTTTCGACGACCCGGCGTTCAACGAGTCGGAATTCGCCAAGATGGTGGCCGACCGCTACCACACCCGCCACTTCGTCGAAACCGTTCGCAGCGACGACTTCGGCCTGGTCGACACGCTGGCCAAGCTCTATGACGAGCCCTTTGCCGACAGTTCGGCGATTCCGACTTACCGCGTAAGCCAACTCGCGCGCAAGCGGGTGACGGTGGCCCTTTCGGGTGATGGTGGTGACGAGGTCTTCGGCGGCTACCGCCGTTACGCCATGCACATGCTGGAAGAACGCATGCGCTCAGCCCTGCCTGAAGGCTTTCGCAGGCCGGTGTTCGGCATGCTGGGCAAGGTCTACCCCAAGGCCGACTGGGCGCCGCGGGTGTTGCGCGCCAAGACCACGTTTCAAGGCATGGCGCGCACGTCGGTCGAAGCCTATTTCCACAGCATGTCGTTCATACGCGAGCCGATGCGCAGCCAGCTTTACAGCCCGCGCTTCAAGGCCGACCTGGGTGGCTACAGCGCCATCGAAGTCTTCAACCACCACGCCCGGCGCGCCGGCACCGACGACCCGCTGGGCCTCATCCAGTACATCGACACCCACACCTACCTGGTGGGCGACATCAACACCAAGGTCGACCGCGCCAGCATGGCGCATTCGCTGGAAGTGCGCGAACCGCTGATGGACCACAAGCTGGTGGAATGGGCGGCCACGCTGCCCAGCGCCTTCAAGCTCAAGGGCAACAACGGCAAGGCCTTCTTCAAGAAGGCGCTGGAACCCAGCTTGCCCCACGACGTGCTCTACCGCCCGAAGATGGGTTTTGCAGTGCCGCTGGCGCGCTGGTTTCGCGGGCCGCTGCAAGCCCGCATGCGCTCGGCCCTGCTTGAAGGGCCGATGCTGGACAGCGGCATGTTCAACCCGGCGGTGGTGCAGCAGCTGGTTGACCAGCACGAGCAAGGCCGCGCCGACCACAGCACACCGCTGTGGACGCTGCTGATGTTCGACGCTTTCCTGCGCAATGGCGATGTCGGCACCACGCGAACTGCACGCCCCGCCGTGCTGGCCGAAGCCTGATTCCGTTGACCCGAGAAAGACGCAGCCTGTGAAGATTTCAGTGTTTGGCCTTGGCTATGTGGGTGCCGTGTCATGTGCCTGTTTGCCCGAACTCGGGCACGAGGTGATCGGCGTCGACACCAACCCGCTGAAGGTGCGCATGATCGCCAGCGGCCAATCGCCGGTGGTTGAAGAAGGCATCAACGAACTGATTGAGGCGGCCACGCGCAACGGCCGCCTGCGCGCCACCGCCGACCTGGAAGACGCGGTGCTGAACACCGACGTGTCATTGATCTCGGTGGCCACGCCGTCGAATGCCGATTACTCACCCAACTTGAAGGCGGTGGATGCCGTCATCGCCAGCATCGGCCAGGCCTTGCGCAAGAAAACCGGCGCGCATGTCATCGTGCTGCGCAGCACCGTGCCGCCGGGCGTGACCGAAAGCCGGCTGCTGCCCATCCTGCTGGAAAGTTCGGGCCGCAAGATCGGCGAAGGTCTGTCGCTGGTGTTCAACCCGGAATTCCTGCGTGAAGGCTCTTCGGTCAAAGACTTCCACCAGCCGCCGCAAACCATCGTCGGCAGCTTCGATGAAGCGGGCTATGTCGCGATGGAGCAGATGTACGCCGGCCTGCCGGGGGTGTTTGTGCGCACCAAGCCGGCGGTGGCTGAATCGGTGAAGTACCTGTGCAATGTGTTCCATGCGCTGAAGATCGTCTTCGCCAACGAAGCCGGTTCGGTGCTGAAGGCTTACGGACTGGATGGCACCGAGGTCATGAAGATTTTCTGCCAGGACACGCAGCTCAACATCTCGACGGCCTATATGCGCCCGGGCTTTGCGTTTGGTGGTTCGTGCCTGCCCAAGGAAGTGAAGGGCTTTGTCACGCTGGCCCGCAACGTCAACGTGCAGATACCTGCATTGGGTGGCTTGCTGGAAAGCAACGAGATGCATTTGAAGCGGGCCTACGAAATCATTGCCCGCAACGGCCGCAAGAAAGTGGCCTTGTTTGGTCTGGCCTTCAAACCCGGCACCGACGACTTGCGTGATTCACCGCTGGTAGCGCTGGCCGAACGCCTGCTGGGCAAAGGCTTTGAGATCACCATCTTCGACGCCTTCGTCAAACTCAGCCGCCTGCTGGGCAAGAACAAGGAGTTCATCGAAGCCGAGATTCCGCACCTCGACCGCCTGCTGAAGGAAGACGCGCTGCAAGTGCTGCAAGACGCCGAAGTGGTGGTCGTCGGCCATGCCGACAAGCCCACGCGCGCCTTGATTGCCGAACACGCCAAAGGCAAGCGCATCGTTGATCTTTCTGGCTATGCCGATCTGCGCCACCTGCCGGGTGTGGACTATGAAGGCATCTGCTGGTGAACGACCCACGGCCGCGGCTGGCGTTCGTCTCGCCGCTGTTTCTGTTCCCCAACGACGCCGGTGGAAAGATACGCACCACCAACATCTTGCGCGGGCTCAAGGGCGGGCAGTTTCGGCTGCGACTGTTGTCGCCGGCCAGCGGCGAACAACAAAGCCATTGGGCCGCCGAGATCAACAGCGTGTGCGACGACTTCGTGCCCTGGCAACCCACACCGCTCAAGCCACGCTGGCAGCGCGGTCTGGGGCTGCTGGGTGATATCCCCGTGAACATTGCGTCTGACAAGACACGCCCCGCGATGAACGCCGTGCAGGCATTGGCTGACGGCGACGAAGCCGACCTGATGGTCTTCGACTTCGTCCACGCCAGCGTATTGCGCCCGGCGCAATTGCGCTGCAAGAGCGTGTGCTTCACGCACAACGTCGAAGCCGAAATCTTTGCCCGCCATGCCCAGCACGCGCCCGACCTGGTGCGGCGCTGGATGTGGACATCGCAGCACCGCAAGATGGTGCGCTTCGAGCGCGACGCGCTGCGGCGCTACGACGGCGTGGTGGCGGTGTCTGAACGCGACGCGCGGCACTTCCGTGATGCCTATGGTGTGACCCATGCGCATGCCATTCCGACGGGTGTTGATCTTGACCAGTTCACCTGGCAAGCACCGCCCGACACCGGCGCACCGAGCGTGGTGTTCACGGGTTCGATGGACGCACCGGCCAACCACGATGGCGTGCAATGGTTTCTGAACGAGGTCTGGCCGCGCGTCGTCGCAGCCGTTCCCGCTGCACGTTTCGTGGTCGTGGGCCGCAACCCACCGGCTGCGCTGCTGGCCATGGGCCGCCGCATGCCGAATGTCGAATTCACGGGCTTTGTTGACGACGTGCGGCCGTACATCCGCAGCGCCCAGGTGTCGGTGATTCCACTGTTGGTGGGCGGCGGCACGCGCATCAAGGCCTTCGAAGCCATGGCCATGGGCTCGGCTGTGGTGTCCACCACGGTGGGCATCGAAGGGCTGGACGTGACCCCTGGCCAGCACTTCATCGAAAGCGATGACGCTGTCGGCTTTGCGGCTGCCGTGGTGCAACTGCTGAACAACGCGGCAGCGCGCCTGGGCTATTCGCAGCGCGCGCGCGAACGTGTTGAAAGCAACTTCGGCCACCAGGTGGCTGCGCGGGCCTTCGAGCAGATCTGCCTGCGCGCGCTGGGGCCGCGCGCTCCTGCGCGCTGAAGGGCGCCACCCGATGAGGCCCGTGCGCGTGCTGCTGTTTTCCACGCTGTTTCCCAGCAGCGAAAGGCCGGGCCACGGCATCTTCGTGGAAACGCGGCTGCGTGAACTGCTGGCCGAATTCGGCAGCAGCGTGCAGGCCAAGGTGCTGGCGCCGGTGCCGTGGTTTTATTCAAGCAACCCCAAACACGGCGACCGCGCGGCCATGGCCCGCACCCCCGCGCGCGAGCTGCGCAACGGCCTGGACGTGCTGCATCCACGTTATGCCGTCGTGCCCAAGGTGGGCATGACGCTGGCGCCGCTGGCCCTGGCCGTCTGCGCATGGCGCGCCGCCCGGCGCTTGCGTGCAGAGGGCTTCGACTTCGATCTCATCGACGCCCACTACTTCTATCCCGACGGTGTGGCCGCGGCCATCGTGGCATGGGCGCTGGGCAAGCCGCTGCTCATCACGGCGCGGGGCAGCGACATCAATCTGATTGCCGAACACGCCCTGCCACGGCGCATGATGTTGTGGGCGGCGCGTCAGGCACAAGCCTGCATCGGTGTATCGCAAGCGCTGGTCAACCGCATGCGCGAACTGGGCATGGCGCCGGGCAAGTTGCACATGCTGCGCAATGGCGTCGACCTGCAACGCTTTCACCCCATACCCCAGGCCGAAGCCCGCGCCGCCATCGGCCATCAAGGCCAGCCCTTGTTGCTGTCGGTGGGCAACCTGGTGGCGCTGAAGGGGCATGAC
>JANMJI010000147.1:0-12080 GCA_031371275.1 Betaproteobacteria bacterium
TGTCGGCACAGGGCTTGCCGCCGAGGCCCACGCTGAGGCCCGCGCTGAGGCCGGCGCTGAGGCCGGCGCGGTGGCGCCTGGGCCCGGTGGCGAAAGTGGCCCAGGCGGTGGCACGCTGCGCGAGCGTGCGCTGGCCCGTACCCGCCAGCAGGAAGCTGCGCCCCTGTCGCCCCTTGCGCCCCTTGACGCTGCTGCGCCGGATACCGCCACGCCCGCCGCGCCGCCAGGCCCGTTGCAACCCGACTTCAGTGAAAACTTCATAGACCCGCTGACCCCGCGCCAAGTGGCGCGTTTTGCAGCGCGGGCTGGCCAGCCGCTGGCGCGTGCGCCCGGCGACGGCCCGCTGCGCGTGGTGCGCGCCGACAGCCAGCACGGCGGGCGCGTGGCGGTGCCGGTCTATCTGCTGACCGCGGCCATAGAAACCGGCATCTACAAAAGCCGCGTGCTGCTGGGCGGCGGTGCCCAGGCGCCGGTGCTGGGCCGGCGCATCTGGAGCCGGCCGCGGGTGGGCGCCGTGCTGGGGGTGTTGGTGCTGTGTTCAGTGGGGTTGGTGATGCCGCTGGTGACGTCGCTGCGGCCGGCCGCGCCACAGCGGGTGGCGCCCGTGCTGGCTGCGGCTTTGGCCGCTTCGGCGCCTGCTTTTGGGGGTGTTTCTGGGGCTGCTTCTGGGGCTGCCTCTGAGGCTGCTTCTGGGGCCGCTTCTGGGGCTGCTTCTGGGCCAATGGCGACCGTGTTTGCGACAGCACCCACACCGACGCAAGCTGCTGCGCATGAGGCCCCCGCTGCCCATGCAGCCGCGGCCGAAGCCGTGGCCCCGCACAAAGCCGTGGCCGAGGTCACGCCGGCCGCGCCGGCCAGCGCTGCGGCGCCGGTCGCGGCAGCGGCTGACGAAGCCGCCAGCATGCCGCGCCGCTGGGGCCGGCCATCGATACAGCCACAACCCAGTGAACAGGCCAAGGCCGCCGCCCGCCAGGTGCGGCCCGGGGCCAAGCCCGAAACCGTGGCCGTGGCCGTGGCGGCACAGGCCGACATCGCGGTCATGCCCGCGGCAGCGGCCGGTACTGCGGCCTTCGCGCTGTCCACCCGTCCGCTGCGCACGCGCGCCGAAGCTGAACAGGTGCAGGCCGCCATGCAGTCCTTGCTGAAGACCGTGGGCGCCGTCCGGATGAAGGTCGACGTGCTGCCCGAAGGCGACGACTGGCGCGTCGTGGGCTGGCCTTTTGCCAACCGTGCCGAAGCCGACCAGGCGCGCACGCTGCTGGTGTCACGCGGCATGCGCGTGCAGGTGGTCGGCTTTTAGCGCTGTCTCCAACGCCGTCTCCAACGCCGTCTTTAACGCCGTCTCTGACGCCGTCTTTAACGCGATGTCTAACCTTGTTTCTGTGCTGACCGAGCACGGCGCAGGCCCAGCGCCAACAAACCCGCCAGCAGCAGCGCCACCGGCGCCGGTTCGGGCACCGCGTTGATGCTCAATGCAACACCGCCGTAGTTGTCGCCCAGGCCCCAGTTGTAGTCGTCCACATAGAAGTCCAGCGTGGTCGTCTGCGCCAGCGTGAAGGTCTGGTGGTAGCTGGCGGTGCTGGTATTGCCGAGCAGCGTGTTGCCGTCGTGGAAGCTGCTGCCGGCCAGCGCGGCGACGGCGGCCTGCGATGTCAGCACCGGGTCGGCATAGACATCGGCCAGGATGTTGCCGCCGTGTTCGGCCATCACAAAGCCCCAAACCCAGTTGAAGGTAGCGCCCAGGTACTGCCCGCCGCTGTTGAAGTTCCAGCCCGAAAAGTAGCCGCTGCTGGCGGCGTTGGTGATGTCGTAGCTGCCAGCGCCCAGCGTCAGTTGCACCGGGTTGTAGGGCTGGGCCAAGGTGCCCGGCAACAGGTACTGCGGGCCACCAGCGACGTAGGAACCGTTTTGCTGCGAGTCTATGAAAACGTCGCTGGCAAGGGCGCCGCAGGGGGCCAGCAAGACGGCCAGCGACGCGATGACCAGGCGTTGGGATGGGGTGTGCATGAGGGGCCTTTGATGAGTTGAAGAGTGGTCGTGAAGGTCGTGTTCAGGCGCGTTCAGCCGCACGCCGGCGGGCGCACCAGCCCACGCCCGCCAGGCCGGCCAGCCAGAGCGCTGTGGTGCCGGGTTCGGGCACCGCGCCGGGCACGCCGTCGTCGATGGTGAAGCTCAGGTTGTCGGCATAGCCGTCGTTGTAGCTGCCGTCGGTGCGCGTCATGGTCAGCGTCACCACGGCCTGCACGGGGCTCAGTTGGATGTTGCTGCTGTCGGCAAAGCCGGTGCTCATAAACAGCAGCCCGGTGACGTTGTTGCGGTCGCTGGCGCCAATGCCGTTGGTGTTGGCAAATTCCAGCTCGTTGCCCTGGGCGTCGAGGAAGCGCACGCTCAACACCGCGTTGTCGTTCTGGCTTTCAAAGCCGCCCAGCCAGCCCGACAACGTGAAAGCCAGCGCGTGGTGGGCAAACCAGCTTTGGTAGCTGCTCAGGTCGACCGTCTGTGAAGCCGAAGAGAGGCCGTTGCTGGGGCCGCCGGCAAAGTAGTTCAGGCCGCGGTCAGCCGGGCCGGGTGACGATGTGCTGGGGCCGCCGAAATCGGGGTTGTAGGTGACGACGGTGAAGTTGCCGTCCAGCGTCCAGCCCGGCACGGTGGCCACCGGGTCACCCACCGCCGAAGCGGGGCCGGCTTCGGCGCCAGGGTTGACGAGCAGATTGCCGCTGGCCCCTGCCGGCGCGCTGGCCAGGGCCAACAGCGCCAACGGTGCGAACAGCGCCCATGGCGCCAGCGTTGCGGCTTGGTGCAAGGGCTTGGCAAGCAAGGCGTGGCGGGCTTTCATGGTGTCGGCTCCTGATCGGTTTCGTGTGGCGATGGAAGAACTTTAGCCAGCCGTCCTGGTGCGCAACAGTGCCCGTTTGGCCACCCCCAGACGGGTGGAAGCGCGGCGCCGCACAATCGGCTGATGGGCCACCCGTTAGGCCCGCTGAACACGCCGAACACCTGCCTGGGGCCTGCCCTGTCGTCCGCCGCCAATCACGCCGCCAATCACGTCGCCAATCAAGCTGCCGCCATCGCGCCAGGCAGCCCGCAACCCAGCGCCATCTTCGCGGCCTGGATGACCGAGCTGGACGGCTTGCAGGCCCTGCGCGCGCACGACCCCGCAGCCGCGCTGCAACGCCTGGCGGAACGCCGCCCGGCCTTGCCACCCGCGGCGCCACCGGGCACCTTGGCGGCTGCGGAAAACACCTTGCTGCGCGCCCGTTTTGCGATGCACACGGGGGCCAGCCATCTGGTGCTGGGCCAGCACGCCGATGCCGGGCGCGAGTTCGGCCAGATGGAAGCACTGCTGGCCGCGCCCGAGCTGGCCGGCGCCAGCGGCAGCCTGCGCCACCACGCCCAGCGCTGCGGCATCGCCGGGGCCAACGCGCGCGCCGTGCTGGCCCATGCGCTGGGCGACTTTGCCGCGGCTTTGCAGGCCTACCTGGACGCGCTGGCGCGTGCGAGAAATATTGGCGACCGCCGCTACGAAGCCCATGTGCTGGTCAACCTGGCCAACACCTTTGAAGAAAGTGGCCTGCCGGCTGAATCACTCGAACATTCACGGCTGGCACTGCTGACGGCGCAAGAGCTGGGCATGGAAGAACTCGTGGGCGACATCCACCACAACATCGGCAACGCGCTGGCCGCCAGCGGTGACGCCGAAGCCGGCCTGGCATCCAACCAGCGCGGCCTGGCCGCCTATGCCGCGCTGGCGCTGCCGCAGAAAGAGCGTTACGCGCTGGTCGCGGTGGCCGAACGCCTGCTGGAACTGGGCCGGCTGGACGAAGCCGCTGCCGCGCTGCTGGAGCGGCAGGCGCACGACCCGGCCTTCACCAACCAGCAGTACGAAGCCTATGCCGCCTACCTGGCCGGGCGCATTGCCACCGCGCAGGGCGCACCGGCCGCCGCGCGCGCGGCTTTTGTGCGGGCGCTGGCGATCAGCGAAGGCGAGCTCGCCGACCGCGTGGGCCAGGCCCGCGCGCGCCTCGAACTGGCCAGCCTGGACCTCGCCGAAGGCCATGCGGACAGCGCCCGCGCCCTGGCCCAGACCGCGGCGGACCTGCTGCACAGCAGCCAGGCGCAGCGCGATTTGATGCGCGCGCACCGGCTGCTGGGCCGCATCAGCAAAGCCCAGGGCGACCTGGCCGCAGCGCTTCACCACCACGAGCTTTTTCACGAAGGTTATGAGCGCTGCTTCAACGAAGAATCGGCGCGCAAGGCGCGGCTGTTGGCGGTGCGCCACGAGGTCGATATGTCGCAAGCCGAAGCGCAACGCCAGCGCCTGGAAAACGCGCGCCTGGCCGAAGCGCTGGCCGAAATCGGCGCGCGCCTGCAACAGGGTGAAGGCCGCGCCGTGCCGGCCGAGCCCGGCCTGCCCGCCAAGCCCGCAGACCTGGTGGCACTGGGCCTGACTCCGCGTGAGGCCGAAGTGCTGTTCTGGGTCACCCAGGGCAAGACCAACGAAGACGTGATGGAGATTCTGGGCAGCAGCCTGTCGGCGGTAAAAAAACACCTGGGCCGCATCTACGAAAAACTGGGTGTGGAAAACCGCACCGCGGCGGCGAATGCGGCAAGGCGGCGCAGCGGCTGATCAACGCGTGTGAATGGCGCCTGTGAATCGCGTCTCTCGGGTCGGGCCCGCAGCAGCCCGGGCTGACCGCCAGCGCCCTCACAATCGCGGCCGTGTTCAGTACCCAAGGATCACCCCATGGCATCCGGAAAAATTCTCGTCGCCCAGGGCGGCGGGCCCACCGCGGTCATCAACCAGTCGCTGGTGGGCGTGGTGCTGGAAGCGCGCCGCCACTTGGGCGTGCAGCGTGTCTATGGCGCGCGGCATGGCGTGCGTGGCATCGTCAACGAAGATTTTGTCGACCTCACGCAAGAGACCAGCCACAACCTGGAACTGGTGGCCGCGACACCGGCCGCCGCTTTAGGCAGCACGCGCGACAAACCCGACCTGGCCTATTGCCAGGAAATGTTCAAGGTGCTGAAGGCGCACCAGATCGAGCACTTCTTCAACATCGGTGGCAACGACAGTTCAGACACCGTGCGCATCGTCGCCGAAGAAGCCGAGAAGGCCGGCTACCCGCTGCGCTGCATCCACATCCCGAAGACCATAGACAACGACCTGGTACACAACGACCACACGCCGGGCTTCCCGAGTGCGGCGCGTTTTGTGGCCCAGGCCTTCGCCGGTGCCAACCTGGACAATGCCGCGCTGCCCGGCGTTTATGTCGGTGTGGTGATGGGCCGCCACGCCGGTTTTTTGACAGCCGCCAGCGCCCTGGGCAAGAAGTTCCCTGACGACGGCCCGCACCTGATCTATGTGCCGGAGCGGGTCTTCGTGATGGCCGACTTTCTGGCCGCCGTGAAGGCCGTGCACGACCGCTACGGCCGCTGCGTGGTGGCCGTCAGCGAAGGCATACACGACGCCGCGGGCCAGGCCATCACGGCTCAAGTTGGCGCTCAGGCCGAACGCGACGCACATGGCAATGTCCAGCTCAGTGGCAACGGCGCGCTGGCCGATGTGCTGTGCGAAACCATCAAGGCGCAGCTGAAGATCAAGCGCGTGCGCGGCGACACGCTGGGCTACCTGCAGCGCAGCTTCCTGGGCTGCATCAGCGATGTCGACCAGCGTGAGGCGCGCGAGGTCGGCGAAAAGGCCGTGCAGTACGCTTTGTGGGGCGACCGCAATGGCTCGGTGGCCATCCAGCGTACCGGCTTTTATTCGGTCGACTACAGCCTGCTGCCCCTGGCCGCGGTGGCCGGCAAGACGCGCACCATGGAAGATGAATTCATCAGCGCCAGCGGCACCGATGTGACAGACGCCTTTCGCATGTACCTGCGCCCGCTGCTGGGCTCGGGCCTGCCTGATGCGTTCCGCCTGCGGCCCAACCCGGTGCCCAAGGTGCTGCGGCCTTGACATCGGTTTGCGCGCTGCCAGCGGCGCTGCCCGGTGAGCGTTTCGAGGTCGATGGCCTGTGCTGCTACACGGCAGGCCAGGGCCCGCCGCTGCTGCTGGTGCACAGCGTCAACGCCGCTGCTTCGGCGGCCGAGGTGCGGCCTTTGTACGAGGCCTTCAGCGCCACCCGCACGGTGTTCGCCATCGACCTGCCGGGTTACGGCTTCAGTGACCGCAGCGAACGTGCCTACACGCCGCGCTTGATGACCGACGCGCTGCATGCGGTGGCGGCGCAGATACGCAAGCGCTGCGGGCTGGGTGCGGGGGCGGCTGCCATCGATGCGCTGGCGGTGTCGCTGGGCTGCGAATTCCTGGCCCGCGCGGCGGCCGAGCAGCCGGCGCTGTGGGGCCGGCTGGCGCTGGTCAGCCCGACCGGCTTGATGGGCGGCAAGGTCTGGCGCGGGCCACCGGGCAGCACGCGCGCGTTGCCACGGTTTCACCGCCTGCTGAGCAACCCGCGCTGGGCGCAGGCCTTGTTCAACGGCCTGACCAAGCCTGCCGTGGTGCGCTACTTTCTGCGCCGCACCTGGGGCGGGCCGAACATCGACACGCAGATGGCCGACTACGCCGTGCGCACGGCCCGCGAACCCGGCGCTCGCCACGCGCCGCTGCACTTTTTAAGCGGCGGGCTGTTCAGCGCCGAAATCCATAACGTTTATGAAGCACTGACAGAGCCGGTGTGGGTGAGCCACGGCGTGCGCGGCGATTTCACAGACTATCGCGGCCTGAAGCTGGTGCAAGGCCGCGCCCACTGGCGTGTCAGCGTCTTCAACACCGGCGCGCTGCCGTACTTTGAGGAGCCCGTGGCATTCAACGCCGGCTTGTCAGACCTGCTGGCGCGCGCGGTCTGATTTCGGCGCTCCGTTTTTCAAGGCAGGCACAAGAAAGCCGCCAGCGCCGCCCAGGTTCAGCGCGCGCCGGCGCCGACCGCGCTGGGTGCTGGCATATTTCGGTGCTGGGCGGGTGCCATGGCGGCAGCCGCCTGTTGTTCACCGCGCGGCCATCGTCATGACCCTGTCTGCCACCGAAGTTCGTGTGCTCAGCCGCCTGCTTGAACGGGCGCTGGCGCAGCCGGCTGCAAGCCGCGAAGCCTGGCTGCAAGCCTTGCCTGAACCGCAGCAAATGCTGGTGCCGCGGCTGCGCGAGCGGCTGGCGCAACTGGCCCTGCCCGCGCTCGGGTCCGCCGCTGATGCAAGCCCACCGCTGGCGGCCGCAAAGCCACCGCCCCGCGCCGACGAACGGGTCGGCCCCTACCGCCTGTTGCAGGCCTTGGGGGCCCCGCTTGCGCATCCGCCGGGGCCGCCGCCGGTTGCAGGCGACACACCGCAGATGTGGAAGGCCGAGCGCGCCGACGGCAGTTCGCGCCACGCCCTGGCCTTGTGGTTGCTGCCCGCCGCGGCGGTGGCCGAACGCCAGGTCGTGATGCTGCCCGCCCACCCGCAGACCTTGCGCCTGCAAGACGTGGGCAGCGACGAACAAGGCCGCAGCTACCGCGTCATGCCTTTTGTTGAAGGTGTGGGTTTGCTGGACCATGTGCGCCACCGCGGCCTGCGCCTGCCGCAGCGTTTGAAGTTGCTGCAACAGGTGGCGCAGCGTGTCGCCCAGGCCCATGCAGACGATGTCGCGCTGGGCGCTTTGGGCCTGGCCCAGTGGCGCGTCGACGACGAAGGCCGCCTGCTGCTGCTGGACTGGGGCCTGGGTCGCATGCTGCGTGCCGACACCGTGGCCGCCAACGTGCAGGCGCTGGGCCTGGTGTTGCAGGCCCTGCTGTGCGGCGCAGCGCCAGGCCCCGACCTGGCCACGGTGTTGCAGCGTGCCCAGCGCGCGGGCACGCCGAAGGGCTACGGTTCCGTGGCAGCGCTGCTGGACGACCTGGCGCAGGTGCTGGCCTTTCGTCCCGTGCCCGGCGCGCCTGGCGGCACCTGGCACCAGACGCGGCTGGCCTTGCGCCGTGAACGCGTGCCGCTGGCCATGGCCAGCCTGCTGGTGCTGGCGCTGGTCGCCGCAGCGCTGTTCGCCTGGCAGCATTTCCAGCGCGGCCAGGGCCAGGCGCAGCGGGCCGACGAGGTGCAGGCCTTTCTTCAACAGGCCTTGCACGAAGACGCGTCGGCATCGGTGCCTGTTGCCACCGACCTGGCCGTGATGGCACCACGCCTGCAACGCGCGCTGGAACAGGCGCGTGCGGGCTTTGCCGGTGAGCCGGTGTTGCGCGGCCAGGTCATCACCGCTTTGGGCGTGCGCTTTCGTGAACTGGGCCAGCCCGAGCAGGCGCAGGCCGTGCTGCGCGAGGCGCTGGCCCTGCTGATGGGCACCGCCGCTGCCGGCGACCCGGCGTTGCACGCAGCGCAGGCGCAACTCGCGTGGCAGCTGGTGCAGCCCGGCGCGCCGGCCGCCGCGGCTGGCGAGGCCGCCGCGCTGGCGCGGTCGGCCTTGCTGGGCTGCACGCAGACCGGGCCGGTGTGTGAAGCCGTGCAGGCGCTGGCACGGCGGGTGGAACCCGGCGCACCTTGACACGAAGATGGTTGTACGTTGACAGACAGTGCTTCAGCGTAGCGTCCAGTTCGGCAGCCGAGAGGAAGCGGGTCTGGTTGACCAGATCGCCGATGCCGCGGCGTGTACTTACCGCGTCGCCTGCGGCCCACGCGACCGCCAGGCGCTGGAACAACTGTGCCGCTACATCACCGTCCCGGTAGCCCGGCGGACAGGGCTGCGGAGATCGGCTGCGTCAGAGTTCTCGGGCAAGGGTCAAAGCGCCCCGCAGATCTGCGTTCACCCATGCGCGACTTCCGTTTCAGACACGTCTGGGCGGCACCGTCGACGCGATGCGCAGCGCTCAGCCGACTGCAAAGAAACCATCAAGGTCTGGCAACTACCCTGCCAGGCGGTCACAGGCCAGAAAAAGGGTGTTGAATTTCCTATCCGCCGGCCCTTCCGTATCGGCGGCTCATCGCCCGACACCGCTGAATGCAAAATCCACTTCCGGCTTCAAGCCGCTGATGATGCGCGCGATGCTCTTGCCCGAGCCGCAAGAATGTGTCCAGCCGAGCGTGCCGTGGCCCGTGTTGAGGAAAAGATTGGGCATCTTGCTGCGGCCGATGATCGGCACGTTGCTCGGCGTCGCGGGCCGCAGGCCGGTCCAGAACTGCGCCTGTTCGCTGTCGCCGGCGCCGGGAAATAGTTGCTCGACGCGCTTGACGATGGCCTCGCAGCGCACGCGGTTGAGGTCGCGGTCGTAGCCGTTGAATTCGGCCGTGCCGGCGATGCGCAGGCGGTCCCCACCCGGCCCCGCAGGGGTCGGCCTCGTCGTGAATCGCGAGAACACCAGCTTGTATTCGTCGTCGGTCAGCGACACCCGGTGCGCCATGGCCGCGTCCTTCACCGGCATCGTCACCGAGTAGCCCTTGGCCGGGTAGATCGGCAGGTTGATTCCCAGCGGTTGTGCGTAGATCGGCGACAGGCTGCCCATGGCCAGCACATAGGCATCGGCACGCAGGCGCTGGAAACGGCCCTCGCTGTCAGTGGCTTCCACATGGTCGATCCGGCCACCAGCCTCGCGCAGCGCGGTCACTGTGTGGCTGAGCAGGAACTGCACGCCATCGGCTTGACAACGCTTGACAAGTTCTCGCGCAAAACGATTCGCGTCGCCCGATTCGTCTTCGGCCGTGTAGGTGGCGCCGGCCAGTTGCGGGCGGATGTGGCGCAGCGCAGGCTCGAGCTTCACGGCCTCGTCGGCTGAGATCACGCGCCGGTCGCAGCCCAGCGCGCGCATCTGCGCAGCCGGCGCTTCGGCGCCGTCGAACTCCTTCTGGCTGGTGTAGAAGTGCAGGATGCCCTGTGTCTGCTCGTCGTAAGTGATGCCGATGTCGCGCCGCAGTTGCTGCAGCGTGTCGCGGCTGTAGGTGCCCAGGCGCACGATCTGCTCGATGTTGTAGCGCGTGCGCGCCGGTGTGCATTCACGCAGGAACTGCAGGCCCCACAGCCACTGCCGCATGTCGGCGCGGATGCGGAACAAGAGCGGCGCGTCTTCCTTGCCCAGCCACTTCAGCACCTTCAGCGGCGCACCGGGGTTGGCCCAGGGCTCGGCATGGCTGACCGAGATTTGCCCGCCGTTGGCGAAACTGGTTTCTGCGGCCGGCGAGGCCTGGCGGTCGATGACCGTCACGTCGTGGCCCTGCTGGCGCAGGAAGTAGGCCGAGGTGACGCCGAGCAGGCCGGCGCCGAGAACGATGACTTTCATCGGGCCTCCAGGAAGCGTTCAGCCAGCAGCACCCAATACGCGCTGCCGACGGCGACGTTGTGGTCGTTGAAGTCGTAGCCGGGGTTGTGCACCATGCAGCCACCTTCTTGGGTGCCGTGGCCCACGCCGTTGCCGATCAGCAGGTAGCTGCCGGGCACACGTTCGAGCATGAAGGCGAAGTCTTCGCTGCCGGTGAGTGGCGGGCCTTGCAGCGTCACGCGCTCCACGCCGACGAGTTCGGTCGCCACTTCGCGTGCGAATGCGGTCTCAGTCGGCGTGTTGACCAGCACCGCGTAGCCAGGCTTCCAATCGATTTGCGCCGTGACGCCGAAGCTCTCGGCCTGCGCCGTTACCAGGGCTTTGATGCGCTGCTCAAGCGTGTCGCGCACCTCGCGGTCGAGCGCGCGCACGCTGAGCTCAAGCGTGGCGCTGGCCGGAATCACGTTGTTGGCCTTGCCGGCATGCAATGCGCCGACGGTGACCACGGCCGCATGCAGCGGGTCGATGTTGCGCGAGACGATGGTCTGCAGCGCCATCACGATGCTGGCCGCGGCAACGATCGGGTCGGCCGCGCGCTGCGGCATCGCACCGTGGCCGCCGATGCCGTGCAGCGTGATCGTGGCGTAATCCGACGAGGCCATCGCCGCGCCCTCGCGCAGCACCAGGCGGCCTTGCTCGATGCCGGGCATGTTGTGCATGGCGAAGATGGCGTCGCAGGGGAAGCGTTCGAAGAGGCCATCCTCCATCATGCGCCGCGCGCCGCCGCCGCCTTCTTCGGCCGGCTGGAAGATCAGGTGCAGCGTGCCGTCGAAGCAGCCCTGCTCGGCCAGGTGGCGCGCTGCGGCCAGCAGCATCGCGGTGTGGCCGTCGTGGCCGCAGGCGTGCATCACGCCGGCACGCACGCTGGACCACTCAGCGCCGCTGGCCTCAATGATCGGCAGCGCATCCATGTCGGCGCGGATGCCCAGGCGCTTGGCGGCGCTGCCACCCTCACCGCGCACCAGCGTGCCGACGACGCCGGTGCCGCCAATGCCGCGCTCGACCGCATAGCCCCAGCCTTCGAGCTTGTTGGCCACCAGCGCGGCCGTGCGATGTTCCTCAAACGCAAGCTCGGGGTGGCGGTGGATGTCGCGGCGCAGGCTGATGAACTCACCGGCCCGGGCTTGCAGCGCGTGCAACAGATAGGTCACGACGGGCTCACTGCGGCTGCAGGTTGATCTGCTTGGCAATGCTGCGGTAGCGCGCGGTCTCGGCGTCGAAAAACTTCGCCGATTCGGCCAGCGTCATTGGCGCCGATGCCACCTGGGTCTGCGCTGCCAGTTGCGTGCGCACCGTCGGGTCTTGCAAGGTCTTGCCGATGGCGGCATGAAGGCGCACGACGACGTCCTCGGGCGTGCTCTTCGGCACCATGAAGCCCGTCCAGATCTTGTACGAAAAGTGCTTCAGCGCTTGTCCTTCACTGGCAGCCGGCACGTTCTTCAACAACTCCGAGCGCTGCGCGCCGAGCTGGCCGATGACCTTCAGCCGGCCCTGTTCGGCCAGCGCGCCCATCGCGGCGCTGTACACCAGCACCGCGAAGTCGACCTGGCCGCCGGCGATGTCCTGCAGCAGCGGGGCGTTGCCCTTGTACGGCACATGCGCCAGCTTGACGCCGGTGGTGGACTGCACGTTTTCGAGGATCAGGTGATAGAGCGACCCGATGCCCACGCTGCCGTAGTTCAGCGGCTTGTCGGCCGATTTGCGTGCCAGCGCGATCAACTCATCAACGCTGTTCACACCCAGGTCCTTGC
This sequence comes from Betaproteobacteria bacterium, assembly GCA_031371275.1. Classification (GTDB taxonomy): domain Bacteria; phylum Pseudomonadota; class Gammaproteobacteria; order Burkholderiales; family Burkholderiaceae_C; genus Rubrivivax. The sequence continues at coordinate 12,026 of JANMJI010000147.1, forward strand.
GCGTCACGAACACCATCACCGCATCGGCCACCGGATGCACCAGGCGGAAGTCCTC
>JANMJI010000198.1:0-14570 GCA_031371275.1 Betaproteobacteria bacterium
GGCCGGCGCAGCAGATGAAAAAAGGGCGCCGCGGCGCCCTCTTTGTTCAGAACGGGAAACCCTGCGCTCAGGCGGCCGCAGCGGTCTTGCGCGCGCGCTTGGTGGCGGCCTTCTTCACAGCAGCCGGGGCGGCTGTCTTGGCTGTGGCCACGGCTGCGACCTTCGAGGCCGCAGCGGCCTTGGCCGGCGTCTTGCCCAGCTTGGCCACGGCGGCGGCCAATGCGTCCACACGCTGTTCCAGCGCGCCAACGTCCTTGGCGGTGGGCACGCCCAGCTTGTGCAGCGCCTTGGCAGTGCGGGTTTCGAAGATGGCTTCCAGCTTGTCCCAGTTCTGGCCGGCCTTGGCGCTGACGGTGTCGGCCATGGCACTCATCTTGCCAGTTACTTCGCCGATCTTTTCTTCGGCCACGCTCTGGGTTTTCTTCTGCAGGCTCATGCCTTCCTTGACCAGGGCCTCAAACACTTTGGTGCCTTCTTCCTGGGCCTTGCTGAAAGCGCCCATGCCGGCGAGCCAGATTTGCTGCGCCGATTCCTTCACCGAACTGGCCAGCGCGCTGCGCTTGCTGCTGCTTTCGCTGCTGGTGTCTTCGGCGCTGGCGGTGGACTTCATCTTCTTGACCATGTTGAATCTCCTGTGGGGTGGGCGCGATGCCCGAAACGGTGGTTGCACTGGGACGCGGGGCCCCGACGGCGCCGCACCATGGCCGGAAATATAGGGTTCCCCCCTGGGGGGTGCTGCCTAAATCTCTAGTGAGACGGCTCTATGCTTTGGCCACCGCAGGCCCAAGATCACAGGAGCAGAACATGCAGTATTTCGTCACCGGCGCCACTGGCTTTATCGGCAAACGCCTCGTCAAGACCTTGCTGGCGCGCCGCGGCACCACCGTGCATTTCCTGCTGCGTCCGGGCAGTGAGGGCAAGCTGGCGGCGCTCTACGACTACTGGGGCCTGGGTGCATCGGCCAAGACGCGGGCGCTGCCCGTCAGCGGTGACCTGACGGCCAAGAAGCTGGGCGTCAGCGCTGATGCGATCAAGGCGCTGAAGGGCCAGGTCGATGCCGTGTACCACCTGGCCGCCGTATACGACCTGAGCGCAGACGAAGAAAGCCAGGTGCAGGTGAACATCGAAGGCACGCGCAACATGGTCGAATTTGCCAAGGCCATCGACGCCGGGCATGTCCACCATGTCAGCAGCATCGCCGCCGCGGGCCTTTACGAAGGCGTCTTCCGCGAAGACATGTTTGATGAAGCCGAAGGGCTGGACCACCCTTACTTCATGACCAAGCACGAGAGCGAAAAGATCGTGCGCAAGGAATGCAAGCAGCCGTGGACGGTGTACCGCCCGGCGCTGGTCGTCGGTGACAGCAAAACCGGCGAGATGGACAAGATCGACGGGCCTTACTACTTCTTCAAGTTGATACAGCGCATGCGGCAAATCTTGCCGCCGTGGCTGCCCAGCGTGGGCATTGAAGGTGGCCGCATCAACATCGTGCCGGTTGACTTCGTGGTCGCCGCCATCGACCACATCAGCCACGCCAAGACCGAACTGAAGGGCAAATGCTTTCACCTCGTCGACCCCGAAGGCTACCGCGTCGGCGACGTGCTGGACATCTTCAGCAAGGCCGCGCACGCGCCCAAGATGAACCTGTTTGTCAACGCCGCTTTGCTGGGCTTCATTCCGAAAAGCGTGAAGAAGGGTTTGATGGCTTTGGCCCCGGTGCGCCGCATTCGCGCCGCGGTGATGAAAGACCTGGCGCTGCCCGACGACATGTTCACTTTCATCAACTTCCCGACGCGCTACGACCGCAGGGAACTGGACGCGGCGCTCAAGGGCAGCGGCATTGAATGCCCGAACCTGAAGGACTACGCCTGGGTGCTGTGGGACTACTGGGAACGCCACCTCGACCCCGACCTGTTCGTCGACCGCAGCCTCAAAGGCACGGTGGCCGGCAAGGTGGTGCTGGTCACAGGCGGCTCATCAGGCATCGGCCTGGCCGCAGCACACAAGTTTGCCGAGGCCGGCGCCATCACCCTGATCTGCGGGCGCGACGCCGACAAACTGGAAGAAGCCTGCAAGGAAGCCAAGGCCAAGGGCTACGCCTTCATCGCCTATCCGGCCGACATTGCCGACATGGCCGACTGCGACCGTTTCACGCAACTGGTGATTGCCAACCACGGCGGTGTCGATTTCCTCATCAACAACGCCGGGCGCAGCATTCGGCGCGCCATTGAAGGCAGCTACGAGCGCTTTCACGACTACGAACGCACCATGCAGCTGAACTACTTCGGCTGCCTGCGCGTGACCATGGGCTTGCTGCCGGGCATGGTCAAAAAGCACAAAGGCCATGTCGTGAACATCAGCAGCATCGGCGTGTTGACGAATGCGCCGCGCTTCAGTGCGTATGTCGCCAGCAAGGCCGCGCTGGACGCCTGGACCCGCTGCGCCAGCAGCGAGTTTGCCGACCAGGGTGTGAGCTTCACGACCATCAACATGCCGCTTGTGCGCACACCGATGATTGCGCCCACCAACATCTACAAAAACGTGCCCACCCTGGCCCCCGAAGAAGCCGCCGACATGGTGGCCCAGGCCTGCATCCACAAGCCGGTGCGCATTGCGACAAGGCTGGGCATCACCGGGCAATTGCTGCACGCACTGGTGCCGCGCGTGGCGCAGATTGGCATGAACACCACCTTCCGTATGTTCCCTGATTCGGCCGCTGCGAAAGGTGCCAAGGGTGGCGACAAGGGCGACAAGCAGCAGCTCAGCGCCGAAGCGGTGGCGGTGCAGCAGCTGATGCGCGGCATCCACTTCTAGGCCGGCCATGCACGCCTTGCAAGCCTTGCACGCGCTGCCCAGCCGCCGCAGCAGCCTGGCCTTGTTGGCGGGCTGCGCACTGTGGCCCGCGCAAGGTCTTGCCGCTGATGCACGCCGCTACGGTGTGATATCGCTGCTGGGTGACGAGTTGGTGCTGGTCTATGCCGCATCCATCACCGGCACCAACCTGGATCGCAACGTCCACCGCGCGGTGGCCGATGCCGCGGGCACGCTGGACAAGATGGCGCTGGCCGCCGCCGGCCGGGCGCTGGAAGGCCGGCCGGCCGGCGCGCAGGCGGTGCTGCTGGGTGTGCCGCCTTCAACGCTGCACCAGGCGCCAGAAAAGCTGTTCGTCGGCGACAGCATCACTTTGCCGGGTAGCCTGGTCGACGCGCTCGAACAGGCGCAGGCCACGCATGTGGTGTTGCTGACCAAACACCGCAGCCCGGCGCGCATCGCGTTGCTCGACAGCCGCATTGGCGTGGGCGTGCTGCGCGGCCTGGGCTACTACATCGACCGCGAAATAGGCATCCGCATGATCGAGTCTGGCCGCAGCGGCTCTGGCCTGCTGGCGGCCTATGCCTACCTGCGGCTGACGCTGGCCGACGCGCGCACCGGCGCCGTGCTGCGCCAGCGGCTGGTCACCGCCACGCGCAGCTATCCGGTGGCCGCCAGCGACACGGCGGTAGACCCCTGGCAAGTGCTGACCGCGCAGCAGAAAATGGACGGCCTGCGCGAGCTGCTGGAATCGCAATTGGCCGAAGAACTACCGGCGCTGGTGGCTGTGGGCTAGGAGCGTCAAGCGCTGAGCGCCGCCACGCGCTGCAAGCTCCAGTAGGCCGCCACCGCACCTATCGCGTAGAGCGCCGGCGCCCGCAGCAGCGCGGCGCGCGGCGCGTTGCGCGGAAGGTGGCGCAGCCCCCACACCAGCGCCCAGGCCGCCAGCACCACCCCCAACTGTCCGATTTCCACACCCACATTGAACGTTAGCAAGGCGACGGCGAGATGCTGCTGTGGCAGGCCGATGTCCTGCAGCGCCCCCGCGAAACCCAGGCCATGCACGAGGCCGAAAATAAAAGCCACCAGCGCCGGCCAGCGCCTGGCCAGCGTCTCGCGCCCAGCGCCAGGTTGACGCAGGGCCTCGGCCGCCACCAGCACGATGGACAGCGCAATGCAGGCTTCCACCGGCGCTGAACGCAGCGTCAACCAGCCCAGCGCGGCGCTGGCCAGCGTCAGGCTGTGGGCGGCGGTGAAGGCGGTGATGGTCCACACCAGGCGGCGCTGAAAGCCGACCAGGAACAACAGGCCGACGACAAACAACAGGTGGTCGATGCCGCTCAGAATGTGCTGCACGCCCAGCACGGTGTAGGCCGAAGCGATTTCACCGATGCCGCGCGCGTCGTCGGCCGCGCCATACAACTGCACGGTGGGCTGGCCGGCGGTGAGGGTGTAGACGCGGCTTTGGCCGTCGAGCCAAAAGACCTTGACCAGCGCGGCCGAATAGCGCTGGCCCACGCCTTCCATTGCGAGGCGGCCTTGCAGGCCGGCAGCGCCGCAGCGCAGCACCTGGCCTTCGGCGCGGCAGCCTTCGGGCCACAGCGGCAGCAGGCGTTTGTCGCCGGCCTGGCGCTCGTCGCCGGCCTTCCACAGCCAAAAGAATTCACCGCGTGTGGTCTCGCGCAATTCCAGCTCTGCCATGCTCATTTCGTGGGCACAGGCGGTGCCGGTGCACAGCGACAGCATGGCCACCAGCCACAGGCGCCACAAGGACGGCAGCAGGCGCATCACTTCGCCGCCGCCGCGTACTTCACGGTGTATTTCTTCGCCAGCGCGCGCACTGCGGCCGACCGTTGTTCGGCCAGCGTAGCGTCGGTCCAGTCTTGCAGCACCACACCGCGCAGTGCTTCAAACAGCGCCGGCTTGGGTGCGCTGGTGGCTTCCAGCCGCACGGCACGCCAGACGCTGCGGTTGCGGTCCTGGCCGCCGTCGCGGTTGCCATCACCGCTGGGCACGGCGCGCCATTCGCCCACGGGTGCTGCTTCCAGCGCCTTGGCGAAGTCGGCGCCATAACTCTGTAAAAGATTGGCATGCGGCCGGCCCTTGAAGACACGCAGGCCGGCCTTGGCATCGCCGGGAGCGCCGGCATTCAAGGCCTCGACAAAAGCCCGCACCGCGGCTTCAGAGGAATCGCCCGCCAGCACCGCTTCCTGAAAATCGAAGCGCGCGGGCTCATCGTATTTGGCGCGGTTTTTATCGAACCAGCCGCGCAGCAGCGCATCGTCAAAAGGCGGCAGCCTGGTGTTGGAATCGACCACGCTCAAGGCCTTGAAGATGACCCGTTCGCGTATCGCCGAATCACCGCGGTCGACCTGCAACGCCAGGCCTTCGCGGTACAGCACTTCGTTGTCCAGCCAGACGCCGCGCAGCGCGGCCAGTTCCTGCGAGTCGGGTTCGTGGCCGCGCGCGGCCTTGAACAGTTCACGGGTTTGGCGCTCGACATCGGCACTGACGACGATGCTGCGTGGGTCGTCGGCACGGCCCACCAGCACATGGTCAACAGCAAACAGCGCCGCCCCCAGCAGCAGGAAATGCAGCAGCGGTTCACGCAGCCAGGCGGGCAGCGGTGTGCGGCGCCGGGGTGGTGCCTGGGCGTGTGAAGTGGCTGTGGTGAAAGGTGTGGACATGTCGCTTGGGGTCACGGAAAAAGGGAAAAGCGCCGCACGAAACCGCGCGGCGCTTGCAGTCAACAACCGGCCGGTTTGACGTCGGCTTACTTGACGCCGGCCACGGCAACAGAACCCGTCACTTCAACGTAAATCGGGTTGCTGTAGAACCACAGGTCAGCCCAGGCTGCCACGTCGTAAGCCACCATCTTCTGACCCGCCACCACCGGCAGGTGGTTGGGGCAGCCGTTGATGGCGGTGCCCGTGTACAGAGTGCCGTTGGCCGGCAGGTTGCTGCCCACCGTGGTGCAGGCAATCTTCAGCCGCGTCGTGTCGCCGGCGTTGGTGTGCACATCGGGCAGCGGGTTGCCATTGGCATCGGTCTCAAAGGGCACGGCCGGCGGCAGGTTGGTGCCGCGCAGGCGCAGGTACTGCGTCGCCGTCACCGCGGGGATGCGGTAGGTCATCTTCAGGAACGCGGTGTTGTCCACACCCGAACTGAAGGCCGTCCACGGCGTGGCACCGTTGCCGTTGAAGGTCTTGATGACGGCGGCCGTCGTGTTCTTGGCCCCTGCCGGCACCACCGACAAATCGGCCACGCTGCCATCGGCGCGCAGCCAGTTGGTGTTGCGTGGCCATTCACCCGAGTAGTCGGCGCTGCCCGGCGTCTTGTAGCCGCTGACGAGGCCCCGCACCAGGTCGATGTGGTCGAGCACGGGCTCGTTGATGGGCTGGTTGATGCCGACCTGCAACAGCGACGGATTGGGGAAGACATAGGGCGCGTAGTTGGCACCCACCGGGTCGCGCACGACGATGGACACCACGATCTCTGCGCCCCGTCGCACCACCAGCTTTTCGCCCATGGTGGCGCAGCCAGCGGTGTCGATGTCGGTGTTTCGGGTGGCCGCGGCCACGGCCAGTGCTTCCACCGCGGCGTTGCTGCGCGCTGTCGGGCCCGGGTAGGACGCGCAGGCGATGAAGGCCAGGCGGTCTATGAGCTGGCCGCTGGCGGCAAAGGCGTTGCCTGTGCGCAGGCCGTCAACGATGCTTTGCGGGCGCAGCTTGTCGCCGCCGTTGCGCACCAGCACCGCGGTGCGTTGGTATTCGCCAGGCAAGAAATCTTGCGTGCTGCGGCGGTCGTCTGGCCCGAAGCTGCCGCGGTTGTGCCAGTCGCTGCTGGCGAAGAACCAGAAGTTTCGGCCTTCGCCCAGCAGCGCGTCCCACACGCCGCCCACCTGCGCGCCGTAGATGCCGGTGCCGCCGTAGGTGGTGCCACCCACGCTATCGACCAAAGTGCCACCGAAGTTGTTGCGGTTGGGTGAATATTCGCCGCGGCTTGATGAAGCGCCATGGCCAGGCTGCGTCTCGAAACCGAAAGCCACCTTGGGCGCGGCGTTGTTGAAGTTGCGCAGGTGCTCGACGTTGAAGCCCTGGTTGCCATCGACATAGAACGGGCCGGCACGTTCCAGGTGGGCCGGGATGTAGTAGCTGCCCTGGCCGTGAAAGCTGGCCATCCACTTCACCGCTTCCACGGTCTTGGCGTGGCCACGGTTGCCGCTGCCGGTGCCGCTGGCGGGAATCAGTTTTTGCGCCAGGGCGCTCCAGCTTGGGTCGGTGGCGTTGGCGCTGCCGGGCACCGAGCAGTCCCAGTTGTTGCCGACCGCCACACCCACCGTGGTGTTGCCGCGGCTGGTGTCGGTGTCATTGCGGTCAAAGCAGTATTCCCATTGCGCCAGCGCAGTGGCGTTGCCCAGCGCCGTGTAGCCCGGCGTGGTGGGCAGCGGTGCGGTGTCCAGCGACACCGGCATCTGGCCGGTGATGACCGACATCGACGTGTGCTCGTGGCCAGCGACCACCGATTCAACGCCGATGAACAGGGGCACGCCCTTGGCCGCCGACAGGTATTCGATCAACGGGTACTGGAACTCTTGGATCGATTGCCAGCGCCACATCACCTGGCTGGGCGCGGTGCCCGACACCAGGCCTTTGGGCTGCACCGGCGGCGTGCTGTTTTGCCAGGTGGTGGTGGGGCCCTGGGCCGTGGCCGGGTAGGCCGGGGTGCCCAGCGCGGCGTCTTCCACCAAGGTGCAGTTGCGGTTGCCGTTGCCGCCGTGGCCGGCTTGCACAAACCAGTCCAGGCCAAAGGTGCCGTCGACCTTTTCGGTGGCCTTCTTCACCAGCTTCTGCATCGATATCGAACCGTCAGAGCAGGTGGTGTGGTTGTGGAAGTCGCCGCTGACGTACTTGCCGACGGTCTTCGGCGTGGCGCCGCGGCTGCTTTGCGCCACGGCGGTGGTGGTGGCAGCAATGCCACCCAGGGCGGCCAGCACCGCCAGGGCGATGGGGCTGCGAAGGCTTGTGAGGTTCATGGGCGGGACTCCTGGCTGTGGTGGTGTTTGCGGTGGCTGACGCTGCCCGAGCGTTGGGCCTTGGCGCTGCTGCGACATGCTGGCCGGCCACGGTGACGGCGGCGTGACAGCGACGTGAAACAGCTTCAGCGAAAGCGCGTGTAGTCGACGCTGAGCGTGGCGTTGACAACGCCGCCGCGCTCGAAGATCAGCTGCAGCGGATATTCACGCGCCACTTCCAGCGCGAACTGCAGGCCCAGCAAAAGCAGGTGCGGGCCGGCTTCGTGCAACAGGGTTTCGCAGCCGGCGGGGATGGGGAAATCAAGGGCCGTGCGGCCATTGACAGTGGCGATGTCGGGCATCACCACTCCCCTCATTTCGGCGCTCAGCGCCACCGGCGTTTCAACGGCGATCAAACGATCGGCATGCTGCACTTCGTCGAACTTCATGGACACGATGGCGCTGGTGGCGTCAGCGGCGCTGGCGCGTGTCCAGGGGTGGGTGATGCGCAGGTGCGTCGTGAAAAATTCGCAGGCCCGCGCCGGCGGCAAGCACAGCGCGCTGCCCAGTGCCAGGCCGGTTTGCAGACAGCGGCGGCGGTGAATGTGGGCTTGCATGCGCCGGCACGCTACGCAGCCCGCGTGACGTTTTGACGACAGCCCTGTCACGCGCTTGTCGTCAACGCCGGCCAGACTGCCGACCAGGCTCGAAACACCCGCCCCACACACCACCCCAGGAGTTCCCGATGATGAAGATGATGTCTGCCGCGCTGGCGATGCTGGCCACCGCGCCGGTGTTTGCGCAAAGCACCGTGACGCTCGACTTTGAAGGCGCCAGCGGCTATGTCAACGCGATTGCCGAGTACTACAACGGCGGCACCGACAGCGTCGGCCACAACGGCCCCAACTACGGCGTGAGCTTCAGCGACGCCGCGGTCGGTTTGTCCAACGACGAACTGGGCCCTTACTACGCCAATGCGCCCACGCCTTTGACGGTGATGTTCGCTTTCGACAACAGCGCGGTGATGAACGTCGCCGCCGGCTTCACGGGCCGCCTGACCTTCGCCTACGCTTCCAACGTCACCACGCTGGATGCCGTGAACATTTACGCTGGCCTGAACGGCAGCGGCACGCTGCTGGCCAGCGCCAGCCTGTTCGGCAATGCCAGCCTGGGCTGCAACACCAGCGCCACCGCCTATTGCCGCTTTGACCTGACGAGCGTGAAGTTCGCTGGCGTGGCGCGTTCTGTCAGCTTTGGCGGCAACGCCGGCGCGGTGCTGTTTGACGACATCACCATCACCGCCGTGCCCGAGCCTTCCAGCTATGCCTTGTTGGCTCTGGGCCTGCTGGCGGTAGGCATTGCCAAGCGCCGCAGCCTGCAAGGCTGAATCGGCATTCTTGGTGATCGCGGCATTTGCAGCATCTGCGGCCGTGGACGAAATCATCGCGCTGTTCCCGACGCCTTTCCTGCGTGCGCGCGGCGCGCTGCCCGCTGGCCTGGCGGCCGCGCTGGCGGCGCACTTCGGCGCCCAGGCTGTGCGCGACAACAATGCTTCGCCGCAGCTCTCACACACTGCGATGTTGAAGCCCGGCGACAGCCCGTTGTTGGTTGAAGCAGCCGCGCTGCTGACGCCCAAGCTGGCCGACTTCGGCGTGCTGTTGTTCGGTGAACGGCTGGGCTGGTCGATCAAGGAGATGTGGGTCAACGTGCTGGACACGGGCGGGCGCCAGGCCCTGCACAACCACGCCAACAGCTTCATCTCTGGCGTGGTCTACCTGACGCCCAGCCACCCCGATGCGCAGACCGTGTTCATGAAGTCGCCCGGCGGCACCGACTTCGCCTTTCGCAACGACCACGAAGGCATGGCACCCAGCGCCTACAGCGCCGACAAGTGGGTCAGCCCCGCGCCCGAGCCCGGTGACTGCGTGCTGTTTCCGAGTTATCTGATGCATGCCGTACCACCCAACCCGGGGCCGCGGCGCATCAGCCTGTCCTTCAACGCGATACCCACGCGGCTCGATTCCTGGGGCTACGCGATCTCATTCAGCGGCTGAATGACGCCAGCCCTGGTGGCGCCATGGCGGCGCAGCGCGTTGGGGCTGATGGGGGTCTCGGGCTTTGCGGGCCTGGGCTGTCAGATCGTCTGGACGCAGCAGTGCACGCTGTGGCTGGGCCATGAAAACGCCGCCGTGCTGGCGGTCTTGACGGCCTTCTTCGGCGGCCTGGCGCTGGGCGCATTGACACTGGGACGGCGCATCGAAAGCAGCGCCCGGCCAGCACGCTGGTACGCCGCCTGCGAAGCCGCCATCGCGCTGTGGAGCCTGGCCCTGGCTTTGTTGATGGCGCCGGTGGCCGGCTGGATGCTGGCGCTGACCGGCGCCGAGCCCAGCGCGGCCTGGCAGGCCACGGTGGCCTTTGCCGGCACCACGCTGCTGCTGCTGCCGGCCACCGCGGCCATGGGCGCCACCCTGCCCGCCATGCAGCGCGTGCTGGCCACACCCGGCCAGCCCGCCGCGGCACTGGCCGCGCTGTATGCCAGCAACACGCTGGGCGCCGTGCTGGGCGTGCTGGCCAGCGCCTTCTGGCTGGTGCCGGCCTATGGGCTGGCGCGCACGGCCGGGCTGTGCGCGGCGCTGAACCTGGCGGGTGCGTTGCTGGCGCTGCGGGGGGTGCCTGGCGGGGCGTCGAGGCCCGCTGCGTCTGAAGCGGCAGGCGCGCATGCATCTCTACCCGCACCCGCACCCGCACCCGCACCCGCACCCGCACCCGCACCCGCACCCGGACCCGCATCCGCATCCGCATCCGCCGCGGCAGACGCCAGAGCCGGCCTGGCGCTGCTGGCCGCCACCGGCCTGCTGGGCATTGGCTATGAAGTGCTGGTCGTGCGCGTCATCAGCCAAGTCACAGAAAACACCGTCTACACCTTCGCGTTGCTGCTGGCCGTGTACCTGGTGGGCACCGCGCTGGGTGCCGCGGCTTACCAGCGCTGGGCGGTGGCGGGCCAGGGCGTGGCGCTGCGCAACCGGCTGCTCGCGCTGCTGGTGCTGGCCTGCTTGCTGGGCACCGGCAGCTTGTGGGCGGCGCCGGCGCTGCTGGACTTCGCACAGCGCGCGCTGGGCACCGGCATGGCGTCTTCCCTCGCGCCTTCACTCGCACCCGCGCTGGCCGCCGAAGCCCTGCTGGCGCTGCTCGCCTTCGGTCCACCGACGCTGGTGATGGGCGCCTTGTTCAGCCACCTGTGTACGCAAGCGCGCGGCGCCGGGGTCAGCCTGGGCGCGGCGCTGGGCGTCAACACACTGGGGGCCGCGGGGGCGCCGCTGGTCTTCGGGCTGTGGGCGGTGCCGCTGGCCGGCGCCAAGTTCGCGCTGCTGGGCGTGGCCGCGGGCTATGCCGCGCTGTGGTCGCGCAAAGCCTGGGCCACGCCACCCGCGTGGGCCGCCGCGGCAGCCCTCCTGGCAGGGGCGGTGTGGGCGCCGCCGCTGGTCTTTGTCGACGTGCCCGAAGGTGGGCAAGTGCTGAACTACACCGAAGGCCGCATGGCCGCCGTCAGCGTCGTGGCCGACGCCCAAGGCGTGGCCCGGCTGCGCATCAACAACCGCCAGCAAGAAGGCAGCAGCGCCAGCTTGTTTGCCGACGCGCGCCAGGCCTTGCTGCCGCTGCTGCTGCACCCGGCGCCGCAGCGCGCGCTGTTCCTGGGCCTGGGCACGGGGGTGACGGCAGCCGCCGCAGCAGCCGACCCCACCTTGCACGTCGACGTGGCCGAGCTAATGCCCGAAGTGATTGCAGCGTCGGCCCACTTCAGGCCCGCGCCGGCCACAGGTGAACAGCCGCCGCAACCGCATGTGGTGGCTGCCGACGCGCGACGCTTCGTGCGCGCCGCAGGCCCGCGCTACGACATCATCGTGGCTGACAACTTCCACCCCGCGCGCAGCGGTTCTGGCGCGCTGTACACGGTGGAACATTTCCGGGCGGTCAAAGAACGGCTGGCCGAAGACGGCCTGTTCTGCCAATGGCTGCCGCTGCACCAGCTCGACCTGGCCACGCTGCGCAGCATCGTGCGCAGCTTCATGGTGGCGTACCCCCATGCCACGGCCATGCTGGCCACCAACAGCCTGCAAACCCCCGTGCTGGGCCTGGTGGCGCGTGCCGATGGCAGCGCTTTCAACCTGCAAAGCCTGCGCCAGCGTTTGCTGCACAACGCGCTGCCGCAAGACCTGGCCGACTACGGCCTGGCCGACGATTTCGCGTTGCTGGGCAGCTTCATTGCCGGGCCGGTTGCGCTGCGGCGGTTTGCCGCTGACGCACCGCTCAACACCGACGACCACACCGTCGTCGCCTACACCGCACCGCGCATCACCTACGCGCCCGATTCGCAGCCCGGCGACCGGCTGCTGGCCCTGCTGAACGGGCTGGGCGAGGTAGGCGCATCGCATGTCGAATGGCTAGACGCCGACGCCAATTGGCGTGGGCAACTGGCGGCTTACTGGGCGGCCCGCAACCGTTTCCTGGTCGCTGGCCGCGGCGTGCAACCGGCGGCCGACGTGCAGGCCATGCTGGCGCAGGTACGCGCACCGCTGCTGGCGGTGTTGCACACCAGCCCCGATTTCCGCCCCGCCTACGACCCGCTGCTGCGCATGGCCGTGGCACTGGGCCGTGAAGATGCCACCGCCGCCAGGGCGCTGCTGAACGAACTGCGGACCGCCCAGCCTGCGCGGCCTGAAGCGGCCTTGGCGCTGCGCGGGCTGGCCTTGGCAGGCCCTTGATCGGCAACGCCGTATGCTTGTCTCCGTCTGCAAGAAAAGGGGAGCACACATGAACCAGCCATTCAACCCACGGCGGCGCCTGGGCATTGCCGGCGCACTGGTCGCCGTCATGGGCCTGTCTGCCATCAACGCCCCGGCGCAAGCGCAAGGCCAGGCGCAACCCGCAGCCGCAGCCCCGGCCACACCGGCACCCAAGCTCAACACACTGGGCGTGTTTGCGCTGCTGGGCGACAGCCTGCAGATTGCGCTGCCCGCCGATGCCACCGACAGCCGGCTGGACCGCACGCTGCGCGACAGCGTTGCGGTGAAGGACGTGGGTTTCGACCAGGCCGTGTTACGCGCGGTGAGCGAAAGCGTGGGCCGGCTGCAGCCCGCGGCCAAGCTGAAGATGTACCGTTCAACCACGGCCATGGCCCCCGCCGACCAGCGTGCGCTGGCCGACGGTGTGGCCCGCGCCGAACTGCCGGCGTGGATCGTCAGCGCCATCGAGGCCGACAAGCTGGGCCATGTGCTGATCGTCACGCGCAGCCGCGGCGAGGCCAGCTTCCCGGTGGAAGCAGGTTTCAGCATCGGCCGCGGACGCGTCGAAGGCGTCGGTTTTTACCTGGACACCAGCACCGGGATGAAAGACCGCAGCAGCGGCGACGCGTCGATCGGCTTTCTGGGCGCCTACGCGCAGTTGCGCCTGCAGCTGATGGACACCAGCAGCGGCGACGTCGTCGCCAGCCAGGACGTGCGGGTGGGCCAAATCCACGTCGGCCGCTACGGCGCCGAGGTGTCGAACATCTGGGGCGCCCTGGGTCCGCGCGAAAAGGTGGAAGTGCTGCGCACGCTGGTGCAGGACAACGTCGCGCGGGTGATGCCGGCGTTGTTGGCAGGCGGCGGCGCCCCTTGAACTGCGGCGCATGACCGGCGCTTGACCGGCGCTTGACCGGCGCATCACTGGCCCATCACCGGCCCAACATCGCCAGCACCGCCCGCTGCTTCAGCCCGCTGCCACTTCCAGCACCAGCTTGCCGAAGTTCTCGCCGCTGAACAGCTTGCCCAGCGTGCCCGGGAAGGCCGCGACACCGCCGGTGACCACGTCTTCCTTGCTCTTCATGCGGCCGTCTTTCAGGTAGCCCGCCATCTCGGCAATGGCCTGGGGGTAGCGGTCGGCATAGTCGAAGACCACGATGCCTTCCATGCGCGCCCGGTTCACCAACAGGCTGAGGTAGTTCTTCGGCCCCTGCACCGCGGTGGTGGCGTTGTACTGGCTGATGGCGCCGCAGATGATGATGCGGGCCTTGCGGTTGATGCGTGCCAGCACGGCATCCAGAATGTCGCCGCCGACGTTGTCGAAGTAGATGTCCACGCCCGCGGTGCAATGCTGCTTCAGGCCTTCGCGCACGGCGTCCCACTTTTCCACCCCGGCCGGCGCCGCGGCCTTGTAATCGATGCAGGCATCGAAGCCCAGTTCCTTGACCACCCATGCGCACTTGGCCGGCCCGCCGGCAATGCCGACCACGCGGCAGCCCTTCAGCTTGGCCATCTGCCCCACCGTCTGGCCCACCGCGCCGGCCGCGCCCGACACGACCACCGTTTCACCGGCCTGCGGCTGGCCCACGTCCATCAGACCGAAGTAGCCCGTCATGCCCGGCATGCCCAGCACGTTCAGCCACTGCGTGACGCTGCCCATGCGCAGGTCGATCTTGGCCATGCCGCTGCGCTTGATCTGGTCAGCGGCCACGGCCCAGTATTCCTGCACGCCGGGGCCGCCGGTGACATGGTCGCCGACCGCAAAGGCCGGGTTCTTCGACGCCACGACCACGCCGATGCCACCGGCGCGCATCACTTCACCGATGCCCACCGGCGGGATGTAGCTCTTGCCCTCGTTCATCCAGCCGCGCATGGCCGGGTCGAGGCTCAAAGACAACACCTTGACCAGCACGCCGCCTTCACCCGGCTCGGCCACGGGTTCTTCGGTGAACTGCCAGTTGTCG
>JANMJI010000199.1:0-12797 GCA_031371275.1 Betaproteobacteria bacterium
GTCTACCAAAGCAGCAGCGCTTCCGCGGTGGCTGCCGATGCCTGGGGCTGCGAGACCGCCAGCGCCACTTCCAAGTATGTCGCTGCGGTGCACACGGATTCCAACGGCGTCATTACCGTCACCGCGCAAGGTACGGGCGACACGGCCAACATCGATGGCAAGTTCCTGACGCTGATTCCTACGGACGCTTCAGGCACCGCGTTGGCCTACAGCGGCACAGCGGTGCAGGTAGGCGGCTGGAAGTGCGGCGGTACCGGCACCACCATCGCCCTGAAGTTCCTGCCGGGTTCTTGCCGGGGTTGAATGGCCGGCAGCTTTTCAGGCAAGCATTGAAAAGGCAGCTTCGGCTGCCTTTTTGTATTTTGGAGTCCGCGTTGCCGATCTATGTGTTCATCCTGGCTGCCATGCCGTGCGCCTGGTTGCTGCCCAACCACTACCTGCCGTGGCTGTCAGCCTGGCAAGACGGCTGGGCCCTGCTGCTCGTCTTCAGCGCAGCGGCCTTGGCGAAGCCGGGTGCGGTCGTTCCTCGCCTGTGGGCGGTTGCGCTGGGGCTTGCAGCTTGCACCGTGGTGTTGCAGTGGGCCACCGGCCGCATCATGTTTGGTGGCGACGCACTGATGGTGCTGCTGTACCTGGTGGCGCTGGCCTTGGCGATCGCACTGGGCAGCACTTTGCCGGCGCTGACCGATGGCTCCGGCAGAACCGCGCTGGACAGCCTGGCGCTGGGCTGCCTGCTGGCGGCAATGGCGTCGGTTGGCATTGCACTTGTACAGTGGACGGGCGCTGTTTCCCTGGGCATCTGGACCGCTGACCTGCCGCCGGGCGGGCGGCCCTTTGGCAATGTCGCCCAGCCCAACCACCTGTGCATGATTGGTCTGCTGGGTATCGCCGCCGCCGGCGTGTTGAAGCAGCAAGCCATGGTGGGCAATGCCGGCTTCTGGGTCAGCACCTTGTTTCTGATGCTGGGCATGGTCATGTCTGGTTCACGCACGGGCTGGCTTCAGATCGGGTTTGTGGTGGTCTTCTCAGGGCTTGCCGGAAGGCGCAATGGCCTGGCCCTAAGCCGCGTCGGCGCCACGGCCATAGGCCTGATTTTTCATTGCGGTGTCGTGGCCTGGCCCCAGATCAATGAATTGTTGATGCTGCAGCAAGGCCGAAGCCTGACCGACACAACACAAGCCGGCACCCGGCGCCTGCACTGGGCCGCCTTGGTGGATGCGGTTTGGCAGCAGCCCCTGTGGGGTTACGGCTGGCAGCAAGTTAGCGTGGCGCAGGTGCGCAACGCCGACACCCACCCTTTCGTGGGTGAATACATTGAGCACAGCCACAACATCGTTCTGGACCTCATCGTCTGGAACGGTTTGCCCATTGGCGGTGTTCTCGTTGCGTTGTTATGCACCTGGTTCTTCTCCCGCCTGTGGCGTTGCCGAAACCCCGTTGCGGCGTGGTTGTTGATGGCCGTCGGCGGCTTGGGCATTCACGCGATGCTGGAGTTCCCGCTGGAATACGCCTACTTCCTGATCCCTTTGGGGTTGTTTGTGGGTGCCATTGATGCGTTGCAACCGGCACCGGGAAACGTTCGCGTGCCTGCCAAAGCGCTGCGTGTGACAGGCGCCGTACTGGCTGGCGCAATGGTGTGGATAGGCACTGAGTATTTGACCGCCGAACAAGCGCACCGCACTTTGCGAATTGAATCGGCGCGCATTGGTGTGCCCGGCATTCAAACACCGCCGCCCGATCTGCAACTGCTGACGCAACTTGACGCCTTTCTGCGGTTCGCGCAGACCGCAGCGCGCGAAGGCATGAGCCCTGGTGAAGTGGACCGCATGAGAAAGGTCTCCGAGCGCTTCGCCTATCCGTCGGTGATGTTCCGCTACGCGCTGGCCACCGGCTTGAACGGCCAACCCGAACGCGCCGCGCTCACCCTGACCCGCCTTTGCCGCATGCACCCCGTCGAACGCTGCAATGAAGCGCGCGAGGGTTGGCGGGCCGCGCAAAACAAGTTTGCGGTGCTGCGCGGCGTGCCGCCGCCAGCCCTGCCTTGACCACGAGGGCGACTCGCGCGCTTGGCTTGGCGCTCGCCTTGGTAAAGCGCACAAACACCAAGCCAGCCGATGATGATCGCCAGTAAAACTAGACTAGCCTTGGTCTTTGTTTGGAATTCCGCCATGGAAACCATCAACATCTACAACGCCGAAACGCGGTTTTCCCAGCTCGTCGACAAAGCCGCGGCCGCCGAGGATGTGGTGGTCAGCCGCAATGGCAAGCCGCTGGTGCGCACCACGCGACTGGATGAACCTAGGGGCCCGTTCGGGAACAACTTGCACATTTGGCTCGCCACTTGCGGGCGCGCTGCGGCGTTGCAAATGCTCGCGGTGCCAGGGGGCATCGCTGTGCTTTGCGCCTTGCATCGCATCCCGCAACTGGCGGCTAAATGCACAACTTGTCCCCGAACGGGCCCTAAGCGCCGCATCAAGTTCGGCGTGATGAAGGGCCAGCTTGTGCTGGCGGCCGACTTCGACGCGGCCCTGCCTGACGGCGTTTCGGCAGGCTTCGAAGGGCGTTGATGCGGCTGCTGCTGGACACGCATATCTTTTTTTGGGTGTTGGCCAGGTCTGCATTGCTCAAGCCCGCTGCGCGCCGGCTGATCGAATTAGCAGACCAGGTTTATGTGTCCGCCGCCAAGATTTGGGAAATTGCCACCAAGGCGCGCCTGGGCAAGACCGACGCCGACCCCGACGAAGTGGCGGCAGCCATTGACGCCAGCGGCTTCATCGAACTTCCGGTGCGCGCCGCCCATGCCACTGGCGTGGCCACGCTGGCCTTGCATCGCAACGACCCGTTTGACCGCCTGCTGATTGCCCAAGCCATGACCGAGCCACCCAAGCTCTTGACCGCCGACCCGGTGCTGGCGCAGTACAGCGACATCGTGGTTCTCGTCTGATGACGGATCGCTCAGCGCCATGGGCCGGCGTCGCGGCCACCCCAACCGCCATCGCCGCCGCAACCCTGCCCTCCCTGCTGGCCCACAACGTCAGCCCTTCGCCCACTTTCCTGAACCAGGCCCTGGCCTTCGCCTTGTGGGCGGGCTTCGTCATCGCCTGCACGCCCGCTGTGCCACGCCGCGGGCCGTGGCCGGTGTGGGCGGCGCTGGCGGTGCTGGTGCTGGCGGCAGCCTGGGCGTGGGGCCCGGGGGCGCTGCCGGGCAGTCTGGCCTTGTCGGCCATCGCCACGCTGGTGGCCGCGGCGGTGGTGCTGGCGGGTGGGGCGGGGGCCCGCGCGCGCAGCAACGCACAAGACCTCTTTGCCGCCTTTTGCTGGGGCTGGGTCGTCGCAGGTGCAGCGAATGTGGCGGTCGCACTGGTGCAGGTGTTTCTGCCCGGCTTGCCAGATGGTGACTGGCTGGCCGCTTCAGGCTACCCCGGCCGTGCGGTGGGCAACCTGCGCCAGCCCAACCACCTGAGCAGCCTGCTGCTGTGGCATTGCGTGGCCGTCGTCGCGCTGTTTGAGTTGCGCCGGCTGGGCCGGCTGGCCGCCGGCGTGTTGTTGGCCTTGGGGGTGTTCGCGGTGGTGCTGTCGGCGTCACGCACGGGGCTGCTCAGTGTGTTGATGCTGGCGCTGTGGGGCTTGCTGGACAGGCGCTTGTCACGCACCGCGCGCGCGCTGCTGCTGGCCGCGCCGCTGGTGTTTCTGCTGTCGTGGCTGGGCATGGCGCTGTGGGCCACGCTCACCCAGCATGCCTTTGGCGGCAGTCAAAGGCTGGCCGAAAGCGACATCTCCAGCTCACGCTTTGCCATCTGGCGCGACACCCTCACTTTGATACACCAGCAACCGTGGTTCGGCGTCGGCTTCGGTGAATTCAACTTCGCCTGGACGCTGACACCCCTGCCGCAGCGCCCCGTGGCCTTCTTCGACCACACCCACAACCTGCCGCTGCAGCTGGCGGTGGAACTGGGCCTGCCACTCGCTTTTCTGGTTATGGCTTTGCTGGTCTTTGGCCTGTGGCGGGGTGCGAAACAGGCCTGGACGACCCCGGCCGATCTGGGCCTGGCGCAGCGCAGTGCAATGTTGATGGTGTTGATGATCGGCCTGCACAGCCTGGTTGAATATCCGCTGTGGTACAGCTATTTTCTGTTGCCCACGGCCTGGGCCTGGGGTTTTGCGCTGTACCGGCCGGGCCGGGCCGCGGCGCCTGCGCCGGCCGAAACCATGCCTGTTGCCGCCGCCAGTTTTGCCGTGCAACTGGCGGCGTTCGCGGTTGTTCTGGGCGCTTGTTTGTCGGTGCTGGACTTCATGCGCGTGTCGCAAATCTTCGCCTCTGACGCCGGCGCCGCGGCGCTGGAACAGCGCGTCGCGTCTGGCCAGCGCAGTGTGTTTTTCGCCCACCACGCCGACTACGCGGCCGTGACTTCAAACATGGCCAAGGGTGACCCGGTACACGCGTTTGACCGCGTCACGCACTACCTGCTGGACTCGCGGCTGCTGGCGGCCTGGGCGCAGGCGCTGGCTGCGCGTGGCCAGTTCGACCAGGCGCGCCACCTTGCGGCGCGGCTGCGCGAATTTCGCAACCCCGACGCCGCCGATTTCTTCGCGTCTTGCCCGGCGGCTGGCGATGTGGTGGCAGCGCCGGTCGCGGGCGCTGTGGCCGCCGGCGCAGCCGCCGCCGCGCCAGCCAGCGCGGCGTCAGCCCCCGCGGCTTCGCAGTTCCAATGCCAGCGCCCGCTGCAAGTCCACGGCTGGGGCGAATTCCAGGTGCCGGGGTTCTAGGAGTCTGCCGGACTTGGGGATCGTCGGCTGCAATTTGGCCGCAGCGGTCCATTTTTCACCGGCTTTTTGTCCCATAGCTACGGCTATGGGCCTGCAAACCCGGCAAAAACTGTCCTCGCTGGGGCCAAATTTCGCTTCGATGCCCCAAGCCCGACAGACTCTTAGTCTTACTGTGTCACAAACTAAGCCTTGCGTTTGCGCGCAGGCAACAAGGGCATCTGGGCAGCGTCCTGAGCAATGCTGCGGCGATACGCAGCCGCAAAGTCGTGATGGACGATGGGACGTGGCGCTGCGTGCGCTGGGCTGCCGCGAGGCTTGTAATGCGTGGGTAGGGCAGGTTCTTCGCGTCGGGCAGAGTTTTTTTTGCCGGCGCCCTGTGGGTGCCGAAGCTGCTGCGCCATCAAGAAACCGTAGGCGGCGATGCTCAGGCTTGCGTGGTGATGGAATCCCCTCCAGCCCCTGCCTTCGTAGTGCCCCAGCCCTACTTCCTGTTTGAGGTCTTGGTAGTCGCGTTCAATGCGCCAGCGCATCTTGGCTTCAAACACCATGCGCGCCAACGCTACGTCCTCGGGCAGCGTGGACAACCAGTACTTCATCGGCTCCTTGTGGCCTTCAGGCCACTCGATGAGCAGCCATTCTTCGGCCCGTTGTTGGGTGCGCGGGTGCTCGCGGTGGGCCGCCCGCACGCGAACGCGGGCAAAGCGTGAGCGCAGGGTGAAGTTGCTGCCCTCGCGCCACTCGACGATCTGCCACTGCGAAGGTGCCAGCTCGAATGCCAGCTCCTTGATCGACTGCGGGCGCTGGTGCTTGGCATCGCCAACGCGCAGCCGCTTGGGCACATTGCCGCGACCGCTGTAGGCCTGGGGCGGCAGCGGCGCGTGCCCCGGCGGCCACACCGTTACTGCGCCCGTCACGCCCACAACGTAGGGCAGGCCCAGTTCGCTCAAGCCTTCACGAAACGCCGTGTCCACGCCATAGCCGGCGTCGGCCAGCAGGGGGTGCTTGGGCGCGCCTTGTGCCAGCAGTCGCTGGATCTGCGCCAGCGCTATCGCCGGCTTGGTGGCGAACGTCACGTCCGGCGGCACACCGGCCTTCTCGCGTCGCGGCATGTCGTGGGCCCAGTCTTTGGGCAAGTACAACTTCCAGGCCACCGGCAGGCTGCCTGTCTGGTAGGCCAACGTCACACTCACTGCGACCTGACAGTTGTCCTGTTTGCCCAACATCCCGCAGTACTGGCGCGCCACGCCGACCGAATGCACCCCTTGCTTGGGGAATCCGGTGTCGTCAACGATCCACCAGCCACCCTCGCCGAAGTCCATCGCCGGCACCACCCATTGCGCCACGCGCGTCAGCATCTGCTCGTCGGACCAGGCCGAATCGGCCACAAAGTGATGCAGCGACTGGTGTCGCGAGCGCGTGGCCGTTGGCGCCAAGTGCGACGCCATCGGCTCCACGCTCTTGCGCTTGAGCGGAGCCATCAGGCCAGTGCAATACCCACGCAGCCCAGCGTGCCGGTCTGCGTGACCCAGGCCCTCACTCAGGTGCGCCATGTACCGCTCAAACTCGCGAAGCTCTTCCATCAAAGTTCACCTCTTGCTCGAAGAAACGCACACAATGCCTTGATTTTGATAACACAGTAAGACTAGCCGGTCGGTTTTTCGCCCGGCGTGACCTCGGCCTTGCCAAAAGCCGGGTCTATGCGCAGCAGCGCCGCGGCGCCAAAAGAAGGCAGCGTGGCGACGCAGGCCCAGATGAAGAAGTTCAAGTAGCCCAGCTGCGTTTGCAGCCAGCCGGCCCACATGCCGGGCAGCATCATGCCCAGCGCCATGAAGCCGGTACACAGCGCGTAGTGCGCGGTCTTGTGCAGGCTGGCGCCGTCGGCCTTCTCGCCGGTGCCGCCGGTGCCGCCCGTGCTGCCGGCCACCATCAGCATGTAGACCATGTAGGCCGTGAAGCCGAAGCCATAACCAAACTGTTCCACCGCCACGGCCACGCTCACCAGCGCCAGGTTCGTCGGTTGCCAATACGCCAGCGCCACAAACACGGTGTTGGGAATGTGCATGCACAGCATCAGCGGCCACAGCAGTTTCTTCAATCCGCCACGGCTGATGACCCAGCCGCCCAGCAGCCCACCCAGCGTCAACGCGGCGACGCCAAAGGTGCCGTACGCAATGCCCACGTCCTGGGTTTGCAGTCCCAGGCCGCCGGCGCTGGGTGGGTCCAGCAAAAAGGGCGTGACGAGCTTGAGCAACTGCGCTTCGGCGAATCGATACAGCAGCAGAAATGCCAGGATGCGGGCGATGCCGGGCTTCCTGAAGAAAGCCGCAAATACGGCGCCGAAATCGGCCCAGAACATGGCGCTGCGGGGCGCAGGCTTGTCTACCGATGGCCGCGGCAAAGCCCAGCCGTGGTACAGCCCCACCATGACGAAGAACGCCGCCATCGCACCAAACACCCAGGCCCAGGCCAAAGCCACGTTGCCCAGGCGCTGTTGCAGCACCCCGGCCAGCACCACCAAACCACCCTGGCCAGCGATCATCGCCAGCCGGTAGAAAGTGCTGCGCACGCCGACAAACGCGGCCTGTGTGGCGGCCGGCTGGGCCAGCATGTAAAAGCCGTCGGCGGCAATGTCGTGGGTGGCCGATGCAAAGGCCATCAACCAGAACACGGCCAGCGTGTACTGCAAAAACTGCGGCGCCGGCACCACCAAAGCCACCATCGCCAGCGCCGCGCCCAGCACAAACTGCAACACCACAATCCAGCGCCGTTTCGTGCCCAGCAGGTCGACCAGCGGGCCCCACAGCGGCTTGATGACCCAGGGCAGATACAGCCAACTGGTGAGCAGTGCAATCTGCGTGTTGCTGACGCCCAGGTTCTTGTACATGACCACGGCCAGCGTCATCACCGTCACATAGGGCAGGCCCTGGGCGAAGTACAGCGTGGGTATCCAGCGCCAGGGGTGGACGGGGGCAATCGGGTTGGGGGCCAACAAGGGGGTTGCAGCAGCGGGCATGGTCAACACAAGGCCGGCATGTTCACACGGTTTGGTGGTGCCGCGCGTTCCAGACACTGTTGTATGGAAGCACCACCAGCGCCTGCGCTGGTCGGCTTGTGGGCTGGTGCGCTGGTGGGCTTGTAGGCTTGCAAGGGCTGAACATTGGTTATTCCTTATGGGCCTTTGTATGCTGCCTTTGTATCCTTTGCGGCAACACTGTGACGGTGTGTGCAGCACCCTTTGCGCGCGCTGGCTGCAAGACCGCCGCGCGCCCACTTTCCCCCGAGGAGCCCTGATGAAACTGAAGACCGTCGTTGGCCAACTGGTGCTGCTGGCCCTGGCCAGCCCTGTGCACGCGCAAAACGTAGACCAGCGCATCACCATCACCGGGTCGAGCATCAAGCGCATCCAGACCGAAGGCGCGTTGCCGGTGCAAACCATCACCCGCGCCGAGATCGAACGCTCGGGCATCACCAGCGCCGAACAACTGGTGGCGCGCATCAGCGCCAACGGCACCGGCGCGGACAACCTGTCGTCCAACGTCGGCATTCAGCTCGGCACCACCGACCGCAACAACAACGGCAACAGCAGCGCCAACCTGCGCGGCCTGGGCGCCAACAGCACGCTGGTGTTGCTCAACGGCCGTCGCGTCAGCACCCACGGCGCCAAAGGCAATGCGGTCGACCTGAACTCGATCCCGCTGGCCGCGGTGGAACGCGTGGAAGTGCTGAAGGACGGCGCTTCGGCCATTTACGGCACCGACGCCATTGGTGGTGTCATCAACTTCATCCTGCGCAAGGACTACACCGGGTTGGAAGCCACGGCCTTTGCCGATGTCACCGAGCAAGGCGGCGGCAACCTGTTCCGCGCTTCGTTGCTGGGCGGCATGGGCAACCTGTCCAGCGACGGCTACAACTTCATGGCCAGCCTGACACACGACCAGCAAAAGAAGCTGGGCGGCTATGGCGAGCGCTCGTTTGCCAACGGCTTCCAGCCCGACCGCGGCCTGTCGCCAGACACCACCGGCACGCCCTTCGCCACGCAGACGGGTTCGGCCGGCACGGCGCTGGGCTCGACCTTTGTATTGCCGGGCAGCACGCAGACCTACAACCGCGCCAACCTGCTCAGCTTCCAGGGCAAATGCGATTCGGTGCCGACGATGTCGCAGTACCAGGCCGTGCTGTGGGGCAACCTGGGTTTCGCCAGAGGCTGCGCCTTCGACTACGGCGGGTCTGAAGTGCTGATACAGCCGGTGGAACGCACCAACGCGGTGGCGCGCGGCGCCTATGTGCTGAACCCGCAGCACACCGTGTTCACAGAATTCACAGGCTCGCGCACCAAGGCCACGAAGGACTTCGAGCCCTACCAGATCACCACCACCGGCGCCTTCGCAGCGGCGCAGTACCCCGTCAGCGGGCCTTACTACCAAGACCTGTCGGCCTTTGTGCCGACCTTCGACAAGACCAAGAACATCGCCTACCGCTGGCGCTGCAACATCTGCGGCAACCGCACCGTCGAAACCACCACCGACGCCTACCGTTTGCTGCTGGGTGCCGAGGGCGTGCTGTTCACGAACTGGGACTACAAGCTGGGCCTGTCCACCGCCGGCAGCAAAGCCAATTCCAACCTGGCCGGCGGCTACTACTACACGGTGCCGCTGATCGCCGCTTTGGGCACTGGCCAGATCAACCCCTGGCTGCTGCCGGGGCAGTCGCAGACGGCATCGGCGCTGGCGCTCATAAAAGCGGCAGACGCCACCGGCGTGAACCTGTTTGGCGGCAAGGCCAAGCTGCTGCAACTGGACGGCACGCTGTCAGGCGAAGTGATGCAGCTAGCGGCAGGTCCGCTGGCGGTGGCCGCGGGCTTCGACATACGCCAGGAAACCTACCAGTTCAGCGACGGCTCGACGCGCACCCAGGCCATCAACGCGGCGCCGTTTGACGCCGAATTCCCGAAGGTCAAGCGCGACATCAAGGCCGTCTTTGCGGAAGTGGCGGTGCCCATCGTCAAGGGCCTGGAAGCCACCGTGGCCGTGCGCAGCGACCACTACAGCGATTTCGGCCGCACCACCAACCCCAAGGTGTCGTTCAAGTGGACACCGATAGACGCGGTGCTGCTGCGCGCTTCCTACAACACCGGCTTTCGCGCCCCCAGCTTCTTCCAGCTTTACGGCGCGACTGCCGAGTCGCAGATACCCGGCAACATTGCCGACCCGGTGCTGTGCCCGGCCGGCAACGTGGCCGGCGCCGATCTTTCGGTGTGCGCCATACGCCCGAACGCGCAGCAGGGTGGCAACAAGAACCTGACGCCGGAAAAATCGCACCAGTGGACGGTCGGTTTCGTGGCCTCGCCGCTGGCCTGGTTGAGCTTCAGCGTCGACCTGTGGCAGATCACGCGCACCGACATCATCTATGAGCTGACGCCGCAGCAGGTGGTCGCCAACTACACCACCTTCCCGGGCAACCTGGTGCGCGGCGCCAACGGCCGCCTGGACGGCAGCGGCGGCTACATCCGCGCCGGCTTCGTCAACGCCGACGGCGACATCACGCGCGGCACCGATGTCAACGTGCGTGGCAACGGCAAGCTGCTGGCCGGCAAGTGGGAAGCCAACCTGGAAGGCACCTACCTGGACAGCCACCGTTCGCGCATCTTCAAGTCGCAGCCCTATGTGGAAACGGTGGGCCAGTGGAATTCACGCGACCTGTTCTTGCGCTGGAAGCACCAGGCATCGTTCACCTATTCGCAAGGCGACTGGAGCGGCACGCTGACCCAGGGCTACTCGACGGGCTACACCGACGAAAAACCCAGCGGCGTGATCCCGCCGGGCTTCAGCCCCAACGTCAAGAGCTACACCCTGTACGGCGTCAGCAGCACCTACACCGGCTTCAAGAACCTGAGCATTACCGGCGGCATCAAGAACCTGCTCAACACCGACCCACCCTTCACCGCCCACAACCTCGACTTCGCCGCTGGCGCCGGCTGGGACCCGCGCGTGGCCGACCCGCGCGGCCGTGCCTACACGCTGCGCGTGAACTACAAGTTCTTCTGACCGCGGTGCCAGCAGGCAAGATCGCAGGGCCGCCGATGCGGCCCTTTTTTTATCCATCAACCCGCCGCCGATGTTGACCCTGCTGCTGAAGAAGCTGGCCACCTTGCTGCCCACTTTGCTGGGCGTCACGCTGGTGGCCTTCGCGCTGATACGGCTGGTGCCCGGCGACCCGATAGAGATCATGGTCGGCGAACGCCGGCTCGACCCCGCGGCCCACGCTGCGCTGATGGCGCAACTGGGGCTGGACCAGCCACTGCCCGCACAGTATTGGCGTTATCTCAAACAACTGGCGCACGCTGACCTGGGCCAGAGCCTGGTCACCCGCGAGGCGGTGGCGGCCGAGTTTGCGGTGCTGTTCCCGGCCACGGTAGAACTCGCCGGCGCGGCCTTGTTGTTGGCCTTGACCGTGGGCCTGCCGCTGGGCGTGGCCGCGGCTTTGCGCCGTGGTTCGTGGCTCGACCAGGCGGTGATGGCGCTGGCCACCGTGGGCAACAGCATGCCGGTGTTCTGGTGGGGCTTGATCCTCATCATGTTCTTCAGCGTCGGGCTGGAGTGGACGCCGGTGAGCGGGCGCATCGGCATCGAATTCGATGTCGATGCCGTCACCGGCTTCATGCTCATCGACAGCGCATTGGCCAACCTGCGCGGCCAAGAGCCCGGCGCTTTTGCCAGCGCGCTGCTGCACCTGGTGCTGCCGGCCCTGGTGCTGGGCACGATACCGATGGCGGTGATAGCGCGCATGACGCGCAGCGCGATGCTCGAAGTGCTGCGTGAAGACTACATGCGCACGGCCCGCGCCAAGGGCCTGAGCCCGGCGCGCGTGGTCGTCCACCACGGCCTGCGCAACGCGCTGATCCCGGTCGTCACCGTGCTGGGCTTGCAGGTGGGCAGCCTGCTGGGCGGCGCGGTGCTGACGGAGACGATCTTCTCCTGGCCCGGCATCGGCAAGTGGCTGATCGACGCCATCGGCCGGTGCGACTACCCCGTGGTGCAGGCCGGCATCCTGATCTCGGCGCTGATCTTCATTGGCGTGAATCTGGTGGTGGACCTGCTGTATGGCGTGGTGAATCCGCGTTTGCGGGGGGCGCGATGAACGCCGTCAAATCGCCCGCAACTTGGCCCGCAACCTGGCCCGCAAGATGGCCCGCCACACCGCCGTCGCCCTGGCGCGAATTCCTCAGCGCCTTCAGCGCCAACCGCGGCGCGCTGGTCGCTTTCTGCGTCTTCACCGCCGTCGTCGTTGGCGCCCTGCTCGCGCCTTGGCTGGCGCCGCACGACCCCGTGCAACAGTTCCGTGACTACATGCTCACGCCGCCGCCGTGGCAGGCCGGCGGCATGGCGCAGTTCCCGCTGGGCACCGATGAGCTGGGCCGCTGCATCCTCAGCCGCTTGCTTTTTGGTGCGCGCATCTCCTTGATGATCGGCCTGGCCTCGGTGCTGCTGGCGCTGCTGCCCGGCGTGGTGCTGGGCCTGCTGGCTGCCTTTCATGAAAAGTGGTTGTCGCCCGTGATCATGCGGTTGATGGACATCCTGCTGGCACTGCCCGGGTTGTTGCTGGCCATCTGCGTCATCACGATCCTGGGGCCGGGCCTGGTCAACACCGTGATCGCCATCGCCGTCGGCGCGCTGCCGGGCTATGTACGGCTGGTCCGGGGCTCGGCACTGGCTGAAAAGGGCCGCGACTACGTCACCGCCAGCCGCGTGGCGGGCGCCAGCACCCTGCGGCTGATGTTCAGCGCGGTGCTGCCCAACTGCCTGGCGCCGTTGATCGTCAACGCCACGCTGTCTTTCAGTTCAGCCATCCTTGAAACTGCAGCGTTAGGCTTCCTGGGTCTGGGCGTGCAGGCGCCGCTGCCCGAATGGGGCAGCATGCTGAGCGCGGCGCGCGACTACATCGAGCGCGCGCCGTGGGTGGTGACGATGCCGGGGCTGACGATCCTGATCACGGTGCTGGCCATCAACCTGATGGGCGACGGGCTGCGCGAC
>JANMJI010000216.1:0-8137 GCA_031371275.1 Betaproteobacteria bacterium
GCCATAAGTCAGCACCGCTTCGGCGCCGGCTTCCTTGGCCTTCAGCAACTGGGCCGTCATGTCCACATCCTTGATGTTGAACTTCTCCACCGCCACGGCCTTGATGCCCTTCAGCGCCAGCGCCTTTTCCAGGTCGGCGCGACCCAGTTGGCCATAGTTGGTGCTGTCGGCCAGGATGGCCACTTTCTTGTAGCCGCGCCGCGTGATGGCTTCTTCGACAATCATCGGCGCCTGGATGCTGTCGTGTGCTGAGTTGCGGAAGATGTAGTTCTCGGGTTGGTCGTCGAACTGGTGCGTGACAATGGAGCCGGTGGACACATTGTTCATCACCGGAATGCGCGCTTCCTGGAAGAAGCGGTGCGAAGCCAGCGACACGCCGGTGTTGATGTAGCCGACCATGGCTACAACTTTCTCTTTGTTGATGAGCTCTTGTGCGATTTGCACGCCGCGCTCGTTCTTGGCTTCGTCGTCGCGTTCTACCAATTCGATCTTGCGGCCCAGCAAGCCGCCGGCCTTGTTGATCTCGTCCACGGCCAGGCGCACGCCGTCACGCATGCTCACGCCCATTGAAGACGAGCCGCCGGTGAAGGGCCCGCCCACGCCGATCTTGATGGGGTCGGCGGCCAGTGCGGCGCTTGCGCAGACGGCCAGCGCAGCGCCCATGCAGGCGGTCAGGGCTTGAAACTTGAATCTCATCGGTCAATCTCCATGGGGGGGTGTTTGGGGCGGGCGCGCTTGCGCAGCGCTGCCAGCGGAACGACACAGTGCCTGAGTCGCAGGCCAATCGCCTGCGTAAGAGTACGTAGTGGAAAACGAGAGGAGGCGGCGCTGCGTGATGCGGGCTAGCTGGCAGCAGAGCGCTTTCGGCGCGCTGGCGAGGGGGGGCGGTGGCTGCTGTCAAAACACCTTTGAGGTGGGCGCATGAATCGGCCACCGTCGCCGCCGCCTCAGTCGCCTCAGTCGCCGGGCTGGCGCAGGCCTTCGACCTGCACCTGCAGCCGCACACGGTCGGCCACAAAAGGCAGGCCGAAGGTGGCGCCGAAATCGCTGCGCCTGATCTCGGTTTCGAAGTCGCCGCCACACACTTCGCCGGCCCCCTCTGATGCCGTTGCCGCTGCGGTCGCGCTGGCAGCCACGCTGCGGCACCCAAAACGAAGGGCCTTCAGCGACAAGGGCTGGCTGACGCCGCGCCAGGTGAATTCACCGCGCACTTCGGCCAGCCGAAGGCCGTCGAAACGAAAGCGCGTGGCGACGAAATAGGCCTCGGGAAAGGCCGCGCTGGCCAGCAGATCCGCATCGCGCACGCGGGCGTCGAAAACGCGCAAGCCGGTGTTGACGGTGGCGGTGTTGATGCGCAGGCTGAGCTCGCCGCGCCCGGCGGCACTGTCGAGCACCACCTTGCCGGTGACGGGCCCGATGCGCCCGCGGATGGTGGACGTGCCGAAGTGCAAGACCTCGAAATGCACAAAGCTGTGTTCGGGGTCGAGGCTGTAAATTTGCGGCGCGGCGGTGGCCAGCGCCGTAGCGCACAGCAGGGCCGCGGCGCTGGCCAAGCGCAGGAAATCGGGCGGCAGATCGGATTTCATATCCCGATGCTGCCGCCTGCGGGCCGCCCGCAACCCGTGGGTCATTGCTGCTTGATGGCTTCCACCTGCACCAGCAGGCGCACGTTGTCGGGCGCGACCATCGGCATGGCGTAGACCACGCCCCACTGGCTGCGCTGCAGCGTGGCCTCGAAATCGCCGCCGCACACTTCGCGCTTCAGCATCGGGCTGTTGTAGCAGCCGAAGTTGCCGGCCTTCAGCGTCACCGGGTTGGTCTTGCCCAGCAGGGTCAGCATGCCGCTCACTTCGATGACTTTGTCGCCGTTGAAGGTGAATTTGTCGGCCACGAATTTGGCGGTGGGGAAGTTGGCCACGTCAAAGAAGTCCTTGCCCTTCAGGTGGCCCTCAAACGGCGCCACGCCAGTGTTCACCGAGGCCATGTCGATGGTGATTTCAACGCGGCCGGTCTTGGCGGCGCGGTCCAGTTGCACCGTGCCTTCTTTCTTGTCGAAGCGGCCGCGGATGGTGGACGTGCCGAAGTGCGTGACCTCGAAAGACGCAAAGGTGTGCGAGGGGTCGATGTTGTAGGTGGTGGCCTGCGCGTGGGCGCTGCTGGCGGCCATTGACAGGGTGGCCAGGGCGGCGGCGGTGCTGATGAGTTTGTTCATGGGTCTTCCTGAAAAGGGGTGAGGGGAAAAGGTGAGGTGCTTACAGCGGCGCAAGGCCGCTCAGCACGAGCTTGAAACGAACCTGTATGTCGTCGGCCACCATGGACGTGTCGGCCCATTCGCCGTCACCCACCTTGAAGGCCAGGCGCTTGATGGTGAAGCTGCCGCTGGCCGTGCTGACGCCAGCCGCCTGCACCACCTGCACCGGCACCACCACATCCTGCGTGGCGCCCTTGATGCTGAGTTTGCCGGCGACGGTGAATTTGCCCGCGCCGGCGGCCTTCACGCTGCTGCTCTGGAAGGTGGCCTGCGGAAACTTCGGCACGTTCAACCACACCGCCTTGGGCACTTCGGCATCCAGCTCGGCACTGCCAAAACGTGCGCTGCCGGTGTCGATGCTGAAGGCCACCGTGCCGCTCTCGGGCTTCTTCGGGTCGAGCGTGATCTGCGCGTTGAATTTGCCAAACTTGCCTTCGACAGGCACGCCCATCTGCTTGGTGGTGAAAGCGATTTCACTGCCCGCGGTTTGCAGCAAGGCGGGCTTGGCCTGCGCCAAAGCGGGCTGGGCCACAGCGCCCAACAGCGCGGCGGCGAGGGTCAAAGCAAGCAGGCAAGGTGCGGACATGGGGGCTCTCGAAGGGGGCTTCAGGTGGGGTTTCAAATGCGGTTTCATACCCGCCCGGGCAGCATGCGTCGCAGCAGGCCGTCGCGGTCAATGAGGTGGTGCTTCAGCGCGCCGGCCACATGCAGCACGACCACGGCGGCCAGGGCAAACGCCAGCGCGCCGTGCAGTTGCTTGAGCGTGGCCGCCAGGGCGCGGTCGGGCGACACAAAATCAGGCAGCGGCAAGACGCCAAACCAGACGATGGGAAAGCCAGCCGCCGAGCTGTAGGCCCAGCCCGCCAGCGGTATCGCAAAAAACAGTGCGTACAGCGCCCAGTGCGCGGCATGCGCTGCAACACGCTGCCAGCGCGGCATCGGCAGGTCGGCAGGCGGGCGGTGCGTCAAGCGCCACAGCAGGCGCAGTGCCGACAAGGCCAGGATGGTGACGCCAGCCCACTTGTGCCAGTTGTAGAGCTTCAGCCGCGTCGGCGACAGGGGCAGGCCGCTCATGTAGACGCCCATGCTGAAGCTGCCCAGGATCATCAGCGCCAGCAGCCAGTGCAACGCGATGGCGGTGCCGGTGTAGCGCATGGGGTTGGCGGTGTGGGTCATCACGGACCACAGTATCCCGGTGCCACGCCGCGCCGCAGTTCAAGCCTTTTGATGGCGCCGCACAGCGCAGGCGAACAGCGCCGGGGCCAGCGCAGCGTTGTCAGCGGGCGAAAGAGTGGGCGAAAGCAGGCGGTGGCGCAGCGGAAAGTCCAGTGTCACCAGCGCGGCGTCCACGGCCATGGTGCTGCCTGCGGCCAGGGCGTGCGCTTGGGCCACGGGCAGCAGTTGGAAGCCGGCCACTTCACCGTCATGGTTCTGCGGTTGCAGGCCGGCGGGCAGCGTCAGGTCGTCAGCGTGCAGGTCTTCGAGTTGATGGCCTTCGGCAATGTCGCGCTGCAGGCGCAGCACGCGGCCGGGCTGGGCCGTGGCCATCACTTCGCGCGGCAGGCCGGCTTCTTCAAAGCCTTCGCGCAACAGCGCCTCAAACGGTGTTTGGCCCGCCGCCACGCCACCACCCACCAGGTTGTCGAACAGGCCAGGGTCGGTGGCTTTGTGCAGCGCGCGCTGTGCGATCCACAGGTGGCTGGGCCGGCCTTGGGGGTCGGCCACATAGCCGTTGGCATGGGCGCCGAAGGTCAGCGTGCCCCAGAAGCGCGCCGCGGCGCGTTCGGTGTGGGCCAGCGGCTGGCCACTGGCGGGGTTGACGATGGCAAAGCGTTCGTCGCGCCAGGCCCGGATCAGGCCTTGGGCGCGCAGTGCGGCGTTGATACGGGCAAGCAGGGTGTCGCGCACTTCGGCAGCAGCCGTCAGCGTGATGCCGGCCTCGTTGACCCGCAAGAATTCCGGCCAGACCCGCAGCGCGGAAAGGTGCGCGCGCGCCACCGATCCCACGCCGACACCGTCGATCACAAAAGGCACACGCGCCGCAGCATCGTGCGCGCGGGCCGCGGCCAGCGCCGGCCAGGTCATCTAGTGCAGTGTTCGACGCTATGCAGAACATAAAACCGCGTCTTTGCCGCCCTGGCGTCGTTGCAAATACTCGCAATGCCACGAGGCATTGCTACGGTTTGCGCCTAACCAGGACGACAAATCCAGCGGTTTTATTAAGTGCTGCCTAGTATCGAACACTGCACTGGCCTTCCAGCGGCGTGAATTCGGCGAACAGGTTTTGCGCCTCGGCCAGTTGCGACAGCTTGACGTAGTCGCAAGCGGCGCCAAACGCGGCCCACATCTTGTGTACCTCGGGGTGACTGTGGGCGGCGTTGATAGCCGCGGCCGAAACCCATTCAAAGACTTCGATGAAACTGCCATCGGCCGCCCGCAGCATGGTCGGCGCGCGGTCGGTGGCCAGGCCCAGTTGGCGCAGTGCCGGCACATGGCCGCGCACCAGCGCCTGCAACGCCGCTTCATGGCCAGGCTTGGGGCGGTAGCAGACGATGACCGTGCGCGGGGTTTCTTGGGCGGGCTGCGGCGCGGTTTCTGCACCCAGGCACAGGCGGTGGCCACCCGGCGCTTGAAGCACCATCTCGCGCAGGCCCCAGGGCTGGTGGGTGGGTGGCTGCAGCACGACCGCGCCGCTGGCCAGCACATGGGCGTGCAAGGCGTCGATGTCGTGGCCCACATGCAGGCGGGTTTCGCCGCAGGGCTGCACCGGCGCATCGCTACGCGCCAGGTGGATGTAGACGGGCGCGCCCCAGCTGAAGTCGCCCAGCTTCACGCGGCCGTACACAGGCACCGGCGTGCCGTGCAGGAAGTCGATCTCGAAACCCAGCACAGCGCAGAACCAGGCTGCGGCTGCGGCCACATCGGGCACCGGCAGCACGGGCTGCACGCCGTGCAGTTGGTGGTGTTGGGCCAGCGGTTTTGGGGGTGGCGTGTTCATGCACAACGAGTCTGCCAGAAAGAATCTCGCCAGCGCGGTATTCAGACAGCCAGGCGCTGCGCCATCGTGAGGGCCAGTTCCCTGAAGCCGGCACTGAGTGCCGACGCCTTCGTCGCGCGCTGCCAGAAACGCAGCGCCACCGGCTGGGCCGCGCTCTGCAGGTCTATGGCTTCGGGCGTGAAGGGCAGCAGGCCCAGCTCGCCACTGTGGTGGTCGGGCCGCCAGCGCATCGGCAGCATGTCGTAGACCGGCGCCAGGGTGAAGCGCCCGCGCGCCATGTCGGCCCAGGCCACGCGCAGGCTCAGGTTGCCGAAGTGCATGTCGGTGTTGCCTATCAGGCGGCCGAAGTGCAGCAGCGCCTGGGCCTGGTCGGCAGCATCGGTCGGCAGGCGGCGTTGCTGCGCCAGCGCCCGGCAGGTGGCCGCCCAGTGCTGGCGCGGGCCGTGCACGAAGGCTTCGTGCACGGCATGCAGCGGCACCACATGCGAGCGGCCACGCGGGCCGTGGCGGTCAAAGCGCTGCGACACCAGATAGGTGCGGCGCGCGGTTTCAACCACGCGGCTGCCGGCCACCGGCACGCCGTGCTCGGCCAGCACCGCCAGGGCCAGCGCTTCGGCGTGCAGCAAGTCGTGCCAGCGCTGGCCGAAAGGGCTGTTGCGCGGTGGTGAAAACTTCACCAGCAGCGGTGCGCCGTCGGCATCGCGCGTCAGGAATTTGGCTTGCTCACCACCGGCCGAACTGCCCGCGGGCAGGGTGCCGGCGGTGGCTTGCGCCAGCGCGTCCCAGTCGGGGGTTGTGTTCGGGGTGTGCGGTGCGATGGCGTCGGCCGGCGTGTGGGTCAGCACGTCCCCCAGCACGTCCCCCAACACCAGGGCGCCCGGGGCGTCAGGCAGGCGCAGCGCCGCGAACAGGGTTTGTTCCAGCGACCACTGCTCGGGGTTGGCAGGCAAGCCCCAGGCCGCCAGTTCGCGGGCCTGCTGGCGGCCAATGAAACCTTCACCTCGCAACGGCGCCAGGAACCAGGGCAGGTGGCCCTGCACCAGCAGGTCGATGCCGTCGGCGTGTACGTGTACGCGGTCACCGCGCACGAAGGTCAGCAGGCCCCAGTGCGTGATGCGGCCGTCTTCGTCGATGGCGTGCAAGGCCTGCCGCGCCGGTTGACCCAGCAGCATTTGCGGCAGCGCATAGCGCGTGCGCCGGCCAGCGCCCAGCACGGCCAGCTGCGCGCCCACATCGGTCAACAGCCTCGACACCGTGGGCTGGCTGCGGCCCAGGGCCGCCTGCAACGCCATCGCGTTGGTCACGCCGCGGCTGGCAAGCAAGGCCAGCAGTCGGTTTTGCAGTGCTGAATCAGTAGCATCCATGAATAGAAAACGCAAGGCTTGGCAAGCGGGTCAGCAGCTATACAGTATCGCGGATTTTAAGCCTAACAGATGAATAGAAGATGAATAGAAAAAGCCAGGTCAACACCTGGCATTTCGATGCCCGCTGCGGTGTCTTCAGGCAGCGCGTTGCTCGCGGGCCGGACCATCGCGCCAGGTTTGCAACAGCGCCTGCCAGTTGGCTCGCGCGGCTTTCAGATGCCTTTCCTTCACATGCCCGTAGCCGCGTATCTCTTCCGGGATGCGCGCAATCTCGGCGGCAAGTGCGCGGTTGCCGGCGTTCAGCGTGGGCAGCAGTTCTTCGACGCTGGTGCGGTACTCGGCCACCAGCGCCCGCTCGGTCTTGCGTTCTGCGGTGTAGCTGAACAAGTCCAGCATGCCGCCGCGCAAGCCCTTCATCTTCGCCAACACAGCAAAGGCGCTGCGTACCCAGGGCCCGAACGGCCGTTTTTGCAATTCGCCCTTGTCGTTTTTCTTCGAAATCAACGGCGGCGCCAGGTGGTGCACCAGCTTGTAGTCGCCTTCGAACATGCCGGCGATCCTGGCCGTGAAAGCCGGGTCGGTGTGCAGCCGTGCCACCTCGTACTCGTCCTTGTAGGCCATCAACTTGAACAGGTAGCGGGCCACGGCTTCGGTCAGTGCCATGCCTGGCGCGGCAGGGGCCAGTGCTGTCTCCGCAGCGCGCACCTTGTCAACAAAGGCTTTGTACTGCGCCGCATAAGCCGCGTTCTGGTAGCCGGTGAGGAAGGCCACGCGCGTCTTCAACAGCTCGTCCAGACCGGGCTTCTTGACGAATTGAATCACCTGCTGTGCTTTGAACAAAGCCTGCACCGAAGCCAGGTCGTGCGCGCAACGCCGGCCCCATTCAAACGCGGCTTTGTTGTTGGCAATCTGCACGCCGTTCAGCTCAATCGCCCGCATCAGTGCGGCGTGGCTCAAAGGCACGCGGCCTTGCTGCCAGGCGTAGCCCAGCATCAGCGGGTTGGTGTAGATGCTGTCGCCGAGTAGCTGTTCGGCCACCACTTCAGCGTCGAACGCGCCCACCAGCGAATCGCCCACGCTGGCGCGCACGGCGGCTTCGCAATTGCCGCCGGGAAACGTCCAGTCGGGGTTGGTGACGAAGGCCGCGGTGGGCGTGCCGTGGGTGTTCAGTGCGACGTAGGTGCGGCCTTGCTGCATCACGGTCAGCGTGTATTTGGCGGCGCCGACGATGCTGTCGCAGGCGATCACCAAATCGGCCTTGGCGGTGTCCACCTTGGTCGTGAAGATGGCCTCGGGCCGGTTCGCAATCTGGATGTGGCTCCAGGTGGCGCCGCCCTTTTGCGCCAGGCCGCCGGCGTCCTGCGTGACCACGCCCTTGCCTTCCAGGTGCGCGGCCATGCCCAACAGCGAACCGATGGTGATGACGCCC
The DNA here is from genome assembly GCA_031371275.1 of Betaproteobacteria bacterium. Classification (GTDB taxonomy): domain Bacteria; phylum Pseudomonadota; class Gammaproteobacteria; order Burkholderiales; family Burkholderiaceae_C; genus Rubrivivax. Next base: position 8,043 of record JANMJI010000216.1, read on the forward strand.
GTGCCGCCCACGCCACCGACCACGATGCCCCACGCCACCTCACACAAAGGCAGCGCAGGTTCGGGCAATGGCGGCAGTGCCGAAACGTCGGCGCG
>JANMJI010000272.1:0-2110 GCA_031371275.1 Betaproteobacteria bacterium
CGCCTGAACCCGGCCAGCCTGATGCCGGCCTTCTACCGCAACCAAGGCGCGCAGCGCGTGGGCAGCGCGTGGCAGGGCCAGCCGGTGCTGCAAGCGCAGCAGGTGGAAGATGTGGTGGCTTTCTTGTTGACGCTGCAATGACGCCGCGGCGGCAGCTGCTTGTGGCGGGCGCGGCCGGTGTGTGCGGCCTGGTGCTGCGCCCGGCGCATGCCACGCCGGCAGCGCTGCGCACCGCCATCAGCCAGTTCACCGATGGCCGCGTGCCCAGCGACGGCCGTGTCGTGTTGACCATCGACGCGCTGGTCGAAAACGGCAATGCCGTGCCTGTCAGCGTTAACGTGCAAAGTGCGATGACTGTGGCCGAACATGTGCAGCGCATCGCGCTGTTCACCGAAAGCAATCCGCAGCCCGAGGTGGTGGTCTTCCACCTCGGCCCGCACAACGGCCGCGCGCAGGTGGCCACGCGCATGCGCATGGCCACTTCGCAGCACATCACGGCGGTGGCGGTGATGAACGACGGCAGCGCCTGGCAACACCGCGTGCAAGTCGTTGTGACCTTGGCCGCATGCCTGGAGGGTGGCTGAATGTTGACCCCCAGGCTTGTCGCTGCGCTCCTTCGCCACCAGCCGCCAGAGGCGGCTGGCCTTCGGCCCGTCCAAGCCCGCGCAGGCGGGCTTGGAGCCGCGGCCCTCAGCCCCCCGAGCGGGCCCAGCCCTGCTTGGGGCGGCCCGGCGCGTTGCTGATGGCGACCACCCGCGCCCTCGTCCGCCTGCCCGCGACGGCGCGGCCTGGCGAGACCATCGACGTGCGCGTGCTGCTGCAACACCCGATGGAAACCGGCTACCGCCCGGGTGCCGACGGGCAGACGCTGCCGCGCAATATCGTGACCCGCGTCGAAGCACGTTTTGAAGGCACGCTGGTGTTCGCGGCCGATTGCTTCCCGGCCATCGCCGCCAACCCCTACCTGGCCTTTTCGCTGCGCGCCACCACCAGCGGCACACTGACGCTTGCATTCACTGGCGACAACGGCTTGGCGCACAGCGAAAGCGCCAAGCTGACGGTGGCATGAAGGCGTTCTTGGTCGCGCAGGTGCTGGCGCTGGCCGCCACGGCTGTGGCCCCGGCCGCCCCGGCGGCCGATTTGCGCCGTTCGGGCTTCGACGACATGGCCGCTTCCACCCAAGCGCTGCAGAGCGACGACGCGCAGAACCCGGCGATGCTGTGGGCGCAGGACGGCGAACAGCGCTTTGCGGCCGACTGCGCACGCTGCCACAAGCCCGCTTCAATGCGTGGCGTGGCCGCCCGCTACCCGGCCTGGGACGCCGCGCTGCGCAAGCCCGTGACGCTGGCCGCGCGCATCAACCTGTGCCGCGAACGCCATCTCAAAGCCGCGCCGCTGGCCGCCGAAAGTGACGCGCTGCTGGGCTTGGAAACTTTTGTGGCGATGGCATCGCGCGGGCTGCCGATTGCACCGGAACTCGCACCCGAACTCGCACGCGCGCTGCGGTCCTTCATCGAACAAGGCGAACGCCTGTACCGCCAACGTCTGGGCCAGCTTGATTTCTCTTGCGCGCAATGCCACGACGACAACGCCGGCCGCCGTCTGGCCAGCAGCACCATTCCGCAGGCCCACCCCACGGGCTACCCGATCTACCGGCTGCAATGGCAGGGCATGGGATCGTTGCAGCGGCGCTTGCGCAACTGCATGATCGGCGTGCGCGCCGAGCCTTACGCTTATGGCAGCGACGAATTCACGGCGCTGGAGTTGTTCCTGAAACAACGCGCAGCAGGCATGGTGGTCGATTCACCGGCGGTGCGCCCATGAACCCCATTGAAGCCACGCAAGACTGGCTGGAAAAAGCCGTCATCGGTTTGAATCTGTGCCCGTTTGCGAAGGCCGTGCAGGCCAGGGGCCAGATACGCTGGGTGCTGAGCACCGCGCAAGACACCGAAACACTGTTGGCCGAATTGGTCAACGAATTGCGCCACCTGGCCGACGCCGACCCGGCGCTGACCGACACCACCTTGATGGTCCACCCGCAGACGCTGGCTGACTTTCTGGACTTCAACGACTTTCTGCAACAGGCCGACGCCGCGCTGGAACAACTGGG
>JANMJI010000036.1:0-2672 GCA_031371275.1 Betaproteobacteria bacterium
CTCGACGGAAAAGACCACCATGCGCATCACCTTGCTCGGCGCCGGCCACATCGGCCAGACCATCGCCCGCCTGCTGGCCCACAGTGGCGACTATGAAGTGACGGTGCTTGACCGCAGCGCCGAAGCCTTGGCCAGGCTGGCCGGCGACCCCGTCAAAACCCGCGTCGCCGACACCGCCGATGGTCAAGCCCTGCAAGCCGCGCTGCGCGGCCAGCATGCCGTCATCAACGCACTGCCCTACCACCTGGCCACCTTGGCCGCCAGCGCCGCGCGCGAAGCCGGCTGCCACTATTTCGATCTGACCGAAGACGTGACCGCCACGCGCGCCATCAAGGCACTGGCCGAAGGTGCGCCCACCGCCTTCATGCCGCAGTGTGGGCTGGCGCCGGGCTTCATCGGCATCGTGGCCCACCACCTGGCCAAGAGCTTCGACGCGTTGCATGAAGTGAAGATGCGTGTCGGCGCGCTGCCGGCCTTCCCCACCAACAGCCTGAAATACAACCTGACCTGGAGCGTCGACGGCCTCATCAACGAGTACTGCCACCCCTGCGAAGCCATACGCGACGGCAAGAACATCGAACTGCTGGCGCTTGAAGGGCTGGAACACTTCAGCCTGGACGGCACCGAGTACGAGGCCTTCAACACCAGCGGCGGCCTGGGCACGCTGTGTGAAACCTGGGCCGGGCGGGTGCAGACGCTGGACTACAAAAGCGTGCGCTATCCGGGGCATCAGGCGTTGATGAAGATGCTGCTCGAAGAGCTGCAATTGAACAAGGACACCGAGACGCTGAAGGCCATCATGCGCAAGAGCATTCCCAGCACCATGCAAGACGTGGTGCTGGTGTTTGTCACAGTCAGCGGCATGCGCGGTGGGTCGCTGGTGCAAGAGGTGTTTGCGCGCAAGATTTTTGCTGACCGCAACGAGGCTTCGCCTTTGTCGGCGATCCAGATAACCACCGCCGCGGGGGTCTGCGCGGCGTTGGATCTGTTCCGTGAAGGGCGTCTGCCGCAGCGTGGTTTTGTGCGGCAGGAAGAGGTCGAATTGCCGGCCTTCCTGGCCAACCGATTTGGCGCGGCCTATCAGCAGAGCCGGCAGGTGGAAAGCATTGGCTGAAGGGATGGCTGAAGGGGCGGCCGAAGTGCCGATGGAGCGCAGTCCTGTTCGCTCATGGTGTCAAGCGCGGTGCCGCCTGCATCAGTTGCGTGAAGCGCGTTTTCCAGAAGCGCGCAAACGCCGTCGTGCCGTGGCCGCGTGTTTCTGCACTGGCCGGTATCAGCAGCAAGGTGCCGTTGCGCACGCGTTGCATTTCGCGCTCCATCAAGCCCAGTTCGGGCGGGTTGCGTTCGTCGTCGGCAGCGTTGATGGCCAACAGCGCAGCGCGTATGCGGTCCAGCCCCGGCGCCGGGTTGTAGTCGCGTGAAGCGTCCCACTGGTAGAGCAGATCGTTGGCGTCTGCGGTGAAGGGCGCGGCCAGGCGTTCGTCGATTTGTTTGTCAGCGGCCTCGCGGGTGGCAGCGCCCCAGTACAGCGCCTGGTCGCCGCCATTGGTGGCCGTGGCAAAGAACAGGTTGGCCAGCTTCAGGCCGCGCGGCTGCGTGGTGTAGTTGCCGCCGTTCCAGTCGGGGTCTTGGCGTATGGCTTCGACCAGCAGGCGGCGCAGCATCCAGTTGCGACCGGCCATCTCGGTGGGCTGGCTGGCCATCGGCACCAGCACGTCCATGAAGCTCGGGTACTTCACGCCCCACAGCCAGGTGTGCATGCCGCCCATCGAGTTGCCGATGACAAGCCGCAGGTGTTTGATGCCCAGCGCTTCCGTCACCAGCCGGTATTGCGCCAGCACCATGTCGTCGTAGTTGTAGCGCGGGAATTTGGCGCGGGCACCGTCGCTGGGTTTGGCCGACTGGCCGGCGCCGATGGCATCGGGAATGATGATGAAGTGGCGCGCCGCGTCCAGCGGCTGGCCGGGGCCGAACAGTTCGCCGCCAAAGGCCGGCGACAGCATGTTGGCGCCGCTGCCCGCCGTGCCATGCAGCACCAGCACGGGCTCGCCTTTGGGGTTGCCCACGGTGGTGTAGTGCAGCTTCAATGTCGGCAGCACTTCGCCGGTGTGGAAGCGGAAATCACGCGCCACCCAAGTGGCTTGCTGGGGGCTGGGAAAGTCGGCGGCAGCGGCCGGGACTGTCGTCAACAAGGCGGCCAAGGCCCCCCACAGAAGCAGGCAGGTGCGCAACGGTTTCATGGTCTTTGTCTCCTCAAGGCGTAGCGGCGTGATGATGCGGCCGGGCTTGTGGCGCGGCAAGGGTGCTTGCCTGATTGCTTGAATCACTGCCAGCGACCACAGCGGCCAGAATCGACCCATGGCACACAAGAAACCTCGCCCGCTGGACGTTGAAACACTTTGGCAGTTCGACCGCCTGGGCCCACCCGCCTTGTCGCCCGACGGCCGCCAGGCGGTGTCTACTGTCAGCACACCTTCGATGGTAGACAACACGATCGCCAGCAGCCTGTGGTTGATGCCGACAGCGCCCCCCAAACAAGCCCCGCCGCGGCGCCTGACGCTGTGCGGCAGCAAAGACGGCCAGCCCGCTTGGTCGCCGCGCGGCGACCGCATCGCCTTCGTGGCCAAGCGCGAGCAAGAGGCCAGCAAGGACAGCGCGCCGCAGCTGTACGT
>JANMJI010000325.1:0-10322 GCA_031371275.1 Betaproteobacteria bacterium
GCCCAGCGGGGCATGTCGAACTGCGGCGCGGCCACCGTCCAGCCATAGCCGCGCGCTTCGATGAAGGCGTCGCCAAACTGCGCCGCGTACATCAGCAGCTTCTTGGGCACGCAGCCGCGCAGCACGCAGGTGCCGCCGACGCGGCTGCCCTCGACAATGGCCACCTTGGCGCCATGTGCAGCCGCACGGCGTGAAGCGGCCACACCGCCAGAGCCGGCGCCAAGGGTGATGAGGTCATAGTCGTGGGTCATGAAATGCGTTCCTTGTAGGTGTCAGAGAATGTCGCACATGCCCGACCAAGATCACGCCGCAAGGGCGGCCACACTGCGCGCGCTGCTGCACCACCATGCCCACCGCTATTACGTGCTGGACGCACCCGAGGTGCCCGATGCCGAATACGACCGCCTGTTTGCGGCCTTGCAGGCACTGGAAGCCGCCCACCCCGAACTGCTGACGCCCGATTCGCCCACGCAGCGGGTGATAGGCCGCGTGCTGGCAGGCTTCACACCCGTGCGGCATGCGTTGGCGATGTTGAGCATTCGCACCGAGACCGACACCACCGCGGCCGGCGCGCTGGCCTTCGATGCGCGTGTGCGGCGTGAACTGGAATTGGCCGAAGACGCGCCGCCAGTGGAATTCAACGCCGAGCTGAAGTTCGACGGCCTGGCGCTGAACCTGCGCTATGAACACGGCGTGCTGGTGCAGGCCGCCACCCGTGGCGATGGTGAGACGGGCGAGGACGTGACGCAGAACATCCGCACCATCGGCCAGATACCGCTGCGGCTGATCGGCACTGCCGAAGACCTGCCGCCAGTGCTGGAAGTGCGGGGCGAGGTCTATATGCGCCGCGCCGATTTCGAGCGCCTGAACGAACGCCAGCGCGACAAGGGCGAGAAGACCTACATCAACCCGCGCAACACCGCCGCGGGTGCCGTGCGGCAACTCGATCCGGCCATCACCGCGCAGCGGCCGATGAGCTTCTTCGCCTACGGTCTGGGCAGCGTGCAAGGCTGGCAGCGGCCGCCCACGCACAGCGCCACGCTGGACGCTTTGGCCGCCTTTGGCATACCCGTGTGTGCCGACCGCGCGGTGGTGCAGGGCGCGGCAGGCCTGGTGGCTTTCCACCAACGCATGGGCAGCAAACGCGACACGCTGGCTTTCGACATCGACGGCGTGGTCTACAAGGTCAACAGCATTGAGCTGCAGCGCCGGCTGGGTTTTGTGACCCGTGAACCGCGCTGGGCGGTGGCCCACAAATACCCGGCGCAAGAGCAGGTGACGCTGCTGCGCGGCATCGACATCCAGGTCGGCCGCACCGGCAAGCTGACGCCGGTGGCCAAGCTGGAGCCGGTGTTTGTGGGTGGCACGACAGTCAGCAACGCGACGCTGCACAACGTGTTTGAGCTGCGCCGCAAGGGCGTGCGCGTGGGTGACAGCGTGATCGTGCGGCGGGCCGGTGATGTGATTCCCGAAGTGGTGGGCCGCTTCTTGCCTAACACGCCAGGTGAGCGGCCCGTTTACGTGCCCAACTTCCGCATGCCGCGCGCCTGCCCGGTGTGCGGCAGCCGCGTGCTGCGCGAGAAGGGCGGCATTGACCACCGTTGCAGCGGCGGCCTGTTCTGCGGCGCGCAGCGCAAACAGGCCTTGCTGCACTTTGCCAGCCGGCGCGCGATGGATGTCGAAGGGCTGGGCGACAAGCTGGTGGACCAATTGGTCGAAGGCGGCTTGATACGCACGCTGCCCGACCTCTACAAGCTGGGCCTGACGCATTTGATCGCGCTGGAACGCATGGCCGCAAAGAGCGCGGCCAACCTGGTGGCTGGGCTGGAAAAGAGCAAGTCCACGACGCTGGCGCGCTTCCTGTACGCGCTGGGCATTCGCCATGTCGGCGAGACCACGGCCAAGGACCTGGCACGTCACTTTGGCAACATCGACAGGCTGATGGCGGCCACGGCGGAACAGCTTTTGGACGTCAACGATGTCGGCCCGGTGGTGGCCGTCAGCATCCGCACTTTCTTCGACCAGCCCCACAACGTGGAAGTGGTGCAACAACTGTGCGCGGCGGGTATTCATTGGCCAGAACACGAAGGCGCGGCGCCAGACACCGTGCCCAAACCCCTGGCCGGCAAGACGCTGGTGCTGACGGGCACGTTGCCGGTGCTGACGCGTGACGAAGCCAAGGCGTTGATAGAAAACGCGGGCGGCAAGGTGGCGGGTTCGGTGTCGAAGAAAACGCATTGCGTGGTGGCCGGCGTTGAAGCCGGCAGCAAGCTGGACAAGGCCCGCGAACTGGGCGTGCCGGTGCTCGACGAAAGTGGTCTGCGGGCCTTGTTGAATGAAGAACACTGAAGCTGTCGTGGCGCGTCGCCTGGCGCTGCTGGGCGGTGAATCCACCGGCAAGACGACCTTGGCCCAGGCCCTGGCGGCGCAACTGGGCACCGCCTGGGTGCCCGAATACGGCCGCCAGCGCTGGGAAGAATTGCGCGCCACCTTGGGCGTCGATGAACTGCTGCGCGTCGCCCGGCAGCAGGTGGCACTGGAAGACGCCGCCGCCGCCCACAGCACCGGCTGGCTGGTCTGCGACACGACGCCGCTGACCACCTTGCAATACTGCCTGCACGACCATGGCCACGCCCCGCTCGAGCTGCTGGCGCTGGCACGCCGGCCTTACGATCTGCTGGTGGTCTGCGAACCCGACTTCAGCTTTGTGCAAGACGGCTGCCGCCGCGACGATGACTTTCGCCGCGCCCAACACGCCTGGACGCTGGCGCGCCTGCACGAACAGGGCCTGCCCTACCTCAGCGTTGGCGGCCCGGTGCGCTCGCGCGTGGCGCAAGTGCTGCGGCACATCGCGGCCCAGTTTCCAACCGCTGCCCTACCTTCGAACATGCAACCCGCCCAGGCCCCACAACCATGACCGTCCGCGAAATTTTGAAGATGGGTGACCCACGTTTGCTGCGTGTGGCGCCGCCGGTGCAGGCCTTTGGCACGCCAGCACTGAACGAGCTCATCGCCGACATGTTCGAGACCATGGCCGCTGCCAACGGCGCCGGCCTGGCCGCGCCGCAAATCGGTGTCGACCTGCAATTGGTGATCTTCGGCTACACACACAATGTGCGTTATCCAGACGCGCCGCCGGTGCCGCGCACGGTGCTCATCAACCCGGTCATCACGCCGCTCGACGGCGAATGGGTGGATGGCTGGGAAGGCTGCTTGTCGGTGCCTGGCCTGCGCGGCCTGGTGCCGCGCCACAGCCGCATTCGCTACACCGGCTTCGACCCCCAAGGCCAGCCCATAGTGCGTGAAGCAGACGGCTTTCACGCCCGCGTGGTGCAGCACGAATGCGACCACCTCATCGGCCGCCTGTACCCCACGCGCATCGCCGATTTGACCCAGTTCGGCTACACCAGCGTGTTGTTCCCCGAGCTCGACCCGGCCCGCGACGACGACTGAAGGCGCGCGCTGCGGTGGCTGCGTACACAGGCCTTTACAAGCACCGTGTCGGCAGGCCGGCGCGGCAAGCCGTTGTAAGGCCATGAACCAAGCCCCCACTGCCGCGCCGTGGCGCACCGGTTTCTTGCGCTTCTTGCGTTGCCTGCTCGGCCTGGGCCTGGCGCTGGCCGCCACGCTGGGCCACGCGCAAGACGACCCACCCGGCCGCGTGGGCCGGCTGGCCGACCTGAACGGCAGCGTGTTCTGGTGGGACGCTGAAACCGGCCAGTGGGCCGACGCAGAACGCAACCGCCCGCTGACCAGCGGCGACCGTATCAGCACCGCCGCCAGTGGCCGGGCTGAGGTGCGCATCGGCTCCACCGTGCTGCGCTTGTCGAACAACACCGAACTGGAAGTGCTGCGCCTGAATGACGAGCGCCTGGCATTCCAGTTGCATAGCGGTAGCGTGGCCTTGCGCGTGCGCAGCCGTGAAGTGGCCACCGAGATCGAACTCGTCACCGCCGAAGCACGGCTGCTGCCGCAGCGCGCTGGCCTGTACCGCGTCGACCGCGACGACGACACCACACTGGCCGGTAGCTGGCGTGGCGAGTTGCGCGTGGGCGATGCCGAAGGCCTGCCCGTGGGCGCTGGCCAGCGCGTGGAACTGGTGCGCGACGGCCGCCGCGGCACCGGCGCGCTGCGCCGCACCTGGAGCGCGATGCCGCGCGATGGTTTCGCTGAGTGGGTGAACAACGAAGACCAGCGTGAAGAGCGTTCTGCGGCCACGCGTTTTGTCTCGCCCGAGATGACCGGCGCCGAAGACCTCGACCGCCATGGCCGCTGGGAACAGCACCCAGAATTTGGTGCGCTGTGGGTGCCTACCACCGTGGTCGCCGAATGGGCGCCCTACCGCTATGGCCGCTGGGCCTGGGTCAGCCCCTGGGGCTGGACCTGGGTCGACGACGCGCCGTGGGGCTTTGCGCCCTTCCACTACGGCCGCTGGGTGTCCTGGCAGGGCCGTTGGGGCTGGGTGCCAGGCGCTTATGTGCAGCGCCCGGTCTACGCGCCCGCGCTGGTGGCCTGGGTCGGCGGTGGCGGCGGTTTTGGCGTCACCGTGCGTATCGGCGGGCCCACCGTGGGCTGGGTGCCGCTGGCGCCGCGCGAGGTCTACCGGCCGCAGTACCGCAGCAGCCCGGTTTACGTCGAACGTGTCAATCCGACGCCGCCTTATCGCTGGCATCACCCGCCCGGGCAGGTGCCTGCCGGCCCGGTGATGTATGGCAACCAGGGTGTGCCCAATGGCGTGACCGTGGTGCCCAGTGATGTGCTGATGCGCCGCCAGCCGGTGGCCCGTGGCGTGGTGGAAATGCCGCGCGACCGCGGCCCGCAACCCATCGCCAACATGGCGCCGCCGCCGCGACCGAACTTCGGCGCTGGCGCAAGCACAGCGCTAGCCCCCGTGCCGTGGCGGCGCAATGAGACCGAGCGCCCGCCAGGCCGCGACAACACGACTGTGGTGCAGCCGCAGCCGGCGGCAGGGCCCGTCGGCCCGGTGCCTGACGCGGCGCTGCTGCGGCCTGCGCCTTCACGCCGCGATGACCGCCGCGATGACCGCCGCGATGAACGGCGTGGAGACCGAAGGGACGAGGCGCGCGATGCGCCAGACCAGCGCCGCCAGCGCGGCGAACCGCAGCCCGCGACCGCTGCGCAGCCGGCTGTCCAGGCAGCCACGCAACCGGCCACGCCATCAGCCACCCAACCGGCAGCCCCGCGTGTACAACCGCCCGCGCCGCAGCCCGCACCCGTCGCCGCGGCGCCGCGCCCAGCACCACCGCCCGCCCCGGTGGCTGCGCCCCCAGCACCCGCAGCACCCGCAGCACCCGCAGCGCGCCCCGCTGCGCCCGAGCGCGAACGCCCGCGCGAGCGTGACGATGAACGCAAGCGCCGCCCTGAAACACAGCCCGGTGCCCGCGAGCGCGAAAACCTGCGCTGACAGCGCCTGCGCGCTACTTCGACACCGACCGCGATACCGGCTGCAACGGCGACAACAACAACGGCCGCAATACCGGCCACACATTGGCCAGCATGCGCGGATGGGCCTCGGCCTTGGGGTGGATGCGGTCAGGCTGGAACAGCGCTTCGGCGTTGGGCACATCGGCCACACCGGCCAGCAGAAAAGGCACCAGCGCAGCGCCCTCGGCCTTGGCCACGGTGGCAAACAAAGCGCTGAAATCGTCGCCATATTTGCGGCCGTAATTCGGTGGTACGGCCATGCCCACCACCACCACGCGCGCGCCGCTGGCCTTGGCTGCACGCGCCATCTGCGCCAGATTGTCCTGCGTGGCGGCCAGCGGCAGGCCGCGCAAGGCATCGTTGCCACCCAGCTCTATGACCACCAACCTTGGCTTGTGCAATGTCAGCAAGGCCGGCAGCCGCGAACGACCGCCCGACGTGGTGTCGCCGCTGATGCTGGCGTTGACGACCGCGAAGTTCGGCACTTCGCGGGCCAGTCGCGCTTGCAGCAAAGCCACCCAACCGCTGCCGCGCTGCAGGCCGTATTCGGCCGACAGGCTGTCGCCCACCACCAGCAGCGTAGGTCGGGCTGGCCCCTGCGCATTGGCGACTGTGGCAGCGCCTGCACCGCCTGCACCGGCCATAGCGGCCAGCGCCGCCAGGGCGCTACAGTGCAGCCAGAAGGCGCGCCGCGCCGCCGCAACCGCATGCATTGCATGAACTGCAGAATAGGCCTTGATGTCGGAACGCCTCATAGATGTGCAAAAGGTCAGCAAGCAGGTGGCAGACGCCACCGGGACGCTAACGATTCTCCATGAGATCGAATTCCACCTGCGACCGCAAGAATCGGTGGCCATCGTCGGCGCGTCGGGTTCGGGCAAGAGCACCTTGCTGTCGATACTGGCCGGTCTGGACACCCCCAGTTCGGGCACCGTCATGCTGACTGGCGTGGACTTGTTCAAACTCGACGAAGACGCCCGCGCCGCATTGCGTGCCCAGCAAATGGGGTTCGTGTTCCAGAGCTTTCAGTTGCTCGGCAATTTGACAGCATTGGAAAACGTCATGCTGCCGCTCGAACTGATGGGCCGCAACGACGCCCGCACGGCGGCCACGGAAATAATGCGCCGCGTCGGCCTGGGCGAACGCCTGTCGCATTACCCCAAGGTCTTGTCGGGTGGCGAACAACAGCGTGTCGCCCTGGCTCGGGCCTTTGTCGTGCGCCCGGCCTTGCTGCTGGCCGACGAACCAACGGGCAGCCTTGATTTCGCCACCGGCGAGAAGGTCATGGCGCTGATGTTCGACCTGAACCGGGAGGCCGCAACGACGCTGGTGCTGGTGACCCACGATCGCGGCATTGCCGCGCGCTGCGACCGTCAACTGGTCATAGAGGCCGGCCGCCTATTGCCGCCGGGCGCCGGCTTGGGTGCTGGTTTGGGTGCTGGCGTGGGTGCTCGTTGACTGGCATGTGTGTCCAACGCGGGCTGGGCGCAGCAACACCCGGACGGTGCAGCCGCCCAGGCGCACAGCCTGACTGCAGGGGTGCTTGTATTCTCTGAAGCCATCACTGTCCTGGAGTGCCCATGCAGCAAACACCAAGCACAAGCGGCACCATTCGCGTCGGCATCGGCGGCTGGACTTTCGAGCCCTGGCGCAACAACTTCTATCCTGCCGGTTGGCCGCAGGGCCGCGAACTGCAATACGCCAGCGAAAGGCTGACAGCCATCGAAGTCAATGGCACGTATTACAGTTCGCAAAAGCCTGCCACCTTTGCCAAATGGCGCGATGAGGCGCCCGAAGGTTTTGTGTTTTCTTTGAAGGCCTCGCGCTTTGCCACCAACCGCCGCGTGCTGGCCGATGCCGGTGAATCGGTGCAGCGCTTTGTGCAGAGTGGCATCGCCGAACTCGGGCCCAAACTCGGCCCCATCGTCTGGCAATTTGCGCCCACCAAACGTTTCGATGCGGCCGACTTCGAGCAATTCCTGCAATTGCTGCCGGCGCAGGTTGACGGCCTGCCGCTGCGGCATGTGTTGGATGTTCGGCACGAAACCTTCAAGACCGCGCAATACCTGGCTTTGGCCCGCCGCTACCAGGCGGCCACGGTGTTCACCGACTCAGACGACTACCCGTCGTTTGCCGATATCACTGGCGGCATCGTCTACACCCGCATGATGCGCACCAGCGCCAAGCTGCCCGAGGGCTGCACCGCACAAGCATTCGCGCAACTGGCCGCCTGCGCGCACTGCTGGGCACAGGGCGACGAACCGGCGGCATTGCCCCGAGTCGAAGCGTCATCCAGCAGCGCCGCGCCACGCGATGTATTCATGTTCTTCATCAGCGGCGCCAAAGAGAAAGCGCCGGCGGCTGCGATGGCCTTGAAGCGCGAGGTCGAAGCACTTGTGGGCTGAAACTTCCCAGCCCGATCAGCCCTTCTTTGCACCGGCCAGCAGCATCACAGCACCAGCCAGCACCGCGCCGACCCCAGCCCAAACAGGCACGTTCACCGACTGCTTCTCTTTCACCGACAACTCCACCGGGCCCAGCTTCACCGCGGTGGTGTCTTTGGTGTAGCTGAAGCCGCCGTAGGCCAGGGCCAAGACCCCAGCCACGATCAGCGCAATGCCCAACATTCGAATTGAATTCATACCGTCCTCTTGTCTCGCGTGGATTGAATGCGCGCACGCACCTCGATTGGCAACCGTGTCATTCGCCAACCGATTGAAGCAAAGAACGAACAAGACGCTTGTAGGAGGAAAGCGCTTTCTGCACGCTGGCCGGGCGGCCGTCGAGGCGATTGGACAGGTCATGGACATGGGTTCAATGGCCCGCGATGCGCCGCGGCCGCCCTGCGCGGCGGCGGCCAGGCGCCGAGCACCGAACCTGGCCCTTCAAACGGGCGTGACAATCGTCGTTCGAGCCGCCCATCCCGCGGACAGGATTGCGAGGGTGGGCATGCAGCCAACAGGCACGGCAACTGAGGAACGACCAATGGCGGTACGCGTCAGCATCTTCGTGGGCACTTTAATGGTGGGCCTGCTCGTTGGCGCGACAGCCGCCGCGCAGAGGGCGGAGTCGCCCGCGCCGCAAGCGCCGGTGCTGCGCGCCAACGAGGCCATGATTCTGATGGACTACCTGGTCTTGCGCGTGGTGGGCGACAAGCCCATCGATCTGATGGGTTTCCACGTCCACAACAAAGTAGCCGACTGGCTGTACGTGGGTGCCGGTTTGTACGCACCCCTCTTCAAGGGTGAATACGGTGGCTTCACGGCCTACGACATCGCCGCCCACGCGCAGCAGCGCCTGACACCCCAAATCTTTGCCACTGCGGGCCTGTCGGCCGGCGGCGGTGCTGGCGGTCGCAGTGTCGAGCAGGCCAAGGTGCTGACAGGCACGGGCAGCTTCTTCAAGGCCTATGTCGGTCTGGGCTATGACTTCGGGAACTTCTCGATCGGTGCCAATGTGGCCAGGATGAAGTTCAGTCACTCGGCCATCGACGGCACCCAGGCCAACGTCTTTCTGGAGATACCGTACACCTACCTCACAGGGCCCTTTTCCAGCCACGGCCAGCGGCTGTCTCCGGCCGATGCCCGCCAGGCTTCCGAGGCCTCGGGTGAAAAGATGCTGACGGTGGTCCTCGACAACTTCTGGCAGCGCAAGCCCGAAGGCTCGTTCAAGGGCGTCTTCAACATTGCCGACTTTCAATACGCACAGTACTTCGCCCGCGACACCTACTGGTATGCCGGCTTCGGTGTGGGCTATCGCGGCCTGCCGCTTTATAACCACGTCATGGGGGGTGTCGGGCAGCGCGTGCAGTTCTCACCGAACATTGCCTTGTACGGCCAACTGGGCGTGGGCTCGGGCGGGTACGCGCCCGAACGCCTCAATACGGATGCCGGGTTGCTGGTGTACCCGAAGGTTTCAGCGGAATACGCGCTGACCAAGGACCTGGGCTTGGCACTTTCGGCCGGATACCTCGTCGCCCCCAAGGGGTCATCGAAGAATCTGTCCTTCGGCGTGGCGCTGACACATCACATCCGCGTCGCCGACGCGCCCTCGCTCGGCAGCGGCACTGGCGGCCTGCCGACGTATCAGGCGTTCAGGGTGAGCCTGTTCCAGCAGGTCGATACCGGCGTGCGTTTCCGCGGCATCGACCGCGGCCGGCTGCAGATGATCGGCCTCCAGGCCGACGCGATCATCAACGACCGCTGGTACATCCCGCTGCAAGGCTCTGTGGCCTACAGCACCTATCTGGGCTACCCCGGCTATGGCGAAGTGCTGGCGGGTATCGGCGTGCAAAGTCGAACCAGCCCCGGTGACCGCTTGCAGGTGTTCGGCCAGTTGATGGCCGGCACCAACATACATGGCCTGGCGGTGAAGGCCAGTGCTGGTCTTCGTTACGGCCTGAGCGACAGCACGTCGCTGCACCTGACCGCGGGCCGGATCGAGGCCAGGAGTGCGGCTGGCAACCGCTTCATCGCAAACAGCCTGGGCGTGGGCCTGGACTACCGCTTCTCGATTCCGGCCAGATGAGCGTTCGCAGCACGGTGCGGACTGCGTCTGTGCTCGGAGGTGCGTTTCGCTTTTTATGGACTTGAGCTGCGCCTTCGACGTAGCCGTCAAGTTCAGTAGAGCAGCCAGCGACCTTGTGCTTGCAGAACGCGAAAACACGATCAAGACTGGCCTGAAGCTCACCTGGTCTTGCCGTGTCATGAAATAGGCTTCGTGCTGACCCTGCCGCAACAGCGGCACTGGCCGATACGGGCGATCAGTTGGTAGCTCAATTCACTGCTGTCCGGTTAAACGGCTAGCGCCACGGCGATTCGCAAGCATTGGCGCGGTCTAGCGGCCGATTTTGTTTGGTGCCGACTTGAACTTCGATC
>JANMJI010000368.1:0-4510 GCA_031371275.1 Betaproteobacteria bacterium
GACGGCAGCGGGCCCGAAGGCGTCAGCGCGCATCCAAGTTCAGCGGCGCTGTCAGGCGTCCGCTGCAACGCTGTCCCCTGCCGCGCCTTCGATGCTCGCGCCGTCGATGTCCTCGCCATCGAGCGCCAGAACGGCCGCCAGTGCGTCCGCAGCGGCGTCCGGCACCTTCGCCACGTCCTGGCCGTCGATCAGGCCTTGGCGCCCCATCTGCGCCCCCGGATGCGTGGCCGCATGCACCGCCACCAGCTTGCCGATGGCCACGTGCGTGTAAATCTGCGTCGTGCTCAGGTTGGCATGCCCCAGCAACACCTGGATGTAGCGCAACTCAGCCCCGCCTTCGAGCATGTGCGTGGCGCACGCATGCCGCAGCGCGTGACACGACCCCTGCTCGATGCCCATGCGCCGCAGGTAGCTCGACACCATGCCGGTCAGACGACTTTTCGCGAAGGGCTCGCCGTAGTCGGTGAGGAAGACCGTCCATGAAACGTTCGCGTCCTGTACGTGACCCACCAGCATCGGCCGCACCTCGGTGCAGTAGCGCTTGAGCCAGTGCAGCGCGCTGGCGCCCATCGGTACGTAGCGGTCGTGTCTTCCTTTGCCCTGGCGGATGAAGACGGTGGCCTGATGGAAGTCCACGTCACCCAACTGCAGGTTCATCAGCTCGCTACGCCGCATGCCGCTGCCGTACAGCAGCTCCAGCATGGCCCGCTCGCGCAGGCCGGTGAGCCCCTCGACGTCGGGCTGGCTCATCAGCTGGCGCACCTGCTCCACGCTGAGCAGCACGCGCGGCAGCGAGCGCGGCATGCGCGGTGTCTCCAGGTCCGCCGCCGGGTTGGCCGGGATGTGGCCATCGCGCGTGAGCCACCTGCACCAGCCGCGCACTGCGGCCACCAGTTGCTGCTGGGTGCGCATGCTCAGGGGCTGGCCATCGCGCTGGCTCCTGGCCAGGTACAGGTGCCGCTGGTAGGCCTCCAGCACCTGGCGCGTGAACTCGGCCGGATGGCGCAAGCCACGCTCGTGCGCCCACTGCACGAAGCGCGCCAGGCCGCGCTGGCGTATGAGCAGGCTCATCGGCGCCAGGCGGCTGACCTCGGCCCAGCGCAGATGCGCGTGCACCCAGGCAGCCAACGGCACGCTGTGCCACGCGGGCACCCGGCAGCCAGGGCTTGCGCGCTTCTTGCGCAGCTTGCGTTTGCCGCGCCGGGCTGGCGCCGCTTCGGTGCTCGTGGCCATCACGCACCGGCAGCAGCGGCTAAGGAAGGCGCGTCGGTGCCGTTCGTGTATGACGTACGGGAGTGCGCAGCCGGCTGGAAGTGCTGTTCGGCCTCATCGTCGGCGTCTTTGGCCGGAACCCGCGTAGATACTGGCTTATCGGCCGATGCGTCACCCCGCGACATGCCCGCAAACGGGCCGCTATCGCCCCGCAACCGCCCCGCGACTTGGGGGTCTGCACCCCGCGACTTCGACGCCGTAGTCGTGGCCATGGCGGCGGTGTTGGCCAGGGCTTGCAACGCGGCCGGCGTGATCAGGCCGGCCACCTGTGCGCGTGGTTTGTCGTCGTCGGCGCCGGCCAGCTCATACGCCAGCTCATAGGTGAACTTGCCGCCGGCACCGTCGCGGCGCGGGATGAGGTATTCCAGCTCGACCAAGCGCTCCAGGTGCAGCCGCAGTTGCGTGTCTCCCCAGGCGATGGCTTCGCGCAACGTGCGCCGCGCGAAGCGGTACTCGCTGCGCCGGATGGCTTGGCGCTGGCACTCGGCGCCGACGTGGCTGTCGATGAGCGTGAGCAGCCGCCGCGTCTGCGGCGGCAACTCGTCCAGGCTGCGGCCCAGCACGTCGTGCGCGATCTCGTTGGCCAGCTCGATGTCGGCCAGCGTGGCCTCGATGTACTCGACGCGCTGGCCAGCGCGTTCGGCCACGCGGATCGGCCGCTGGCGCTGGTGTACGAAGGCAATCACGTCGATGAGCGTCAGGTACTTTTCATGGTCGCGGCGCAGCCGCGTGGTCTGGTCGGGGAAGGTCAGGAACTGCGCGAACGGGTTCAGCACGTCCAGCGGTCGCAGCAGGCGTTGCGCGTTCTGATGCAGCGCGATCAGCGCCTGGCGCTGTCGGTTGGCGAACATGCCGTCCAGCGTGCGGCGTGCGCGCTGGCGCTCGTGGATGGCGCGCGTCTGCTCGCGGCCCTCGTCCACCGCGAGCACCAGGCAGCGGTTCATCAACTCTTCGTCGATGTCGCGCGCGGTGGTGGTCAGCAGCAAGGCCACCGGACCTTCGACGCGGTATTGCTGCGTGATGAGGTTGCCGGACGTGGGGTCCTTGCCGGTGCTGGCGATGGTGAGTTCGCCCTCGCTCTGCAGCAGCTTCAAGGCGTAGCTGGCGCGGCTGGCGCCTTCTTCCTCCACGATGGCCAGCGCCTTGTGTTTGAGGTTCGTCTCGCCCATGTAGAACAGGCTTTGCCCCGTCATCGCGCTGTACTTGACCTTGTCCTCCTCGGGAACGAAGGCCAGCACCGCGTCCATCAGCGTGGACTTGCCGGCCGCACTGCTGCTTTGGATGACGACACCCAGCGGCCGGTCCAGCTTGCGGCTCATAGCTGCCAAGTAGCCCACGAGCTTGTTCGTGTCCTCGCCCACCAGGCCCACCGCCGCGAAGTCGGTCAGGATGCGTGCGATCAACTGCGGCGACGTCAGCAAGTCCATCGCGGCGGCATGCTCGGCCTCGGTCATCGTCGGCGCGATCTGCCTGGGCGCGCTGGCCTGGCGCTCACGCGCGGTGATGGCTTGTTCAACAGCCAGCAGCACGCGGCCGAGTTCGCGGCCGATCTCGCGTGTGAGTGCCTCGCTGACGTTGGCTGTGCTGCGACCGTCCAACTCGGCCGCGGCCTGCGCCGCGAAGACAGCGCGGCCTCGCGCGCTGTACAGGTCCACGCTGTCTACGTGCAGCGCTGCGTCAGCGCCTTGCACGCGCACATTGAGCTTCATGCTCGCGCCGGGGTTGACTTTGGGCAGGCCTCGTACCTGCCACGTTCGCGCACCCGCGGCCAGGCGCAGCGTGTCGCCGTCGATCTCGGCCTGCGGCGGCTCGGCCGCTGGTGCAGCGGCTAAGGAAGGGCTCTCGGCAGGGTGATCACGATCTGTGACCACCTCGGCCGGGGCCAGCGGTTTGATGTCGCAATCTGCGACCTCAAGCGGCCCCGGTGCGGCGCGCTCTGGCGCGCTGCCCTTGCCAAGCCATACAGCTTTTCGGATCAGCAGCCCCAGCGACTTGGCCGCAGGCGTCACCTTCAGCGCGTACTCGTTGGCGTCCATGCCCTTGGGGAACTGCACACGGAAGCACTCGATGCCCTGGGCCATCAACACTTCGGCCACCTTGGCCGCCCCGCGCTCGCCGGCGTCGTCGCGGTCGTAGGCGATCAGCACACGCTCGGTGCCGTGGCGCTTGAAGGCCTGCACGTGCTCGTCGGTGAAGCCTTCGATTCCATAGGCGGCGGTGACGTTGCGGTATCCCGCGCACCAGAACGTCAGCGCGTCGATCAAGGCTTCGCACAGGATGATTTCTTTGCTGGCCTGCAGCGCCGCGGCGTTGAACACACCCCGCGATCTGCTTTCGCGCGCCGGCAGGTACAGGTGCTTGGGCGTGCCCGCACGCAGGTTGTCAAGCAGCTTGCGACCGTAAACCTCCACCACGTTGCCGGCCTCGTCGAAGACCGGCACGACAAGCGAGCCGTTGAAGTGCTCATGCCCACTGTCGCGGATCAGGCCGATCTTCTGCAGCTGCGCCCGGATGTCGGCGCCGGCCTTGCGGTTCTTCTCCGGCAACCGCAGGCCCAGCGTCCGGTCGGCCACGCCCAGCTTGAAGTGCGCCACCAGCTCCGGGTGCGCCAGGCCGCGCGCGGCCAGGTACTCGGCCGCCTCGGTGGTTGCCAGCAAGCGCTCGTGATAGTAGCCCACGGTCTGGTTCAAGAGCGCCTGGTCGTCGGCATCGAAGGCCACCGGCGGCGGCAGGGCCCGCACGGTGCTGCGCTTCACCGCCACACCCTCAGCAGCTAAAGGGGTGACCCCCTCGCGCAGCAGCTCCACCGCGTGCCGGAAGCTCACCCCCTGGCGCTTGATCACCCAATCAATCGGTCCGCCGCCGATGCCGCAGCCGAAGCAGTGCCACAGGTTCTTGCCCGGCGTCACGACAAGACTTGCCGTGTCGTCCTCATGGAACGGGCACCGACCCAGCCAGTCCTTGCCCGACTTCTTCAGCAGGGTGCCCGAGGCCGCGACCAGGCGCTCGACCGACACCTCAATTTTTAGCCGCTCGATCTCGGGCTCGGGGATGCGGGGCATGGCGGGGGCTCTCCGACGGATTCCCGAGCAAGGCAAGGGGGCTTTTTTCTTGAAGAACCCGTATAGGTACTATTTTAGAATCTGTATCGGTTGTAAAGTCAAGCCACTTCACAGACCGCCGCAAGCCGGGACTTAGCCTATGCACATCGCCATTGCCACCTTGTGCCCCATGAGCT
>JANMJI010000067.1:0-7371 GCA_031371275.1 Betaproteobacteria bacterium
GGTCCGCTGGGAAGGCAAGACTTCGGGCAAATCGGGCTACGCGCCAGCATGCGCCAATGAGTGGCGGGCCGGGGTCTGCGAGAAGCCGCGCATCAAATGCGGCGACTGCGCCCACCGCCTGCTGATCCCGCTGTCCGATGCGGTGATCTACGGCCATCTGGCGGGCGAGCACACAGTGGGCGTCTACCCGCTGCTGGAGGATGACACTTGCCACTTCCTGGCGGTCGACTTTGACGAGGCCGACAGCGACAACGGTGGTTGGCGGGACGATGCGCAAGGGTTCATGCAGTCATGCACCGAGCTGGGCTTGCCTGCGGGGCTGGAGACTTCACGCTCTGGCCGGGGCGCGCATGCCTGGGTTTTCTTTGCCGGGCGGGTGTCTGCTCGGGACGCGCGGCGCCTGGGAACGGCCGTGATCAGCCACACCTGCGCGCGAACCCGGCAGCTCAAGCTGACGTCCTACGACCGCTTGTTTCCCAACCAGGACACGATGCCCAAAGGAGGGTTCGGTAACCTGATCGCCTTGCCGCTGCAGAAGCACGCGCGCGAGAGCGGCTTCAGCGTCTTTGTGGATGCCGATCTGCGTCCCCACCAGGACCAGTGGGCCTTCCTCGCATCCATCCAGTCGATGGCGCCGCACGACATCGAACCGATCATCCTGCGCGCCACCGGCGGCATCCACCCCCTGGATGTGACCTTCATCGACGATGAGGATTTGGCCACGCCGTGGAAGCGCAAGGCCACCAGGTCAATGAAGCTACCGGGCACGATGCCCCAGGCGCTGACCGTGACGTTGGCCAATCTGATCTATTTCGAGAAGTGCGCGTTGCCCCAAGCGCTGGCCAATCGTCTGATCCGGCTGGCGGCCTTCCAAAACCCCGAGTTCTACAGGGCCCAGGCCATGCGGATGTCGGTGTGGGACAAGCCGCGCGTGATCGGCAATGCCGAGAACTACCCGCAGCACATCGCGTTGCCGCGTGGCTGCCTCGACGCCGCCCAAGCCTTGCTGCAGGACAACGGTATCGGGTGCGCCTTGCGGGACGATCGGTATTGTGGTGAGCCCATCGATGTCGGCTTCGTAGGCACCTTGCGACCTGACCAGGAGGTGGCTGTCTCGGCCATGTTGCATCACGACGCCGGTGTGCTGTGCGCACCCACCGCATTCGGCAAGACGGTCACGGCGGCGGCCATCATCGCCCGGCGAGGCGTGAACACCCTGGTGCTGGTGCATCGCACCGAGCTGTTGAAGCAATGGCAGGAGCGTCTGCAAGCCTTCCTTGCGATGGACGTTGGCGCGGGCAAGGGCGTGGTCGGCACCATCGGTGGCGGCAAAGCCAAACCCACCGGCAGGATCGACATCGCCGTGATGCAGTCGCTGTCGCGCCAGGGCGAGGTCAATGCGCTGGTCGAGAACTACGGGCAGGTCATCGTTGACGAATGCCACCATGTGGGCGCCGCGTCGTTCGACGCCATCCTCAAACGGACCAAGGCGAAATTTGTGCTCGGCCTGACGGCCACGCCGATTCGCCGCGATGGCCAGCAGCCGATCATCTTCATGCAATGCGGGCCGATTCGACACACGGCGGCCAGGCCGGCCAGTGCACCGCACGACCTGGAGGTGTTGCCGCGATCACGGTTTTCCCGCATCGACCTGCCGACCACGGCAGGCATTCAGGACGTGTTCCGGCATCTTGCCGATGACCTGGCCAGGACCCATGCCATCGCCGCCGAGATCGCTGCGGCCTTCGAGCAAGGCCGCAAGGTGCTGGTGCTGACCGAGCGCACGGAGCACCTCGATGCCATCCTCTTGGCCCTGGCAGCACAGGTGCCACCGCCCTTCGTACCGCCCTTTGTATTGCACGGTCGGATGTCGAAGAAGCAGCGCGCCGCCCGCATTGCAGAACTTGACGCGTTGGCGCCGCAGACGCCACGCATCCTGCTGGCCACCGGGAAGCTCGTCGGCGAAGGTTTCGACCATCCGCCGCTGGATACCTTGGTGCTGGCCATGCCGGTTTCGTGGAAAGGCACGCTCCAGCAGTACGCGGGCCGCCTGCACCGAGAACACGCCAGCAAGACCGATGTTCGGATCATCGACTTCGTCGACACCGGCCACCCGGCATTGCTGCGGATGTGGGAAAAGCGACAGCGAGGCTATCGCGCGATGGGGTATCGAATGGGCATCGACTCGGCAGTCGATGATGACGTTTCGCCACGCGACCTTGGAGAGCCCGCGCCTGCAACTGAGCATTCGAAGCAGAAGGCACTCTTGACATGAACCGCATCGCCCGATTTGTAGATGCTACGTGGATGCGATTTGATCCCCTGAAGCGCACCTGGAACCTCACGGCTCCCGATGACGCCCAGTGCCCTCAGGCGAGCCTTGCGGGTAGGGCTCGTCCCGCCGAAGGCAAGCGATAATGGCCAGCATGTCCGGTCAGCATTCATATTTGGCGGCACTCTTCGGTTGGCGTTGGCGCAAGCCATCAGCCTGACCGACCTATTGCGCCCGCACAGGCGCCTAAGTCCCCACCCAGCACGTCGCGCCGGCCTCCCCAGCGACAGAAAAAGCGGGTATCAAAGCGGGTATGAAACGTGGGTGACGAGCAAGACACCCAACGAAATCAATAGGATTGAGCACCCATGCTGCTGATGATCGACAACTACGACAGCTTCACCTTCAACCTGGTGCAGTACTTTGGTGAATTGGGCGAAGACGTGCGGGTCTTTCGCAACGACGAAATCACCGTCGAAGGCATCGCCGAGCTGAAGCCCGACCGCCTGGTGCTGTCACCCGGGCCTTGTTCGCCGGCGCAGGCGGGCATTTGTGTCGATGCGATACGCCACTTCGCCGGCAAGCTGCCGATCCTGGGCGTGTGCCTGGGCCACCAGGCCATGGGTGCGGCTTTGGGTGGCAAGGTGGTGCGGGCGCAGGTGCAGATGCACGGCAAGGCCAGCACCATCAGCACCGATGGGCAGGGCGTGTTCTTCGGCTTGCCTGTTCAGTTCAGCGTCGTTCGCTACCACTCGCTGGCCATCGAACGGGCCACGCTGCCGGCCGACTTGCTGGTCACGGCCACGTCGGAAGATGGCGAGATCATGGGCGTGCGCCACCGCGGCCTGCCGCTGGAAGGGGTGCAGTTCCACCCCGAATCCATACTCAGCGAACACGGGCATGCGATGTTGAAAAACTTTCTGGATCGGGTGCATTGATGTCCAGGCCGATCGACCTGCGCAGCGACACCGTCACCCGGCCCACCGCCGCGATGCGTGCGGCCATGGCTTCGGCCGAAGTGGGCGATGACGTGTTTGGCGACGACCCCACCGTCAACGCGCTGCAGGAACGCATTGCCGCGCTGCTGGGCAAGCAAGCCGCGCTCTTCATGCCCACCGGCACGCAAAGCAACCTGTGCGGGCTGATGGCGCATTGCCAGCGCGGTGACGAATACATCGTCGGCCAGGGCGCGCACGCCTACCGCTATGAAGGCGGTGGTGCTGCGGTGCTGGGCAGCATTCAGCCGCAGCCCTTGCCCAATCAGCCCGATGGCACCATCAAGCTGGACGACATCGCAGCGGCCATCAAGCCCGACGATGCGCATTTCGCTCGCACGCGGCTGCTGGCGCTGGAAAACACCTGGGGCGGGCAAATCCTGCCGCCTTCGTATGTGCAAGCGGCCACGGCGCTGGCCCGCCAGCATGGCCTGGCGACGCATCTGGACGGCGCGCGGCTGTTCAACGCGGCCGTGGGCAGTGGCGTTTCAGCGGCGGAAATCGCAGCGCCGTTTGACACTGTTTCGGTGTGCTTCAGCAAGGGCCTGGGCGCGCCCGCCGGCTCGGCGCTGGTGGGCCCAAAAGACTTCATCGCACGCGCCCACCGCATCCGCAAAATGCTGGGCGGTGGCATGCGCCAGGCCGGCGTGCTGGCCGCGGCGGTGCAACATGCGCTGGACCATCACGTTGAACGCTTGGCCGACGACCACACCCATGCGCAGGCGCTGGCCGAAGGGCTGCAAGGGCTGCCCGGGGTGACGGTGCACACACCGCAGACCAACATCGTGTTTGTCGATGTGCCGCCCGAACGTGCTGTGGGCCTGGTCGACAGACTGCGTGCTGCTGGCGTGTTATGCACGGGGCTGTACCGGCTGCGCCTGGTCACGCACCTGGATGTTTCGGCCGACGACATCAGACGGGCCACGGCCGTGCTGCGCCAGCAGCTTTGAGCACGTCTTTGAAGGACACCGCCATGCCCGCCCCCATCATCATTTCCAACACCGAAGCGCTGACGCGGGTCATCGAACACCGCGAAATCTTCCACGACGAGATGCTGGCCCTGATGCGCCGCATCATGGGCGGCGAGATGTCGCCGGTGATGATCGCGGCCTTTGCCATCGGCCTGCGCGTGAAGAAAGAAACAGTGGGCGAGATTGCCGCCGCGGCGCAGGTCATGCGCGAGTTCGCCACGCCCGTGCCAGTGGCCGACCGCACGCACCTGGTCGACATCGTGGGCACTGGCGGTGACGGTTCACACACCTTCAACATCAGCACCGCCAGCGTGTTTGTGGCAGCCGCGGCCGGCGCGCGTGTGGCCAAGCACGCCGGGCGCAGCGTGTCTTCCACCTCGGGTTCGGCCGATGTGATGGAGGCTTTGGGCGCCAACATCATGCTCACGCCGGAACAGGTGGCGCTGTGTCTGGAAGAGACCGGCATCGCCTACATGTTCGCGCCCAACCACCACGCGGCGATGAAGCACGCAGCCCCTGTGCGCAAGGAATTGGGCGTGAGAACGCTGTTCAACATCCTGGGGCCGCTGACCAACCCGGCCAACGCGCCGAATCAATTGCTGGGCGTGTTCCACCCGGATCTGGTCGGCATCCTGGTGCGCGTGCTGCAGCGCCTGGGCAGCGAACATGTGATGGTGGTCTACGGCATGAACGGCATGGACGAGATATCGCTGTCGGGCGAAACCGCGGTGGGCGAACTGCACCACGGCGAGGTGCGTGAATACGTCGTGCACCCCAGCGATTTCGGCCTGCCGGTCTACGACTCGCGCGTGCTGCGTGTCGCCAACAAGGAAGAATCGGTGTTGTGCATTCAGCGTGCGCTGGCCAACGAAGACGGGCCGATACGCGACATCGTGCTGCTGAACGCCGGCGCGGCGTTGTATTGCGCGGGCGTGGCCAGCTCGGTGGCCGATGGCGTCAAGCGCGCGCGTGAGGCCGTGGCTTCGGGCCAAGCCATGGCCAAGCTGAACCAGTTTATCGGCGTCAGCAACAGGCTCAAGGGCTGACAAGGTGAGCGACATCCTGCAGCGCATCGTCGCCGTCAAGCGCGAAGAAATCACCGCCAGCAAAGCCGAGCGCAGCCTGGCCAGCTGGCGCGATGAAGCCGAAGTGCGGCTTGATGTGCGCAGCTTTGAAGGCGCGCTGCGCGCCAAGGTGGCGGCCGGGCATGCGGCCGTCATCGCCGAAGTGAAAAAGGCCAGTCCCAGCAAGGGCGTGCTGCGCGAACACTTTGTGCCGGCCGAGATAGCCGCCAGTTATGCGCAACACGGTGCTGCCTGTTTAAGTGTGCTGACAGATGCCGAGTTTTTTCAAGGCAGCGCCGCGCACCTGGAGCAGGCCCGCGCCGCCTGCACGCTGCCCGTGCTGCGCAAGGACTTCATGGTCGACGAATACCAGGTGGTGCAATCGCGGGCGCTGGGGGCAGACTGCATCCTGCTCATCGCTGCCTGCCTGGACGACAGCCTGATGGCCGACCTGGAAGCCAGCGCACACGCCTTGGGCATGGGCGTGCTGGTGGAAGTACACGACGGCGACGAGATTGACCGCGCGCTGCGCCTGAAAAGCCCGCTGCTGGGCATCAACAACCGCAACCTGCGCACCTTCGACGTGACGCTGGACACCACGCTGGGCCTGCTGCCGCGTGTGCCTGCGGGCAAGCTGCTGGTCACCGAATCGGGCATCCTGGGCCGTGCCGACGTGCAGCGCATGCGGGCTGCGAACGTGCATGCTTTTCTGGTCGGCGAAGCCTTCATGCGTGCGCCCGACCCTGGCGCCGCGCTGGCCACGCTGTTCGCTTGAACCGGCTTGCACAGCCGCTGGGCAACCTGCTGGACGCCGATTTTGGCGACTGGCAGGGTTTGCTGGACCTGTGGCGCGGCAGTGCCGCGGGCAAGGCGCTGGTGCAGGCTGTGGATGCCCGCGTCGCAGCAGGCGCAGTGGTCTACCCGGCCCAGGTGTTTCGCGCGCTTGCGCTGACGCCGCTGTCGCAAACCCGTGTGCTGATCCTGGGCCAGGACCCCTACCACGGCCCCGGTCAGGCCGAGGGCCTGGCTTTTTCGGTGCCCCGGGGCCAGCGTGTGCCGCCCAGCCTGCGCAACATCTTCAAGGAATTGCAGCGTGATCTGGGCTTGCCGCAACCCGCTTCGGGTTCGTTGCTGCCATGGGCCGAACAAGGCGTGTTGCTGCTGAATGCCGCGCTGACAGTGGAAGACGGCCAGCCCGGCAGCCACGCCAAGCTGGGTTGGCAGGCACTCACTGATGCCGTGTGCCAAGCGCTCGCTGCTGAACAAGCGCCCAAGGTCTTCATGCTTTGGGGTGCTCACGCGCAGGCCAAAGCGCGACTGCTGGCCGGCGGCGGCGTTGCGCACCGGCTGCTGCAGTGCAACCATCCGTCGCCCTTGTCGGCCTTGCGACCGCCGCTGCCTTTTGTCGGCTGCGGCCACTTCGGCTTGGCCAATGTGCATCTGGTTGGCGCAGGGCGCGGCGGGGTGCGCTGGGCCCTGCCGTGAATTTCGGCCGTGGTATAGTCACAGGCTCTCCGGAGGGGTGCCCGAGTGGCTAAAGGGGGCAGACTGTAAATCTGTTGGCTTACGCCTACGGTGGTTCGAATCCACCCTCCTCCACCAGAGAGCGACCATGGAGACGCGTCGGGGATGGAGGCTCGTGAACCTGGCCAAGCATGCCGGGCAGGGCGGGAGTAGTTCAATGGCAGAACCCTAGATTTCCAATCTAATGACGCGGGTTCGATTCCCGTCTCCCGCTCCACGGAAGGATGCAGTTTCAACACCGTCGTTACGGGCCTGTCGATGGATGGCCAGCGTCGCCAGACCCGTACCGACCGCCCATGTGGCTCAGTGGTAGAGCACCCCCTTGGTAAGGGGGAGGTCGCAGGTCCGATTCCTGCCATGGGCACCAAAAAATTGATTTCACTTGTCGTCGCCAGGAGCGCTTAGAAAATGGCAAAAGGTAAATTTGAACGCACCAAGCCGCACGTCAACGTGGGCACGATTGGGCATGTGGACCATGGCAAGACGACGCTGACGGCGGCGCTGACCTCGGTGCTGGCGGCCAAGTTCGGCGGCGAGGCCAAGGC
>JANMJI010000009.1:0-8308 GCA_031371275.1 Betaproteobacteria bacterium
CCGTCAAATTTCGCAAGCACAGGCAAGGCAGATCCCTGATTGCCAAGGTCATCATTGAGCCCTTGGTTTTACTCCCGCGCACGCGGCGTCGCAAAAGTTCGCACCGATTTACGATGGCCTGTTGGTGTCGCGCAACAGCTAAATACTTTCCCCCATCGTCGGCTGCCAACACCGCGGCGCGAACCCCCGAACCACGGGCACAGCCCTGTCGATTCAACGCGGCAGCATGTCGAAAGCGATGGTGAGCCGCTCGCCGTCTCCAGTGAGCGGCTCTGTGCCATGCCAGAACATTGACGGGAACAGTACCAGCCGGCCCGGCTTTGGCTCGACCCGCATGGCCTTGGCGCAGGGCAGCCCCAGCTCCAAGTCGGGCTCACCGAAATGCAACCAGCCGGGGTGCCCGGGATCGTTGCCATCCGTCGGCGGCACGCAAACGTAGTACGTCGCACTGATCCAGCCGTGCGGATGCACATGGTTGGTGTGAAAGCCGCTGCCGTGCAACCGCGAAGACCAGGAATCTGTGAAGCGCCAGGAGATTGACTTGCGTTTCAGAAATGGGTGCTCGGCGTCTTCGGGCAGGGCTGCGACGTAGCGCGACACGGCCTGCGTGATGCGACCTTTCAAGGCATCGACCTGCGGGTGGCCCTGCTCGAAGATATCGCCGAAAGACTGCGTGCCGTGGCGCAAGGTCTGGTCCACAGGGGGCGCTCGGTCGCGGTGCAGTTGGCGCAGTTCGCCAGCCAACGCGGCATGGAACGCTTGCGCGCTGCCGAAGCCTGGCGGTGGCTGCAGGTCGATGACGCTGACCAGGCGCGCGCAATCGCCAAGCCAGGCTGCGCGCGGGTCACCCAGCAGCTGCCAGGCCAATCCGACCAGGGCCCACGCATATTGGTCGTGGGGTGCCAGCGCCAACGCTGCCTCGGCCGCGGCAGCACCTTCGGCGGCGCGCCGCGCCATCAACAGGCTGGCGGCGTGGCTGGTCAGCAGGCCAGCATCTGTGGGCGCCAGTTCGACCGCCCGCCTGTGCGCAGCCAGCCCGGCCTGCGTGTCACCCATGCGCACCAGGCAATGGCCCAAGCCCTCGTGGCAAGGTGCCGAATTCGGATCACGGCCGATGGCCTGGCAAAAGGCGGCTATCGCTTCGGCCTTTCTTCCGGCACGCAGGTACAGCCTGCCGAGCAAGCCCGGCGCCACTGCTGAAGAAGATTCCGCGTCTGTCGCGCGACGCAGTTCCGCGTCGAAGTCGGCATCGCCAAGCCGCCAGCGCAGCCGTGAGACATCGAACAGCGCCAACGGGTGACAGGGCTCAAGCGACAACGCTTCGCGGTATGCAGCCACCGCATCTTCGTGGCGGCCCAGGCTCTGCAAGGTGTTGCCTCGGTTGTAGTGGGCGTCGCCGGCACGAAGGCCCAGCGCCAGCGCACGCTGATGGTCATGCAGCGCATCGGCATGGCGATGCAGGCGCTGCAACAAGACCGCCCGTTCGTGCAGCAGCTCGGCCCGCTCTGGCGCTTGTTGCAGCGCTTTCTGGATCGTCGCCAAAGCCGATTCCAGATGACCACCGGCGCCTTCGATTTGCGACTTCAGCTGAAGCATGCCCAGCGTCGGGTTTGGTGCAAGCGCCAGGGCTTGGTCAAGTGCGCTCGCGGCCTCAGCCACACGCCCCGCGCTGTGCAGGATGCGGGCCCGGTTGTAGTGGGCATCGGCATAGCGCGGCTGCAGGGCCAGCGCTTGCGCGTAGCTTTCGAGTGCATCTTCAGCTCGGCCGACATGGGCCAGCAGGTTGCCCAGGTTGTTCCAGACATGCGGCTGCGAAGGCTGCGCGCGCAATGAACGCCGCAGCAGCGCTTCGGCCTGCGCGTGGTCGCCGCGGCGCCGCACCAGCAGCCCCAGAAGTTGCAGCGCGTCAGGGTGCTCTGGCACAACATCCAGCGCGCGCAGATAAGCCGCCTCGGCCGCTTCCAGGTCCAAGCGGCCCTGGGCCGCGAATCCGGCGCGGACGATGGCCTGAACCTGGCTCGCGTTTGTAGTCATGCCGTCAAACAAGCCTGTGCGTCATGGCCCCGCCCAATGAAAACGGCGCACAAACCGTCGTCGGGTTTGTGCGCCGTTGAGCCGGCTGCAATGCCGGGTGTATCAGTTGCTTAGAACTTCAGACGCGCCGAGAACGAATAGAACCGGCCAATCGTGTCATACGTTTGCGGGAACGTGTTGCCGCTGTTCAGGCCAGAACTCGCCAAGCCGGTACCAACAATCGGCGGCTTCTTGTCGGCCGCATTGTTGATGGCCAGCGCAACCCGGAAGTTCTTCGTCACATCCCAGTTCGCGCTGAGGTCGATGTAGTCGAAGGACTTGATCTTCTTGTACGGCTCGAAGATGCCATCCGTCTCGTTCGGATCAAGCGACACGGCAGACAGGTGACGCCAGTTGTAGCCGACCGCAAACGTACCCATGTTCCAGGTGGTGCGCTGCGACCATTTCGTCTTGTTCGTCGGTGTGCCGGTCTGGTCACCGCAACTCGAACCATAAAGGCCCAAACAGTTCAGTGTGTCCACCGTCGGCAGCGTCTTCACCTGCCACTTCGAGTACTGTGTCGCGTTGATCCCGAGGTCGACACGGCCCCAGCCATCCAGACCGACCGCCTTCAGCGGCAGCCGGTAGTTGATGCTGAAGTCGGTACCTTCGACATTGTTCTTGCCCAGGTTGGAAGATTGGGTAATGGTCCCCAAGCCGCCATTCAGGCTGCCTGTCAGCGGATCACGGCTGACGAAACCGCAGAATGCGGCGCCGGCACTAAAACCCGGGTTGAGCGCCGCCGTGTAGCAGCCGTTGATGACCTGGCTCGACGAGGCAGAAGAAACCGCCTTGTTGACCTCGATCTTGAAGTAATCAACCGTCACCGACAGCCCGGGCACGAAGTCAGGCTCGAAGACCAGGCCCAGCGTCGTCGTGTCAGCTTCCTCGGGCGAGAGGTTCGGGTTGCCGCCGCTGGTGTTGTTGATCTGGGCAGCCGAAGGCGCGGAAACCAGGCCTATCTGTGCGGCGGCAACGCCAGTCTGGCGGCACAGGTTAGACAAGGTGCCGGGTGTGTTGGCCTCTGCGGTGTTGATCCGATTGCCCTGGCAAGGATCGATCGCCAGACCGGCCAGGCCTGTCACGACCGGCGCGTACAACTCGTTCACGCTCGGCGAACGCGTGG
Source organism: Betaproteobacteria bacterium (assembly GCA_031371275.1). GTDB lineage: Bacteria > Pseudomonadota > Gammaproteobacteria > Burkholderiales > Burkholderiaceae_C > Rubrivivax. The sequence goes on from JANMJI010000009.1 coordinate 3,200, forward strand.
CGCGCTGTTGCATGGCGCGGAAACGCAGGCCCTTGATCGGCGCCCAATCCATGCCGTATTTCCAGCTACCGTAATTCTGGCTGCTGGCGGTGGTCTTGAATTCTGTCGTCCGGTAGCCGCCCTCGAAATTCAGGCTGTGGATGCCCAGGATGCCTTCAGCGACAGGCACCTGCGCTTCCAGGAAACCTTCATTCAATTGCAGGCTGCCGGTGCGATCAGGCGTCGGGGCGCCGGTGCCCAAGACCTCGTTCTGAACCTGTGTCGGACCGTCAGACCGGTTGCCGGCAGTCAGCTTGCGTTGTTCGGCACCAAGCGCCAAGCCAATGGGCGACTTGCTGAACGGGCTCTTGATGGCGCCCAGATCGCCGTTCACCGACACGTTGTAAACCGATTGCTGAACACGGGTTGTCTGCACAGCTGACAGATTGACGTAAGCCAGCATCGCCTGGGTCAGCGTGCCGTTTGCACCGAACAAATTGATGGGCACGCAACCGTTCGTGTTGACGGTGCAGGTCGTCGCGTTGGTGGCGCGCAGGGCCTGTTGCACCTTCGAGTAAGAACCCCAATTCACGCGCGCCGAAACCTGGTCGGAACTGCCGCTCTGCGCGTAGGCGTCGTAACTCCAGTCGTTGATATAAGGCAGGGCTCCGCGAACGCCGACGGTGTAACTCGTCGTGGTGTTGTCAAAGTCGTTGATGCGCGGCCCGAGCTCGACAAAGCGGCGACGGATCGACAGCCTGACTTCCGTCGGGTCGCCCGCCACACAGTTCGCCGCCGCAATGGTGTAGGCGGCGCAAAGCTGATTGCGCACTGGTGTTGTCAGAAACGGATTGCCTATCGGCAGGAAGTAAGGGTTGGTGAAAGAGCCCGTGGGCGCCAGGTTCGAGATCACCTTGGCCTTGGTGTTCAGCAGTTCGGCGTAGGCCTCGGCGTAATCATTGATCGTGAAGCGGCCGATAGCGGTGATTTGCGTCCGATCCAGCGGCGTCTGGTAAAAATTCGGCGGGTTGAAGTTGTACTGGTCGGACGCGACAGCAGGACGCAGCAAACCAGAGGTGGCGTCTATCACGCGCGCGGTCAAACCTGGAATGCCGACAAAATAAGCCGGCACGGCGGTGGTCGAACCGCCGTTGCCGCCGGTGGTGGGATCAAGCTGGAACACGCCGTATTCGCGCTGACCTTGGGTCAGCGGCGTGGTGCGCGTGCGGCCGAGGCTGACCACAACGTTGCCGCGACCGTCCGCGAGATTTGCGCCGAGCGTGAAGTCGGTGCGGTACTTCTGCGCGTCGCTGTGGCCGGATTTGCCGTAAGTGGCCTGCGCTTCAACGCCCTCGAAATTCTTCTTCAAGATGAAGTTGACGACGCCAGACACGGCGTCAGCGCCGTACACCGCCGAGGCACCGCCGGTGACGAGATCGATGCGCTCGAGCAAGGCCACGGGAATGATGTTCGTGTCGACGCTGTTGCCCAAGGTTGCCGGCGGCAGGCGCCGGCCATTCATCAGCACCAGGTTGCGGTTGGAACCCAGGCCGCGCAAGTCAATGCTGGCGGTGCCGTTGGTGCCGTTGTTGGTACCCGGCCCGATGGCAGGCACCGCAGCCGGCAGGCCGCGAATGACTTCTTCGACGGCCGCTGGCTGGGACGAATTGATCTCTTCCGCGGCAATGCTGGTGATCGGGCTGTTGGAAACTGCACCAATCGACTTGATGCGCGATCCGGTGATCTCAACACGTTGCTGCGCCCATGACGAGCCGGCGCTGACGAGTAAGACACCGCCGAGCGCGACGAGCGCGCCTGAGCAGACTTTGGTTCTTTTGAACATGTGAATCGGACTCCTGTGATGAAGGTTGCCTGGTCAATTCACTTGCTTGGCGCACATCGATTGGCCTCGATCAAGGCACCGATGCTTGCGCCCAAGCAGCGTGTAACTTGATTGTGACTGCAACGCTTCGTCGCGCAGCGCCGATGCCTGGGCATGACGCGGCCCGCGCGACATGGGCGGTGCCATGGTGCTTCTTGTTACATCCATAAATTGTTTAGATTCAACGGCTTAGCCGAATCGGCCAACGGGGACGGGACATCCACCTACGGGGGTTTCCCCGAGACAAGCGTGACGTTTGTCGTTGGGCCTGCGCAACAAGCAGGCCTCAAGATCATGACCGCGGTAACGCAAGCGCCACGTCGACGGGCCGATCGGCGCTGCAAGCGTTGAGCAGCTGCAGGCTGCATACGACCCGTGCGCCCTCGCGGGCCCCGCTCAAACGTCCTGGATGCTGGCCAACCGCGGCACCGCCGCCAACAACATGCGCGTGTAGTCGCGCGTCGGCCGGGCCAGCACTTCGCTGCACGCACCCTGCTCTTCAATCTTGCCGGCGCGCATCACCGCCACATGGTCGGCGATGTATTCCACGACGCCGATGTTGTGTGTGATGAACAGATAGCTGACGCCCAGTTCACGCTGCAGGTCGCGCAGCAGGTTCAGGATTTGCGCCTGCACCGACACGTCCAGTGCCGACGTCGGCTCATCGCAGACGATCAAGCGCGGCTGCACCGCCAGCGCGCGGGCAATGGCAATGCGCTGGCGCTGGCCGCCGCTGAATTCGTGCGGGTAACGGCCCAGCGCGTCGCGGCGCAAGCCCACTTGATCGGTCAGGCGTTCGATGCGTTGGCGGCGCTCACCGGCGTCCAGATCGGGCTGCAACGCGGCCAGGCCTTCGTCCAGGATTTCGGCCACGCGCATGCGCGGGTTCAGCGAAGCAAACGGGTCTTGAAAGATGATCTGCACCTGCCGCCGCGCGGCCTGCAGCTCAGCGCCCTGCATGTCGAACAGGTTGCGGCCTTGCAGCAACGCACGGCCATCCACCAGGGCCACGCGGCGCAGCAACTGCACGATGGCCTTGCCGGTGGTCGTCTTGCCGCAGCCCGATTCGCCCACCAGCGCCAAGGTCTGGCCTTGTGCAAGCTGGAAGGACACACCGCCGACAGCGTCGAAGTGGCCTTTGACGCGCTGCATCAGGCCGCCGCGGATGGGGAAGCGGACGCGCAGGTCTTGGACGTCGAGCAGCACCGTTGCGCTTGCGCTGGCCGCTGGCTGCATCGCCACCAGAGCAGCCGGCTGCGGCGCGGCAACAAGCGCCGCCGAAGGCGCGCAGGGCTGCATGGCCGGCGCATCGGTGACGTAAAGCAGACACCGCACGGCATGCCGCGGCGCCACCTCATCCAGCGCTGGCAAGGTGTACTCGCAATGCGGCATAACGACAGAACAGCGCGGTGCGAAGCGACACCCGGTGAAGGCCTGCGACAGCGGTGGCACCGTGCCGGCTATCGCTTCCAGCGGCCCACTGCGCCTTTCGCTGCCCGGCAGCGCACGCAACAAAGCCCGTGCATAAGGGTGCTTGGGTGAAGCAAAGAAATCTGCCGCCGACGCCACTTCGATGATTTGCCCGGCGTACATCAAAGCCACGCGGTGGGCCATGCCCGAGACCACCGCCAGGTCGTGCGTGATGAGCAGCAGGCCCATGCGGTGTTCGCGCTGCAAGTCTTTCAGCAGGTCGAGGATCTGCGCCTGGATGGTCACGTCCAGCGCCGTCGTCGGCTCGTCGGCGATCAGGAAATCGGGCTCGGCGGCCAGCGCGATGGCGATCATCACGCGCTGCTTCTGGCCGCCGCTCATGCGGAACGGGTATTCGTCGATGCGCCGCTCGGGCTCTGAAATGCCCACACGCTGCAGCCAGTCGATGGCCTTGGCGCGTGCCGCGGCACCGCGCAGCGGCGTGTGGGCTTCAATGGCCTCAATGATCTGCTGGCCCACCTTCATCACCGGGTTCAGGCTGGTCGAAGGTTCCTGAAAAATCATGCCGATGCGGCCACCGCGCACCGCGCGCATCTGCGCTTCGGGCAGCGCCAGCACGTCCACCGCATCACGGCCCTGGCCGATGTGGATGTCGCCGCCGGCCACATAGCCGGCTTCGGGCAGCAGCCGCATCAAGGCCAGCGCCGTCATGCTCTTGCCGCAGCCCGATTCGCCGACGAGCGCAAAAGTCTCGCCGCGTTCGATGCTCAAACGCATGCCGTCGATGGCGCGCACCAGGCCCGTTTCTGATTCCAGCTCAACCTGCAAATTCTGGATGTTGAGCATGGTCAGGCCCGCCCGGCCGCCCGAAGGGCCTGAAGCGCCCCTCGGGGGCAGCGAACGAAGTGAGCTTGGGGCATATTCAAGCCGCCTTGCGTGCGGGTGTTGCATGCGCCACGCGTCGGCTGCGCAAGACGCGCGCCCGCGGGTCGAAAGCATCGCGCACACCGTCGGCAAACAAGTTGGCGGCCAACACCAGCGTGACCATGAAGCCGAAGGCCGAAGCAAAACTCCACCACACCACCGGGTCGCGGCTCATCTCGTTGCGCGCCAGGTTGATCATGCCGCCGAAGCTGTTCATCGAAGGATCAACACCGACGCCGACATACGACAGCACGGCTTCGTACAAGATCAGCGAGCTGAATTCGAGCACGGTGACGATCAGCATCAGGTGCGCGACATTGGGGAAGATGTGGCGCGACATGATGCGGGCGTCGCTGACGCCGAACGCACTGGCGGCCTGCACGTAATCCAGCTCGCGCAGCTTCAGCGTTTCGCCGCGCAGCAAACGGCACAGCCCGGCCCAGCCGGTAACGCCCAGCACCACGCACAGCAAGAACAGCTTCAGGTCGGCACGCTCGGCGCCGGTCTCGAACAGGTCGGGGTTCTTGTCCAGGAAGACCTGCACCATCAACACGCAGGCAGCGATCAGCAGCACGTTCGGTACCGAGCTGAGCACGGTGTAGATGTACTGGATGACCTCATCGACCCAGCCGCGGAAGTAGCCCGCCAGCAGGCCCAGCACCACAGCCAGCGGCAGCGTGGCGACGGTCGCCAAGGTGCCGATGACAAAGGCCGTGCGGATGCTCTTCAGCGACTGGTAGAGCACGTCGTTGCCCGTCAGATCGGTGCCCAGCAGATGGTAGGGGCCAGACAGCATCGCCGCCGGCCCGGCCAGCAGACACATGGCGGCCAGCGTCAGCAGGGCCACATGCCAGGGCACGGCGGTTTGCCGCGTGCGGATGCGCTGCCAGGTG
>JANMJI010000021.1:0-82327 GCA_031371275.1 Betaproteobacteria bacterium
CCGCATCACGTCTTCGATCAGCGCAGCGCGCTCGGTGTCGCGATCCTCGTTGTTGGCTTCGTTGACCGGCAGCACGATGCGGTAGCTCGTCAGCACCTTGGTCGCGAACGCGCGCGGCGTGAGTGTCTTCACACGTTCCACTAGGTTCGGCGCAATGTCGGTGCCCACGGCGCCGACGCCATGACAGCCATAGCAAGTGGTGTGAAACAAGCGCCAGCCGGTGTAGGTGCCACGGTCTGCCTTGCCTTCGATGACACGGTAGTCACCGGGTACGGGTTCGCCGTGTGGTTGTGCCGCCAGTGGCAGCGCGATCAACCCTGCCGACCACGCGGCCCACCACAGCCTGCGGCCAAGCGCTGAAAGGTGGCTGGTGTTCAACATGACGTGACCCTGAAAACGCTGACGTGCCAGACATCTTGCGCTGCCGATGTTGGCCGGCCTTGAGGAAGATCAACGCAAGGGCGGCGCAAGGGCAACGCAAGATCAACGCAAGGGCAATGCAAGGTCAGCGCAAGAGGCCGCTGTCGGTTTGAAATGGCCGAAGTGCACGCGTTGCTGCGCGGCAAAAGTCGGCAGGCTGGGCGCTGTGCCGACTGGATTCAAAGCCCGCACCAAACCCCCAGCCGCTGCCACAGCCCGTGCGTCAGGGCCCAGCCCGAACCCAGTGCAAGACCGAGGCCCGCCACGCGAGATCGGAAGCCCGCCCATTGCACCGACGAGGGCTTGCCGCCCCCGATGGCCTGCCATCGCGCCACGGCCCAGGGCGCCAGCGCCAGCGCTGGCATTGATCCAAGTGCAAAGGCCGCCATCGTGGCGGCGCCACCCTGCGCACTGCTGGCCAGCGCCGACAGCAGCAACGCGGCCTGCAGCGCGCCGCAGGGCCACGCCACCCAGGCCAGGCCCGCCACGCCAGCACGCAGTGGCTTTGCGCGCCGGCCGACCACGCGCACCGGCACGGCGGCGTTGCGCTGCATCCATTGCGGCGGGCGGCCGGTGGCCAGCCACCACAAGCCCAGTGCAAGCAAGGCCAGGTGCAGCAGCGTCCACAGTGGTCGCAGCGCGGGCGCCCACTGCGTCCACACGCCCAGCGCGGCCACGCTGCTGGCGGCGGTGGCGCCACCTGCCGCGTAGCCCAGCACGCGGCCAAGGTGGAAGCCGGTGGCGCTGCGGCCACAGCCACTGGTCAATGCAGCACAGGGCGCGCCGCACATCGCCATGCAATGCGGCGAAGCGACGACACCCATCGTCAGGCCAGCGGCGATCAGCGCTGCGTCCATCGCTCGCCGCGCGCTGGCTTGCCGTGCGCGTTCAACGCCGCCGGCGCGAGCAAGGGCAGCGCAGTCATCGCCGTGGCCATCGAAATGACGGCCCAGAAGAGCCGGAAGGCGACGGTGCAGACGGCCTGCGGGTCTTCATCGCCTGGATCAGACAGGCCTTGGAGACTGCCTCCAGCAGGAAATCGGCCGTCGCGCCCGACCGGTCTCGGACAACCCGTATCGGCATCAGGTCCATGCCACGCTCATCGCGCGACGCGCGCCCACCGGCTTGCGCGGCTTGCGCCCCGGGCGCTGACCTTTGCTGGAGCGCAGGAACAACGTCTCGTCGGCCTCGACCACGCCGCTCAGCTCTTTGGCTTTGAAGGCCTGCGCCAACTGCAAGAAGCGATGACGCCAGCGAAACGCGGTCGTCGGCGCCACATCCAGCGCAGCGGCCGCCTTGCTTACGCTCAATGCCTGGACCCACACATCCTGCTGCTGCAGCCACTTGGCCTTCATACGCAGCCTGGCCAGCGGCGTACACGTCAGCGTGTTGAACGTGCGCCGGCAGGCCCGGCATTTGTAGCGCTGCCGGCCACTGGCACTGCCGTTGCGAACGATCCAGCCGCCCTCGCAGTGTGGGCACGCCGGCGTCTGCATCAAGCGCGACTCCGCTATCGAGCGAACTTCCGCGTCATCCCCGCCTGCGTGCAGCGCCTCCAGCACATCGGCCTTCTGCCCCATCGTCAGCCTTGCCACCGAATCCAGCAAACGCTTCAGCTCTGCTGCTTTCATAGCCAACTCCAACTGCCCTCCACATGGGGCAGCGAAGTCAGCTTTGACAGTCTGGTGGCTCATAGCTTGAGCCTGTCACCAACTAAGGCGACGCTGATGAAGTCCGTCGCGAGTGCGCGCGCCCTGGTTTGGGATGGGCTGCAAGGCGCAAACCACAGCCATAGCCCGGCTATGGCGAGGATTTGCAACGCCGCAGACCGCCCAAAGCAGGGATGCGCGCGCCGCGAGGGACTTGATCAGCGTTGCCCTAACGCTCAAAGAACCGAGACGACGACCCACACCGCCCGCGCTGGGTCGACCACGCTCCACACCGCGCCCGCGGCGGCAGCCAGCAGCAGCACGGCCCACAGGAAAGGCGCAGCCCAGCGGTCGGCCGTGGCCAGCAGCGCGGGGCGCTGTGTGCGCGCTTCGCGCATCAGCGCGACGATGGCTTCGTAGCGCGTGTCAGCACCGAGGCGATCAACGCGCATCACCACCGGCGCCAGCAGGTTCACGCTGCCGGCCACCACCGCGGCACCGCAAGCCTTGGCCACCGGGTGCGACTCGCCCGTCAGCAGTGACTCATCGGCCGCGGTGGCGCCTTCGGTCAGCACGCCGTCAGCGGCGAAGGGCTGGCCGACGGGAATGCGCAGCAGGTCGCCCGCGTGCAGCCGCTTGATGCTGACAACTTCCACCCCGCCGTGTGGCAACAGCCGCAGCGCCGTGTCGGGCAGTTGTGCCGTGGCGGCTTCAAGCAACTGCTCGGCATGGTGGCGTGCGCGCATTTCGGGGTAGCGACCGCCGAGCAGGAAGCTGACGAACATGGCCAGCGAATCGAAGTAGACCTCGGTGCCGAACAGGCCACCCGGATCAAAAGCCGCGCCGCTGCTGGCGATGAAAGCCACTGCGCTGCCCAGCGCCACCGGCACGCCCATGGCGATGCGCCGCGCGCGCAACGCCCGCCACGCGCCGGCAAAGAAGGGCTGGGCCGAGAACCACAGCACCGGCAAGCTCAGCAGCCAGCCGCCCCAGTCGAACAATTGCTTCAGGTCGGGTGCTAACTCTCCAGATCCACTGACGTATGCCGGGGTGGCCAGCATCATGATCTGCATCGCACAAAAGGCGGCGACGAACAGACGCCACAGCGCGCTGCGGGCTTCGGCCTGGCGCAAACCGCGGGCCGCGGCGGCAGTGTCGGGCGCGGCGCCGTAGCCTGCGCGCTTGATCGCGCGCACCAGGGCCGACGGGCGCGTCAGGTCAGCGTCCCAGCGCACCGTGGCGCACTGCGCTGCGGCACTGACGCGCGCGCCCAGCACGCCGGGCACGCGCGCCAGTGCCTGCTCCACCGTGCCGGCGCACGCGGCGCAGTGCATGCCGGCAATGCGCAACGACGATTCAGCGAAACGCCGGCCGCCGGCCTGCGCGTCCCAGCGCGTGAACGCATCGGATTCGACAGCGTCGTCCAGCACCGACGCCCCCGCAGTGCTCAAAGCCTTGCCAGGCGCGGCGTCGGCCAGGCGTGCGTCACGAACATCAAACTTGCCTTCAGGTCTTGAGCATGCCGGCATGTTGAAGAAAATACTTGCGCGCGAACGCCACCAGCTGGTTTTCGCTCAGGCGGTCAACCACTTCGTAGGCGACGATGTGCGCAGCCGTTTGCGGCCGGTGCTTGTCGGCGTAGTGACGGAAGTCGGCTGTTGCCGTGTGCGAGCCGGTGACCAACACCGCGCCGACGTCGTCCAGCGCGTCACAGAGCGCGCCGAAGAATTCATGCTCAGCCCGCACGCCGCTGCCGTGCTGCGCGGTGGGGTGCGTGTGCGCCTTGAGCTTGTTCGCCAGCACCTGCTCGGCGTCGAATTGCAGCACCTGGGCAGACTGGTGGTCGGTCCAAACCACAGCGTGAAACAGACTCATGGGGAGATTTCCTTTGTGGTTCGCGGCGAGATTGCTTTGCCTGCATGTTCGGCCTGCAACGGGCTGACCACCATGATCCATCTCAAGTCGGCGAAGGCTTTCCTTGTGGCGCAGGTGTTTTGCAGGCACGGCCTGAATGCGCCATTGACGCCGATCAAGGTCGGCGTCCTGTGAGCGAGCATCATGGCGCGTCATTGGGCGGCACATGCCTGCTGCAGGGTGCGCCCTGGCAGCCACAACACCACGGGCCTACACATGAGCATTCGCAATCTCGATCAATTGTTTGACCCGGCCTCTGTGGCTGTGTTCGGCGCGTAACAGCGCGCCGCCAGCGTGGGCGCCAGGGTGTGGGCGAACCTGCAAGGTGGTGGTACGGGTGGCTTCAAAGGCCCGATATTCGCGGTCAATCCGAAGCGCTACGCATTCGACGGGCAAGCCGTGTTTGCACGCGTTGCCGATTTGCCGTGCATTCCCGAACTGGCTGTGATCTGCACGCCTGCGGCCACCGTGGCGGGCTTGATCGACGAGTTGGGCGCCCTTGGAACACGCGCCGCGGTGGTGTTGACTGCCGGGCTTGACGCCGCCCAGAAAATCGCGATGCTCGCCGCCGTGCGCCCTTACCTGCTACGCATCCCTGGGGCCCAACTGCATCGGCCTGCTGGCGCCGCACATCGGCCTGAATGCCAGCTTTGCGCATACGGGTGCCGTGCCTGGTGAGTTGGCCTTCGTTTCGCAATCGGGCGCGCTGGTGACCACGGTGCTCGACTGGGCGCGCGCCCAAGCCATCGGCTTTTCGCACTTTGTGTCGCTGGGCGAGCACGCCGACGTCGACTTCGGCGACATGCTCGACTACCTGGCCAGCGACCCAAAGACACGCGCCATCCTGCTGTACATCGAATCCATCACATCGTCGCGCAAGTTCATGTCCGCGGCGCGCGCTGCGGCACGCAACAAGCCGGTGATCGTGGTCAAAGCCGGTCGTTCGCAGCAGGGTCAGCGCGCGGCTGCGTCGCACACCGGCGCCCTGGCTGGGTCAGACCTGGTCTACGACGCAGCCATTTGCCGCGCCGGCATGCTGCGTGTGGACACGCTGGCGCAATTGTTCCTGGCGGCTGAGACGCTGACGCGCTTTCGCACCAACCGCTGCGAAGAACTCACCATCCTCACCAACGGCGGCGGCGCTGGCGTGATGGCTGCCGACGCGGCGTCGCACGCCGGGGTGAAGCGGGCCGATCTGAGCGAGGCCACGCTGCAAAAACTGAATGCGCTGCTGCCCGCCAACTGGTCGCGCGGCAACCCGATAGACATCATCGGTGACGCTCCGGTGGAACGCTATGTGCAAGCGCTGCAGGTCTTGAACGAAGACCCCAAGGCCGGCGCCGTGCTGTTCATCCACGCCCCCACGGCCATCGTGCCCAGCGCCGACATTGCGCGCGCGCTGGTGCCGCTGGCCAGCCATCCCACGCCCCGCCTGATGGCTTGCTGGCTGGGCGCCGCGGCGGTGGCGCAAGCGCGCCAGATTTTTCAGGACGCGGGGATCGCCGGCTACCCGACACCCGAAGAAGCGGTGCGCGCGTTTGCGATGCTGGTGACCTACCGCCGCAACCAGGCCCAACTGATGGAGACGCCTGCTGACCTGCCGTCCACCGTGGGGTCGGGCAGCGCTGGCCACAGCGCCGATACAGCCGCCGTGCTAACGCTCATACAGCACGTATTGGCCGAGGGCCGCGACATGCTCACCGGGCCGCAAGCCAAGGCCGTGCTCAGCGCCTACGGCATTGCCGTGGTGGCCACCCGCAGTGTCGGCCCGCAGCCGCAGGCCGCGGTCAACGCCGCCCAGGCCATCGGCTCTCCGGTGGTGTTGAAGATGCTGTCGGCCGACATCTCGCACAAGTCAGACGTTGGCGGCGTGGCGCTGAACCTCGACAACGCTGCGGCAGTGGATGGCGCCGCGCAGGCCATGCTGGCGCGCGTGCAGCAGGCCCGGCCCGATGCGCGCGTGCAAGGCTTCACCGTGCAGGCGATGGTGCGGCGCAGCCATGCCCAAGCGTTGATCGTCGGCACCAGCATCGACAGCGTGTTCGGCCCGGTGATCCTGTTCGGCCAGGGCGGCACCTCGGTCGAAGGGGTGGCCGACCGCGCGGTGGCCCTGCCGCCGTTGAATGCGACGCTGGCCCACGCACTGGTACAGCGCACGCGCGTGGCCAAGCTGCTGAACGGATTCAGGGATACGCCGCCGGCCGACCGGGCGGCCTTGCACGCGGTGCTGGTCGCGCTCTCGCAACTGCTGGCTGACGTGCCGCACATTGCCGAACTGGACATCAACCCGTTGATCGTCAACCACGAGGGCGCCATCGCGCTGGATGCGCGCATCCGTGTCAGCAGCACAGCGCCCGCCGGGGCCAGGAACTTCGCCATCCGCCCCTACCCCGCGCAGTGGGTGGAAACCGTGGTCTGGCAGGGCCGCACCCTGACGCTGCGGCCGATCCGGCCCGAAGACGAAGCCCAGCATCTGGAATTCCTGACGCACCTCGACCCTGCGGACATACGGATGCGCGTGTTTTACAGCCGACGCAATATCGAGCACAGCGAACTGGCACGGCTGACGCAGATCGACTACGAACGCGAGATGGCCATCCTGGCTGTGGCCCCGGGACCGGATGGCGTGGAAGAGACGCTGGGCGTCGCGCGGGCCATTGCCGACCCCGACAACATCGATGCCGAGTTCGGCATCGTCGTGCGCTCCGACCTCAAGGGCACGGGCTTGGGCAGCGTGCTGCTGCACAAGCTGATCCGCACCGTGCGCGAACACGGCACCCAACGCCTGGTGGCCACGGTGCTGGCCGAGAACTCGCGCATGCTGGCGCTGGCACGCAAGCTGGGTTTTGTGGACGGTCGGCCCGCGCTTGCGGGTGCTACCCATGCCTACGGCACACATGAAATTCATCTCGTGCTGCCAGCGTCGCGGGCGGCAGGGGTTGCGCTGCGGCAATGACGATGACCATCCCAACGCGCGGCCCGATCGCCTCATCGAAACCAATTTCCGTACCTTTTCCGTACCGCCAAGAAAAAGCACCGGGCGTTCACTGAAAGTGCGCGCCAGGTGCTTGTTCTTCCTACCGCCTGTCCTTGCGGAAATTTGGTAGGCGCGAATGGACTCGAACCATCGACCCCCACCATGTCAAGGTGGTGCTCTAACCAGCTGAGCTACGCGCCTGAGTCAGCCACGAAGTATATCGGACCACTCGCCGCCGAAGACACGGCCCTTACTTGCGCCGCGCGTGACGAACGCCCGCCACGCGGCCGATCTGTGCCAGCGCCGGGCCCAGCCGGGCGGTGTCGGCCACTTCCACGGTGAAGGTCATCCAGGCCGTGCTGCCGTCTTTGGCGCTTTGGGTGTGGACGCCGGTGACGTTGATTTTGTCCTTGGCGAAGACCTCTGAAATGTCGCGCAGCAGGCCGCCGCGGTCGGCGGCTTCTATGACCACGTCCAGCGGGTAGACGGGCGCTTTGTCGTGGCCTGGCGTGCCCCATGCGACATCGATGCCGCGGCCAGGTGACCTCAGTACCATCTGGCGCAGGTTGCTGCAGTCGCGCCGGTGTACGGCCACGCCACGGCCGCGGGTCACGAAGCCGCGTATCGCATCGGGCGGCGCGGGCCGGCAGCAGCGGCCCAGCGTGGTCAGCAGCGAGTCCATGCCGACCACCAGCACGCCGCCGCGGCCACCGCCTTCTTCGCTGCGCGAGCGGCTGAGCAGCACGCGGTCTTCGTCGGGCACGGGCTCGGCCGGGCGCAGCAGGTTTTCGATGTTGCGCAGCGAATATTCGTCCTTGCCGACCACCTCGAACAGCGCCTCGGCATTCTTGAAGCCGAGTTGTTCGGCCAGCGCCTGGCGCTCCATCGCCGTGCGGCCGGTGCGTTGCAGCAGTTTTTCCACGGCTTCACGGCCTTTTGCGATGGTCTGCGCCTGTTGTTCGGCGTTGAACCAGGCACGCACCTTGGCCTTGCTGCGCGGGCTGGCCAGGTAGTGCAGTTCGGGGTTCAGCCAGTCCAGCGAAGGGCCACCTTCCTTGATGGCCGTAATGTCCACCGTCTGGCCTGACAGCAACCGCGTGTGCAGCGGCACCATCACGCCGTCCACCCGCGCGCCGCGGCAGCGGTGGCCCAGGCTGGTGTGCAGGCTGTAGGCGAAATCGATGGGTGTGCCGCCGGCCGGCAGGTCGATGATGGTGGCCTGCGGCGTGAAGACGTAGATGCGGTCGCTGTCATCTGCGGCCGGCGCGGCGCCGCCGCTGGCAGGGCCAAGGCTTGCGAAGTCACGCTCCCAGGCCAGCAGTTCGCGCAGCACGGCCTTGCGTGCTTCGGCGATGCGGTCTTCATGGTCGCCGCTGGCGGCCACGCCGGCGTAGCCCTTGGCCCCCGCTTCCTTGTACATCCAGTGCGCGGCCACACCATGTTCTGCATGTTCGTGCATGGCGCGCGTGCGTATCTGCACTTCCAGCGGACGCGCATCAGCCCCCAGCACCACCGTGTGCAGGCTTTGGTAGCCGTTGGGTTTGGGGCGCGCGATGTAGTCGTCGAACTCGCCGTCCACCGGCGTCAGGGCCGCGTGTACGCAAGCCAGCGCCATGTAGCAGGCGGGCACGTCATGCACGATGACGCGCAAGGCGCGGGTGTCGAACACGCGCGTGAAGACCAGGCCTTTGGCCTGCATCTTTTTCCAGATGCTGTACAGGTGTTTGGGCCGGCCTTGCACGTCGGCAGGCACACCGGCTGCGGCCAACACGGCCACCAGTTGTTCGCGCGCGGCGACCACGCTGTGTTCACGTTCGGCACGTTTTTCATCGACCAGGCGCGCCACGCGCTGGTAGTCATCGGGCTGCAAAAAGCGAAAGCACAGGTCTTCCAGTTCCCACTTGATCTGCCAGATGCCCAGCCGGTTGGCCAAGGGCGCAAACACCTGCTGTGATTCGCTGGCCAGCGCTTCGGGGCAAGGCTTGCGCTGGGCCGCAAACCAGCGCAGCGTTTGCAGGCGTGAGGCCAGGCGCAGCAGCACCACGCGCAGGTCGCGGCTGAAGGCCAGCAGCATCTTGCGCACACGCTCAGTTTGCAGGCCATGCCCGCCATGCCCACTGTGCGCCGGCTGCACCACGCGCGCGGCACGCTGTATCTGCACCAGCTTGCGCGTCAACGTCACCAGGCTGGCGTAGCTTTCACCAAAGGCCTTGCGCACCACTTCTTCGGGGCGCTGCAGATAGTCACCTGCATAGACCAGGTAGGCGGCTGCGCAGAGCGCTGGCCCGGCGCCAATGTGGCGCAGCACGGCCGCCGTGCCGTCGGCATGGCCCAGCGCGTCTTCGCCGGTGTCCAGCACCTGGCCGGCCAACAGCGGCTCGGCAAAGGCACGGGCGCGTTGTACCGGGTCGCCATCCGCTACTTCGGGTGCAGCGGACGCATCAGGCCCATCCGGCACAGCGGGCGCAGCGGCAGCGGCGCTGGCCAGGTGCACGATGGCGGCCGTGCCTTCGGGCGCGGCGGCCTGCGCGGTTTTCATGCTGGGTTCATGGCAGGTTCACGGTGGGTCATGGCGCAAGCAGAAAGCCGCGCACCACGCCCCGCTGGTCGGCCGCCACCAGCGTGGGTGCATGGCCCACGCCGGCCAGTTCATGCAGTTGTGCGCGCGGGCCGCGCTGCGTCATGGCCAGCGCGGTGGCCGGTGAAAGCAGGTCACTTTCAGCGCCCCGCAACAGCAGCGTGGGCGCGGTGACGCGGTCGTAGCTGTGCCACAACATGGCTTCGCCGGCGGCAGCCAGCTCGGGCGTGATGGCCCGCACCGGCACCGCAATCGCCGGGTCGTAATGCGACTTGAAACCGGCCACGCCGTCTTGTTCCTGCGCCACCAGTTGCGCTCGCGTCAGCGCCAGCCACTGTGCACGCGTGTGCGGGCCAAAGCCTTGCGAGATGGCCCACAGCGCATCGGCCGCTTCGTCCACCGTCTTCCAGTGTTGCGGCTGGCCCAGATAGCTGCCGATGCGGCGCAGTGCTTCGGGCTGAATGGCGGGCCCGACATCATTGAGCACCAGCCGGCGCAGCGGGCTGGCCGGCAACGAAGCCAGCACCAGGCCGATGAGCCCGCCCATCGACGTGCCCACCCAGTCCAGCTGCGGCACATTCAGCCGCGCGATCAGCGTCACCATGTCGGCCACATAGGCCGGTATCGCGTAGCCGGCGGGGTTGGCCAGCCAGTCCGAGTGGCCGCGGCCGACCACGTCGGGGCAGACCACGCGGTAGTCGCTGGCCAGGTCTTGCGCCAGCGTGTCGAAGTCGCGGCCCTGGCGCGACAGGCCGTGGACGCAGACGACGACGCGCGGGTTGGCGGCGTCGCCCCATTCCCAATAAGCCATGCGGTGCAGGCCCATGGCACCCAGGCATTGCACATGGGCCAGGCGCGGTTCGGTCATGGTGGGCTCGGTCTGCGGCAGATAATGAAAGCATCGTATCAACCACTGCGCGGAGCCCACTTCATGCTCAACGGAAAGACCGCCCTCGTCACCGGGTCCACCAGCGGCATCGGCCTTGGCATTGCGCTGACGCTGGCACGCCACGGTGCCCACATCATGCTCAATGGCTTTGGTGATGTTGACGCCGCGCTGGCCCAGGTGCGCGCCCATTGCCCCGAAGCCGCTTACCACGGCGCCGACATGAGCAAGCCCGACCAGGTTCTGGACATGGTGCGCTCTTGCGAATCCACCTTTGGCAGCTGCGTCATCCTTGTCAACAACGCCGGCATCCAGCATGTGGCGCTGGTAGAAGACTTCCCCGTCGAAAAGTGGGACGCCATCATCGCCATCAACCTCAGTGCTGCCTTCCACGCCATGCGCGCGGCGCTGCCGGGCATGAAGCAGCGCAACTGGGGGCGCATCGTCAACGTGGCATCGGCGCACGGGCTGGTGGCTTCACCTTCCAAGAGCGCCTATGTGGCGGCCAAGCACGGGCTGGTCGGTTTGACGAAGTCAGCGGCGCTGGAAAGTGCCACCACCGGCGTCACCGTCAACGCCATCTGCCCGGGCTGGGTGTTGACGCCGCTGGTGCAAAAGCAGGTTGACGCCAAGGCCGCCGCTGAAGGCATCAGCAACGACCAGGCCAAGCACAACCTGTTGGCCGAAAAGCAGCCTTCGCTGCAGTTCACCACGCCCGAAGAACTGGCCGAGCTGGTGGTCTTCCTGTGTTCACCTGCCGCGCAAAATGTGCGGGGTGTGGCCTGGGCGGTGGACGGCGGCTGGACGGCGCAGTAGCCCACTGTTGTCCGCCGTGGTCCGCTGTGGTTTGCTGCCGCCCGCCGCTATCAAACGCAAAAGCCGCAGCGGCTACTTCACCATCTGCACGCTGCCGCTGACAGTGGCGGTGACGGTGGCCTTGCCGGCCTCCGTCGGCAAGGCGGCATCGTCGCTGGCCACAGCCATGGCCCGCACGCGCACCATCGGCATGCTGCCGCCGCTGTCGGTGTTGACCGTCACTTCACGCACCGTGTAGCCGGCAAAGCCGAATTGCTTGCTGACGGCTTCGGCGCGGCTGCGAAAACGGTCTATGGCCGATGCGGCCACCTCGCCTTCGACCTTTTCGCGCGCCTCACGCGACAGTGAAAAGCCGACGCGCGCGATGCTCAGCGTCTGGATGCGCGCAGTGAGTTGCGCGATGGCTTGCGTGTCACGCCCCTGCACCACCAGTTCGGTGCTGCCCTGCCAGCCGACGATGCCGCCGGGCAGGCCCGCGGACGACCCCTTGGTGGCCACCGGTGCATAGCGCGGGTAGAGCGAAAACGCGCCCGTCTGCACTTCCACCAACCCCGGCTTGGCGGCCTTGCGGGCTTCGGTCAACGCAGTGTCCAGCGCCTGCTTCAACAGGTTTTGCAGCGCGCCTGCATCGCCGCCTTCACGCGTGGTGGCAAAGACCACGGTCAGCCAGTCCTTGTTCACTTCCAGCGCAGCACTGGCCGTCAGGCTGGCCACGTTTTGCGGCACCGGCAAGGTTTGGGCGGCGACGGGCAGCCCCGGCAAGACCAGCGCAACAGCGGCAACACAGCGTACAAATTTCATGGGAATCCTTATCGAAACGCGCACGGTGTGGCGCATTTCACAGCTTGGCAAATGCCTTTCCGCTGCGGTGCGGAAAGACTTGTAACAGGCCGTCAGACCAGCCCAAAACGCCAAGGTTCAGCCCCTCACAATGCGGCTGTTACAAATTGGGAGCTGTTCATGACCACGCCTGCCAACACCCGTGCCGACCGCATTGTGGTGGTCGACGACGATGCCCGCATCCGCGACCTGCTGCGCCGCTACCTGGCCCAGGAAGGCTTTGATGTGCTGCTGGCCGAAGACGCCAAGGCGCTGAACCGGGTGCTCACGCGCGAGACGGTGGATCTCATCGTGTTGGACCTGATGCTGCCCGGTGAAGATGGCCTGTCCATCTGCCGCCGGCTGCGTGCGGCCAACGACCTGACGCCGATCATCATGCTCACCGCCAAGGTCGAAGATGTTGACCGCATCGTGGGCCTGGAAGTGGGCGCCGACGACTACCTGCCCAAGCCCTTCAACCCGCGCGAGTTGCTGGCCCGCATTCACGCCGTGCTGCGCCGCCGGCCGACGCAAGAAGCACCGGGCGCGCCCAGCAAAGAAGCGCAGGTGGTGAACTTCGGGCCTTTCGAGTTCGATCTTTCGCTGCGCCGGCTTTCAAAACATGGCGAGCAAATTGCACTGACCACGGGTGAGTTCAGCATGCTCAAGGCGTTGGTGCGCCACCCGCGTCAACCGCTCAGTCGTGACAAGCTGGCGCAGCTTGCCCGGGGCCGCGAGTTCGAGCCCTTCGACCGCAGCCTGGATGTGCAGATCTCGCGCCTGCGCAAGATGCTCGAACCCGATCCGGCACAGCCGCGCTACATCCAGACGGTGTGGGGTGTGGGTTATGTCTTCGTGCCCGATGGCGCCAGCTGATGCCGGCGGGTTTGTGCTTGTGCGCCTGCTCCACTGCGCGCGGGGTTGGGCCGTCTGTGGACGATTCGCGGACGATTTGTGGACGGTTCGCGGACGGTTCGCGGGCCCTGCGCGGATGATGAGCATCTAGTGCCGTGGCACGCCGCAACACCGTCGGCCTGAGCCTTTTCTGGCGCACCTTCTTCCTGCTGGCCGTGCTGCTGGCCGGGGGCGTATTTGCCTGGCTGCAAACCTTGCGCGCGCTGGAATTCGAACCCCGTGCCATGCAGGCCGCGCAGCAGACGGCGCGGCTGGTGAACCTGGCGCGCGCGGCGCTGAAAACCGCCGACGGCATCAACCGCGTAGCCTTGCTGAAAAGCCTGACGGCGCAAGAAGCCACGCGCGTGACCCCGCGCGAACCCGCTGACCGCTGGGAAGCCTATGAGCAAGACCGCTTTTCACGCCGCGTCAGCGAAGACCTGCGCAACGCGCTGGGGCCAGACGCCGTGGTGGCGCGCAGCGTCAACGGCACGCCCGGCATGTGGGTCGGCTTTTCGATAGACCGTGACCGCTACTGGCTGCAGGCCGAATCGGCCCACGGCGCGGCCATCAACCGCGACACCTGGCTGACCTGGACGGGCATTGCGCTGCTGGCCACGCTGCTGGGTTCGGTGGCCATTGCCAGCCTCATCAACCGGCCGCTGCGCCAGTTGTCTTTTGCGGCCAGCCGCATCCGCGAAGGCGACCTGGATTCACGGCTCGACGAAAACACGCTGACCAGCGAGATACGCGAAGTCAACATGGGCTTCAACCGCATGGCGCGTGAACTGGCGCGCGTCGAAGAAGACCGCGCGGTGATGCTGGCCGGCATCAGCCACGACCTGCGCACGCCGCTGGCGCGCCTGCGCCTGGAAACCGAGATGAGTGTGGAAGACGAGGAGGCCAAGCACAACATGGCGCTCGACATCGACCAGCTTGACGCCATCATCGACAAATTCATGGACTACGCGCGGCCGGGTGAAACGCAATTGCGGCCGGTGCATGTGTCGCAGTTGATAGACCATGAAGCCACGCTGTTCAGAGACCCGACGCAAATTCGCATCACGTCGCGCGTGGCCATAGACCTGGCGGTGATGGCCGATGAAACCGAACTCGGACGCGTCTTCCTGAACCTGTTCGAAAACGCCCGCCGCTACGGGCGCGGCACCTACACCGGCGTGGCCGAGGTCGCCATCAGCTATGTCAAGACGGGGCCCTGGGCGATCATCAGCGTGCGCGACCAGGGCCCCGGTGTGGCACCTGAAAAACTGCCACAGCTGACGACGCCTTTCTTTCGTGGCGACGCCGCGCGCACCGCGGCCACCGGCGCCGGCCTGGGCCTGGCCATCGTCGAGAAAGCCATGCTGCGCATGGGCGGCAGTCTGGAATTGGCCAACGCACCCGACGGCGGGCTGGTGGCCCACCTGCGCTTGAAGCGCGCGCTGGGCACCGAGCCCATGGTGGCGCGCACCGGCCGGCGTGTCAGATCAAGCAGCTGAACGGCGCGGCTTGTCGGCGCAGTTCATCGGCGCAGTTCATCGACGCAGCAGCAGGCACACCGCCCGCGCTTCAATGGCCCGGCCCTCACCCACGGGGCCCATTTTCTCGGCCGTCTTGGCCTTCACGTTGACAGCGTCCAGCGCCAGCCCCAACGTGCCCGCGATGCACGCGCACATGGCCGCAATGTGCGGCGCCATCTTCGGCGCCTGGGCGACGATGGTGCTGTCGATGTTGACGATGTCGAAGCCGGCGGCCTGCACGCGGCGCGCCGCTTCGGCCAGCAGCAGCACCGAGTCAGCGCCTTTGAAGGTGGTGTCGTTGTCGGGAAAGTGGCGCCCGATATCGCCCAGCCCGGCGGCGCCCAGCAGCGCATCGGTGATGGCATGCAGCAGCGCATCAGCATCGGAATGGCCGAGCAGGCCGTGGGTGTGCGGGATGGTCACGCCGCCCAGCACCAGCGGCCGGCCGGCGACGAGTTGGTGGCTGTCCCAGCCTTCGCCAATGCGCAGCGCATGCAGGTTCATGGCGTCTCCAGAAAACGGGTTTCAAGCAAACGGGCGGCCAGCACAAAGTCTGCTGGCCAGGTGAGTTTGAAGTTTTCCTGCGCACCCGGCACCAGCCGCGGCGCCAGGCCCAGGTGTTCGATGGCGCTGGCTTCATCGGTGATGGCCACGCCGGCCGCGGCGGCTTGATGCAGCGCCTTTTGCAGCAGGCCCAAGGGAAACATCTGCGGCGTTTGCGCCAGCCACTTGGCGCTGCGGTCCAGCGTCGCGGCGACGCGGTGTTGGGCGTCGGCGGCCTTCAGCGTGTCTGCCAGCGGCAGCGCCAGCAAGCCACCCACGGGGTCGTCCAGACAAGCGTCTATCAAACGGTCGACCCAGGCGGCTTGCAGCAGGCAGCGCGCGGCGTCGTGCACCAGCACCCAGTCGCCTTCATCGGCACCGCGTTCGCGCAGCGCTTGCAGACCGGCGGACACGGTGTCGGCGCGTGTGGCGCCGCCGCAATCAGCCCACCATTCGCGCGCGCCGCCGTAGCCGGGGGCATAGCGCAGGAAGCTGTCGTCGCCGGGCGCCAGCACCACCAGCGTGGCTTGCAGCCGCTGCACACCGGCCAGCGCCCGCAAGGTGTGCGCCACCACGCTGCGGCCGGCCAGCAGCGCGTACTGCTTGGGCCCGCCAGCACCCGCGCGCAGGCCGACGCCGGCGCAGGGCACAAGGGCATAACAGCGGCGGGCAGCAGACATGTTGGCGGATTCTAGAATCGGCCCCTTCAAGCCCCCAAGCCCCGCTGTGCAGATGCAAAACTGCGCGCCGGGGCTGTACTTGTTTATAGAAACCTTCGATGCAACTTCCGAACATCGCCCCCGGCAAGCGCTTCACCCTGCCCCGCCCCACAGGTTCTGCCGACGCCCTGCTGCTGGCCCGCCTGGGCCGCCAGCATGCCGATGCGCGGCGTGTGCTGGCCATCTTCACGGCCGAGCCTGCCGACACCCCGCGCCTGGCCGACGAAATGGCCTTCTTCGACCCCAAGCTGCGGGTGGCCCAGTTCCCCGACTGGGAGACCCTGCCCTACGACACCTTCAGCCCCCACCAGGACCTGATTTCCGAACGCCTGGCCACGCTGTGGCGCATTCACAGCGGTGATGTCGATGTGGTGCTGATGCCGGCCAGCACCGCGCTCACGCGCCTGTCTCCGCCATCGTTCATGGCCGGCACCACCTTTCACTTCAAGCAGAAAAGCCGGCTTGACGAAGCCCAGCTGAAGACGCAGTTGACGCTGGCCGGCTACCAGCATGTCAGCCAGGTCGTCAGCCCCGGTGAATATGCCGTGCGCGGCGGCCTCATCGACCTGTTCCCGATGGGCAGCCTGGTGCCCTACCGCGTCGACCTGTTTGGCGACGAGGTCGACAGCATCAGAACGTTTGATCCTGATTCGCAGCGCAGCCTCTACCCGGTGCCCGAAGTGCGTTTGCTGCCGGGCCGCGAATTCCCGTTGGACGATGCTGCGCGCACGGCCTTTCGTGCCCGCTGGCGCGAGCAAATCGAAGGCGACCCGACGCGCTGCCGGCTGTACAAAGACATGGGCCAGGGCATTGCCGGCGGTGGCATCGAGTACTACTTGCCGCTGTTCTTCGACAAGCTGGGCAACATCTTCAGCTACCTGGATGCCGGTGGCACGAAACCCGCGGCGCTGGTGCTGCATGGCAAGGTGGACGAAGCGCTGCAGGGGTGGTGGGTGGACACACGCGAACGCCACCGCTTCTTGCAACACGACCCTGAACGGCCGATATTGCCGCCGGCTGCGATCTTCATGCCAGCCGAAGAATTCTTCACGCGCACGCAGGCGCACGCCACGCTGCTGCTGCGCGGCGACGAGCCATTGGAATGGGCCCGCCCGTTGCCCGACCTGGGCATAGACCGCGGCGCCACGCAGCCTTTGAATTTGCTGGAACAGCACATCAAGCGCGGCACCCACCGCGTGCTGCTGGTGGCCGAAACCGATGGCCGCCGCGAAAGCCTGCTGGAGATGTTGCGCGACCACGGCATCAGCGTGCCGGCGGTTGATTCACTCGAAGACTTCATCACCGGCGCCGAGCCCGTAGCGATTGCGACCACGCCGCTGGCCGAAGGTTTTCATTGGTTTGAGCCGCAGGCACAAACCAATATCCAGTTTGTCACCGAAACCGAACTCTTCGCCACCACGCGCGACGCGCGCCGGCGCCGCAAGCAAGAACAGGTCAGCAGCGTCGAGGCGCTCATCAAGGACTTGTCTGAATTGAAGGTGGGCGACCCGGTGGTGCACATGAACCACGGCATTGGCCGCTATCAGGGGCTGGTGAACATCGACCTGGGCGAAGGCGCATCTGAATTCCTGCATTTGCAATACGCCGACAAGGCCACGCTGTATGTGCCGGTGTCGCAATTGCATTTGATCAGCCGCTACACCGGCGTCAGTGCCGACGAAGCGCCTTTGCACAAACTGGGTTCACCGCAATGGGACAAAGCGCGCCGCAAGGCGGCTGAGCAGGTGCGCGACACCGCGGCCGAGTTGCTGGCGCTGTACGCCCGCCGCGCCGCGCGCGAAGGCTTTGCGCACCGCTTCAGCCCGCAAGACTACGAAGCCTTTGCCA
Organism: Betaproteobacteria bacterium; assembly: GCA_031371275.1. Lineage (GTDB taxonomy): Bacteria > Pseudomonadota > Gammaproteobacteria > Burkholderiales > Burkholderiaceae_C > Rubrivivax. The sequence goes on from JANMJI010000021.1 coordinate 17,584, forward strand.
CGTCATTCGGCTTCGAGGAAACCGCCGACCAGCGCGCCGCCATCCACGCCGTGATTCAAGACATGGTGAGCCCGCGGCCGATGGACAGGCTGATTTGCGGCGATGTCGGTTTCGGCAAAACCGAAGTCGCCCTGCGCGCTGCTTTTGTGGCCGTGCACGGCGGCAGACAGGTGGCCATATTGGCGCCCACCACGCTGCTGGCCGAACAGCATTTCCAGACACTGACAGACCGCTTTGGCAAATGGCCGGTGAAGATTGCCGAGCTGTCGCGCTTTCGCAGCCCCAAGGAAGTGAAGGCCGCCGTGGACGGCATTGCCGCCGGCACGGTAGACATCGTCGTCGGCACCCACAAGCTGCTCAGCAGCGACGTGAAATTCGCGCGGCTGGGCCTCTTGGTCATCGACGAAGAACACCGATTTGGCGTGCGCCACAAAGAAGCCATGAAGGCCATGCGCGCCGAAGTGGATGTGCTGACACTCACCGCCACACCGATACCGCGCACCCTGGGCATGGCGCTGGAAGGTCTGCGCGATCTTTCCGTGATTGCCACCGCGCCGCAGCGCCGGCTGTCCATCAAGACCTTTGTGCGCGCCGAAGGCAACAGCGTGATACGTGAAGCCGTGCTGCGCGAATTGAAGCGCGGTGGCCAGGTCTACTTCCTGCACAACGAGGTTGAGACGATAGAAAACCGACGCCAGAAACTGGTGGAATTACTGCCCGAAGCGCGCATTGCCGTCGCCCACGGCCAAATGCCGGAACGCCAACTGGAAAGCGTGATGCGCGACTTCGTGGCGCAGCGCCACAACGTGCTGCTGTGTTCGACCATCATCGAAACCGGCATTGACGTGCCCAGCGCCAACACCATCGTGATGAGCCGTGCCGACAAATTCGGCCTGGCGCAATTACACCAATTGCGTGGCCGCGTCGGCCGCAGCCACCACCAGGCCTATGCCTATTTGCTGGTGCCCGACATCGAAGGCCTGAGCAAACCGGCCGCGATGCGTTTGCAGGCCATTCAGGACATGGAAGAACTGGGGTCCGGCTTCTATCTCGCCATGCACGACCTTGAAATTCGCGGTGCCGGCGAAGTGCTGGGTGAAAACCAGAGCGGCAACATGATGGAGGTCGGCTTTCAGCTTTACAACGATATGTTGAGCGAAGCCGTACGCAGCCTGAAGGCCGGGCGTGAACCCGATTTGCTAAGCCCACTGGGTGGTGTCTTCGGCGCCACCACCGAAATCAACCTGCATTCACCGGCGCTGCTGCCCGATGCCTATTGCGGCGACGTACACACGCGGCTGAACCTCTACAAACGCCTGGCCTCGGCAGAAAAACCAGAGCAGATCGACATGCTGCTGGAAGAGATCACCGACCGTTTTGGCAAGCTGCCCGCGCAAGGCCAGACGCTGTTTGACACGCACCGGCTGCGCGTGCTGGCCAGGCCTTACGGTGTGCAGAAGATAGACGCCGGCCCGAAGCTGATGAGCATCACCTTTCGCGCCAATTCGCCGATAAACCCGCAACGCATCGTCGAGCTGGTGCAGAAAAATCGCAGCGTCAAATTAACCGGCAATGACAAGCTGCGCATCGAACGCGAAATTACATTGCCGGCCGACAGGGCGCACTACCTGCGCGACTTGCTGCGCACTTTGGGCCAGCCGCTGAAGGCCGGTGTATGAACCACGGGCATTCGATAGAAATCGAACCCGGCCTGTGGCTGCGCGGCCGGGCTGCACAACCGCCGCCGCTGCGCCTGGGCAGTTTCAAGCTGGTGGCTTTTGACATGGATTCGACGCTCATCAACATCGAATGCATTGACGAGATGGCTGCCGCCGTGGGCCGCAAGGCCGAAGTGGCGGCCATCACCGAAGCGGCCATGCGCGGCGAGACCACCGATTTTGCTACCAGCCTGCGCCAGCGCCTGGCACTGCTGAAGGGTGTGCCCCTGTCGGCGCTGGAAGATGTCTACACGCAGCGCCTGCAGCTGAACCCGGGCGTGGAAGTTTTTGTGCAGGCCTGCCAGGCGGCAGGGCTGCAAACGCTGCTGGTGTCGGGTGGCTTCACTTTCTTCAGTGAACGCGTCAGCGCCCGTTTGAAGCTGGACTTTGCACGCGCCAACGAATTGGAAATTGCAGGGGGCCAGCTGACGGGCCGCCTGGTGCAGCAACCCTGGGGCGAGGTCGTAGACGGCGCCGAGAAAAAGCGCGTGCTGCTGGAAGTGGCCGAGCAGATGGGCATCACAGCCGCGCAAACCATTGCCGTGGGCGACGGCGCCAATGATTTGCCGATGATGGGCGCGGCTGGCCTGTCGATTGCCTTCCACGCCAAGCCTGCGGTGCGCGCGCAGGCCATGGTGTCCATCACCGAAGGCGGCATGGACCGTGCGCTGACGGTCTTGCGCGGCTGAAGCCGGGCTGCGGGCTACGGGCCGAACACGAGCTGGATGCGGTGCACGCGTGCGCCGGTCATGGGCTCGAAACGCCACTGTTCGAGCGCAGCCACCAGGTAGCCTCGCCACGAACGTGGGTAGGGCGCGATGAGTTGCACTTCGGCCACCGTGCCGTCGGCGCGCAGGCTCAGGTCGGCCAGCACTTCGTTCACGCCGCCGGTGTCGCGCATCAGCCGTGGGGGAATGTCGGGCTCGACGGTGGACAGCAAAGTCGGCTGCGCCGCGGGCAAGGCCGCCAACAGCGTTTGTGGCGCCACCATATTGGGCGCCGCTGCTGACAGCGCCTCGGGTGCCGCCGTGTTTTCCAGGCCCGCCACGGCGTTGGCCGCTGCGGGCATCGGCTGCGAAGCCTGAAAAACCAAGGCTGTGCTGACGGACGGCGCAGCCTCAACGGGCGCCGCGCGCGTGGCTGCAACCGGGGCGGCCGTGCCCGCGGCAGCGGCCGTGGTGGCGGCGGTGGCAGTGGTAGCCGTGGTGGCAGTGGGCGGGGCCGCCGCCGACGTTGCGGCGGCTATGCGGCGCAGGTTCGCGGCGTCGGCGGGTTCTGGTGCGGCTTCGGCGCCAACAGGTTTGCGCCGTATCTTGCCGGCTTGCAAGATCACCCGCATCGGGTTGGCAGCCAGGCGCTGCGCACGCTCCATCGCCGCGGCCGCCTCGGCGGGATCGGGCCGCACCGATTGGGCCACGGCGGGTAAGGCCCATGCCCAGGCCAGCGCGCACAACGCCCATGAGGCCCCAATAGGCCATATAGGCCATATAGGCCATATAGGCCGTATAGGCTGTACAGGCCCTGTAGGCCATATGGCCCAACGCAGTTTGCCCACGACTTTGATCTCCTTGGACGCTGCACGGCGGGTAGCCCTGCGGTCTGGTCGCATGCGGGTTTGACCACTGCGACGGCGGCGATTCTACGGTCGGGCGGGGCGCATCAAGTCATTTCAAATGTTGCGCGAGGAAAGACTCAAGACGGCGGGCAAAGTCAAGCTGGTTTTCGACCTTCAACCAGCCGTGGCCTTCTTCGCCGTACAGCACCCATTCTGGCGGCCGGCCGGCCGCCAACAGCGCATCGCGCATGCGCGTGCCGTGGACCAGCGGCACACGGCGGTCCTGGCCGCCAAAGGCCAGCAGCAGCGGCGCCTTGATGCGGTCGGCCAGCAGCACCGGGGTCACGCTGTCGAGCATCGCCGCGTCAGCCACCGGGTCACCCACCAGTTGGGGAAGGCTGTATTCGCGGGATTCGGTGTTCGCGTCGCTGTCGCGGCGCCACTGGAACAGCAGCCGCGGGTCGGTGACTGCCACCCAGGCCACGCCGCAGCGGTACAGCGTGGGGTGGCGCGCCAGACCCATCAGCGTGGCGTAACCGCCATAGCTGGCACCGGCGATGCAGACCTTGGCGGGGTCGGCCATGCCCTTGGCCACCGCCCAGGCCAGCGCGTCGGCCAGGTCGTCCTGCATCGCCCGGCCCCATTGGCGCCAGCCCGCCCGGTGCAGCGCACCGCCATAGCCAGTGCTGCCGCGGAATTCGGGCTCGATCACGACGTAGCCGCGCGAAGCCAGGAACTGTGCGTCGGCGTTCCAGCCCCAGTGGCCGTGGCGCACCCACGGCCCGCCGTGCACCAGCACCACCGCCGGGCGCGGCCCGCTGGCACGGCCCGCCGGCGATGTCACCCAGACAGGTATTTGCAGCCCGTCGCGGGTGCGCACGCGCTCGAATTCGACCGTCGCCATGCGCCGGGGGTCGATGTCCGGACGGCGCTCGCCGACCTTGCGCCAGGCGTTCGCCTCGACCTGATGCACCCAGACTTGCCCCGGGTCGCGGTCTGACCAGCTGTGGATCAGCACCGTCATGTCGGGCTTGTCACAGCGGCGGCAGACCAGGCGGTTGACGCGCCCGGGCAGGCGCCGGTCGGCCTCGATCTGCAAAGCTGCCAAGCGCTTGTCAAACCACAGGGTGGTCTCGGCGTCGGTGTCCACGCGCACGCCCAGCGTGCGGTTGCCGACTGTTTCGCTGACCACGCTGCCGGTGAAATCAAAACCCGGCGCGCTGACAAGTGCTTCGGGCTCGGGCTGGCCGGTCTTGAAGTCAAACCGCTTGAGCACAGAAACACCGTCAAGCCCGCTTGGCGTGGTCACAAACAACGCGCCGGCTGCGTCGGTGTAGGCAGGCGCATAGGGCGCCTCGAATTGCGCGTATTCAACCAGCTGAACCCAGGTTTCGCTGCCCGGCGCCCGCCAATGGATGGCACCGCGGCCCTTGTGCCGGGTAACCACGGCGCGAGGCTCGCCCTGGGGGTCGAACCACCAGCCATGCACATGCGCCGGCGCGCCAAAACTTAAGGACGTGGCGCGGCCGGTGACCACATTCAAGCGCTTGGCATTGATGCTTTCGAATTCGTAAAAACTGTCGTAACGCCATTCACCGACGATGACCTCCTCACCACCATCGGCGGGGATGTGCAGAAGCCGGTGCGGGGGTTCAAGTTGCGGGCGCGCGATTCTGGTCGCCGAGGTGACGCGCAGCACGTTCATCTTGACCAGCTGGCGCGTGTCTTGTCCATCACGACGAACGCTGAACAAGCCGGGCCACCAGCGTTGGTCGCCGCTGCCGCGTGCTTTGTCGATCAAGTCGTAGACCAGCCTGTGGTCGTTGACCCACCAGAAGTCGGAGATGTCGGCATCGGTGTAGCGGGCCACGCTGGCATGGGCCTTCATTTCCGACAGATCAAAGACGACCAGCCCGGTGCGTTCACCGCCAAGGCCGGTGGTCATCGCCAGCCAGCGGCCCGACGGCGAAAGCGCGGTTTTCTCTATCGCCTGCGGGCCGTAAAAAGCGGCAACAGGAACCAGCGCGGACGAGGCCGCCGCGGGCTGCGCGGATACGGGGCCGGCCACGGCCCACAGCAGCGCCAGGCAACTCGGCGCGAAATACAGGCGAATCGACAAGCGCGTCGACAAACGGTTCATGGCAGCCTCCCTGCAAGCGTCATTGGTTTGCTTCAGATTCTGACGCGGCGCGCGGGCTATTGCTGCAGTTGTTCCCAGGCCTTGTCCAGGCGCTTGGCGCTGACCGGCTGCGGCGTGCGCAATGCTTGCGCAAAGAAGCTGACGCGGAGTTCTTCCAGCAGCCAGCGGTATTCGTCCAGCCGCGCATGGGGGGCGCCGCGCAGGTCGGCCATGCGGCGCAGCCAGCGTTGTTCCAGCGGGCGCAACTCGGTCAGGCGCGCGGCGTCGCGCGCCGGGTCGGCGCGTTGCTTTTCCAGCCGCAGCACGACGGCCTTCAGGTAGCGCGGAAGGTGCTGCAGTGCGGCCCATTCGGTCAGCAGCAGGAAGCGTTTGCCGACCAGGCGTTGCAGTTGCGCGCTGATGTCTTCGGCCACATCGCGCGGCGGTTTGCTGTCTTTGAGCTTGCGCAGCGCCGCCGCATGTTCGGCCAGCACCACAGCGGCCTGACGCGCCACTTCGGCGGCGATCAGGTTCAGGCGCGCGCGGCCTTCTGTCAGGCGCGTGTTGAAGCTGTGCTCGTCGGCCGGCAAGGGGTCGGTGAGGAAGGCGCGGTCCAGCGCCACGTCGATGATTTGCTGGCGCAGTTCTTCCAGGGTGCCTCCGCCCGCACCGTCTGGCGTCTTGCCGACATGCATGAACGCGCCGCCCATGGCCGTCAGACCCGGGATGTTTTTCTCCAGATACTTCAGCGGCTCTTTCAACTGCAAGGCCACCAGGCGGCGCAGGCCGGCGCGGTGCTGACTTGCTGCGACCTCGGGTTCGTCGAAGACTTCGATCTCGACATGCGAGACCCGATCGATGAGCGCCGGAAAACCGATCAACACCTGCGCGCCGCGGCGCACTTCCATCAGCTCGGGCAATTCGCCGAAGGTCCAGGCGGTGTAGCGCTGGGGTTCGGCGAGGGGCGCGGCGCTGGGCCCCCTCTCCCGCTGCGCGGGAGACCGTTCGGTGGAGGGCACGCCACCGCCACCGCCCTCACTTGCAGTGCGCGCTTCGCCAAGCGGCAGAGGGCGCAATGCGGGCGCAGACGACGCCGTCTTCAACACCGCTAACGCCTGAAAAGCACTGCGCGCCTGCACCCCCAGCTCGGCCTTCAGCCCGGCCAGGTCACGTCCCATACCCAGTTGCCGGCCGTGTTCATCGACGACGCGGAAGTTCATGAACAGATGCGGGCTGAGCTGTTCGGTCTTGAAGTCATTGCGCTGCACCGCGATCTGCGTGCGTTCGCGCACCGCCTTCAGCAACACGTCGATCAAGCTGCCCTGGCCGAACAAGGCGCTTTCGCAGAACGCAGCGGCGTAGTCGGGCAGCGGCACCAGCCGCGATCGCGGGCGCTGGTGCAACGTCTTGCACAACGCCAATACCTTGGCGTGCAACATGCCGGGCACCAGCCATTCGCAGCGCTCGTCGTTGACCTGGTTCAGCGCGTAGATGGGCACGGCCACGGTGACACCGTCTTTCGCATCGCCCGGTTCGTGCAGATAGGTGGCCGCGCAGTCAATGCCGCCCAGACGCACGGTGCGTGGAAAGCTGTCGGTGGTGATGCCCGCGGCCTCGTGCCGCATCAGCTCTTCACGCGTCAGGTGCAGCAGCATGGGCGCGCGCTTGCTTTCCTCGCGCACCCAGCGTTCCAGCGAAGGGCCGCTGCAAACATCCTTGGGCAGTTGCTGGTCGTAGAAGGCGTGGATCAGCTCGTCGTCCACCAGCACGTCTTGCCGGCGCGCCTTGTGTTCCAGGTCTTGCACTTGCGCGATGAGCTTGCGGTTGTGCGCCAAAAAGGGCAGGCGCGTTTCCCATTCCTCGCCCACCAGCGCTTCGCGAATGAAGATGTCGCGCGCCGCCGCCGGGTCCACATTGCCGAAGTTCACGCGACGGTTGTTGTAGATGACGATGCCGTACAGCGTGGCGCGTTCCAGCGCTATCACCTCGCCGGCCTTCTTCTCCCAGTGCGGTTCCAGCAACTGGGTTTTCAACAGATGGCCGGCCAGCGGCGGTATCCACTGCGCATCGATGTTAGCCAGGCCACGGCCGAACAGGCGCGTGGTCTCCACCAACTCGGCCGAGACGATCCAGCGCCCCGGCTTCTTGCTCAGGTTGACGCCGGGGTGGCGCCAGAACTTGATGCCGCGGGCGCCCAGATACCAGTCTTCGTCGTCACTCTTGCAGCCGATGTTGCCCAACAGGCCGGCCAGCAGCGACAAGTGGATTTGTTCGTAGGTCGCCGGCGCGGTGTTCAGTCGCCAGCCGTGTTCTGCCACCACGGTGTGCAATTGGCTGTGAATGTCGCGCCATTCGCGCACCCGGCGAATGCTGATGAAGTGGTCGCGCAGGCGTTGTTCCTGTTGCCGGTTGGTGAGCTTGTGCGCGTCCACCTGCGCGGCTTTTTGGTCGGCATGGCCGTGTACGCCGCGGCCCTGCTCTATCCACTGCCACAGCTTCAGCGTGCCCATGAATTCCGAGCGCTCGTCGTCGAAGGCCTTTTGTTTTTCGTCAGCGGCCTGGGCTTTTTCCTGCGGCCTGTCGCGCACGTCCTGGCCGCTCAAGGCCGCCGCGATGATGAGCACTTCGCTCAGTGCGTCGTGCTTGCGCGCTTGCAGAATCATGCGGCCGACGCGCGGGTCCAGCGGCAGGCGCGACAACTCCTTGCCGACCGCCGTCAGTTCGTTGTCGTCGTCCACCGCGCCCAGCTCGGCCAGCAGCGCGTAGCCGTCGGCAATGGCTTTGCCCGGTGGCGGCTCAACGAAGGGAAAGTCGTGCACCGTGCCCAGGTGCAGCGCCTTCATGCGCAAGATGACACCGGCCAGGCTGCTGCGCAGGATTTCCGGGTCGGTGAAACGCGGCCGACCCTTGAAATCGTCTTCGCCATACAGCCTGATGCAGACGCCATCGGCGACGCGCCCGCAACGTCCGGCGCGCTGTTGCGCCGCGGCCTGGCTGATGGGCTCAATCTGTAACTGCTCGACCTTGTTGCGCCACGAATAGCGCTTCACGCGCGCCACACCGGCGTCGATGACGTAGCGGATGCCGGGCACCGTCAGCGACGTTTCTGCGACGTTGGTGGCCAGCACGATGCGGCGGCCGTTTCCAGACTCGAACACACGGTCTTGCTCTTGCGGGCTCAGGCGTGCGAACAGCGGCAGCACTTCGGGTTGTGGCCCCCCCTTCGAATGCTGCAAAAGGTGGCGGCGAAGATGGTCGGCCGTGTCGCGGATTTCGCGTTCACCGGGCAGGAAGACCAGGATGTCGCCGGGCCCGCCACGCCACAACTCGTCCACCGCATCGGCAATCGCGTTGTCGATGTCGCTGACTTCACCGATACGGCGGCTTTCTTCATACGGCCGCCAGCGTTGTTCAACAGGAAACAGCCGGCCCGACACCATGATGACCGGCGCCGGCCCGTTCTTACCCGCAAAGTGATTGGCAAACCTGTCAGCGTCTATGGTGGCCGACGTGACGATGACCTTCAAGTCGGGCCGCCGCGGCAGCAGTTGCCGCAAGTAGCCGAGCAGGAAATCGATGTTCAGGCTGCGTTCGTGCGCCTCGTCAATGATGATGGTGTCGTAGGCCCGCAGCAGCGGGTCGCGTTCGGTTTCGGCGAGCAAGATGCCGTCGGTCATCAGCTTGACGCTGGCCCCTGGCTGCAAGCGGTCTTGAAACCTCACCTTGAAGCCGACGACATCGCCCAGTGGCGATTTCAGTTCTTCGGCGATGCGCTTGGCCACGCTGCTGGCGGCAATGCGCCGCGGCTGCGTGTGGCCGATCAGGCCGGTGCCCCCAGCGCCCAGACCGCGGCCCATTTCCAGCAGTATCTTGGGCAATTGCGTGGTCTTGCCCGACCCCGTTTCGCCGCAGACGATGACCACCGGGTGGTTCGCAATGGCGCGTGCAATCTCCTCGCGCCGGGCACAGACCGGCAGCGATTCTGGATAGGTGATCGGCGGAACAGGGTTGGGCGGCGCACGCGGCACGGCCCGCGGGGCTGAGGTCACGGGGCGCGGATTATGTCCGCCGGCGGACGCAAGCCTCGCCAGCCGACTTGGCTGCCCCGCCCCGCTGCTGTCAACCCATGGCGTACTGCATGATGCTCAGCACAGCGCCCTGCGGGTCTTTGAAGACGGCCATGCGGCCGACGTTGGGCACGTCCATGGCCGGCATCAGCACCGTGCCGCCCAAAGCGCTGACCCGTTCCAGCGTGTTGTCGACGCTTTTCACCGTGACATAGCAGCCCCAGTGTGGCGGCATGGGGGGCGCGCCGGGCGGCGGCGCCATGATGCCGGCCACGGCAGCTTCGCCGATGTTCACTACCCGGTAGCCGCCCATCGCGGCGTCGGGGTCCTTCACGGTCCAGTCAAACACTTCGGCATAAAAGCGGGCAGCAGCAGCGGGGTCGCTGGTGGTGAGTTCGGCCCAACTGAAGGCGCCGTGGGTCTTGTAAACGTCCATCGCAGTCTCCTTGGTTTACAGGGGGTGGGACGCGGATGCTGCGGCACAATGCGGGCACTTGTCGATCCCCATGAGTCTCGTTTTCCCGCACACCTTTGTTCCGTGGTTTCGCGCCGTGGCGCCCTACATCCATGCCTACCGCGGCAAGACCTTTGTGGTGGCGCTGGCGGGTGAGGCGATTGCCGCCGGCAAGCTCAACACCTTTGTGCAAGACCTGTCCATCCTGCACGCCATGGGCATCAAGCTGGTCATGGTGCATGGCTTTCGCCCCCAGGTCACCGAACAGTTGGCGGCCAAGGGCCATGTCTCGCGTTATTCACGCGGCATTCGCATTACCGATTCGGTGGCGCTGGACGCTGCGCAAGAAGCCGCTGGCCAATTGCGCTTTGAGATCGAAGCCGCGTTTTCGCAGGGCCTGCCGAACACGCCGATGGCCAATGCCACCGTGCGCGTGGTGTCGGGCAACTTCCTCACCGCGCGGCCGGTGGGCATCGTTGATGGTGTTGATTTCATCCACAGCGGTTTGGTGCGCCGTGTCGACCAGGCGGCGATACGCCGGGCCATCGAATCGGGCGCTTTGGTGCTGCTGTCGCCCTTCGGTTTTTCGCCGACGGGCGAAGCCTTCAACCTGACCATGGAAGACGTGGCCACCGCGGCCGCTGTTGCACTGCAAGCCGACAAACTGGTGTTCATGGGTGAGGTGCCCGGCATACGCGAAAAGCCGGATGACGCCAACAGCGCCATCGACACTGAACTGGCGCTGGCCGACGCCAAACGCCTGCTGGCCCACCTGCCCGCACCGCTGCTGCCCACCGACACCGCCTTCTATTTGCAGCACTGCGTGAAGGCCTGCGAAGGCGGGGTGGAACGTTCACACATCCTGCCCTTTGCCACCGATGGCGCGCTGCTGCTGGAGGTTTTTACGCATGACGGCGTCGGCACCATGGTGGTCGACGAAAAGCTCGAAAGCCTGCGCGAAGCCGCGCCAGACGACGTCGGCGGCATCCTGCAATTGATTGAACCGTTTGAGCGCGACGGCACGCTGGTGCGCCGCGAACGCACGGAGATCGAACGCGATGTCGATTTCTACAGCGTGGTGGAACACGACGGCATCATCTTCGGCTGCGCCGCGCTTTACCCTTACCCTGAAGCGCGCACGGCAGAAATGGCGGCGCTCACCGTGTCGCCATTGTCACAAGGCCAGGGCGATGGTGAAAGGCTGCTCAAACGCATTGAGCAACGCGCCCGTGCAGCCGGCTTCGACAGCCTGTTTGTGCTGACCACGCGCACCATGCACTGGTTCATCAAACGCGGTTTCGTGCAGGCCGACCCTGAATGGTTGCCCGAGGCGCGCAAGCGCAAATACAACTGGGACCGGCGCTCGCAGGTGCTGGTGAAGAAACTGAACTGAACTGAACTTGGAGAACGGTATGGCGCGCATGGTGCACTGTGTGTATTTGAAAAAAGAAGGCGAAGGCTTGGGGTTTTCACCCTACCCGGGTGAGTTGGGCAAACGAATCTACGAAAACATCAGCAAGGAAGGTTTTGAAGCCTGGAAGAAGCACCAGACCATGCTCGTCAACGAAAACCGCCTGAACCTGGCCGACGCCCGGTCGCGCCAGTATCTGGCGCGGCAGATGGAAAGTTTTCTGTTTGGCGGCGGCGCGGCCGACAAGGTGGCCGGGTTTGTGCCGCCTGCGGTTTGACCGGGCGTCGCCTTTTTGAAACAGGTGGATATCCTTGGGTTGAGTTTCGAGAATGCCGGCTATATTCCCGGCTTTCCAACCTGAGCGGAGTGCGTTTCATGCCCAAAGACATCCTTGCCGACCTGCTGGCCCAAAAGGTCGCGCTTGAAAAGCAGATTGCCACCTTCCAGCGCGAACAGCGCGGCACGGCCATCAGCCAGATCAAGACATTGATGGCCGAATATGGTCTGAGCCTGGCCGATATCGGCAGCAAAGCCGCTGCGGCACCGGCCGCGCCGAAAAAGATCGCCGCCAAAGTGGCGGCCAAATACCGCAACCCGGCGACTGGCGATACCTGGTCGGGCCGCGGCCTGAAGCCCAAGTGGTTGAGCGCTGCCATTGCAGGCGGTGCCACGCTGGGCGACTTCGCGCTCTGATGCGCCGCGGGCCGCGCGTGGGGCGGCCTTTCTTGTTTCAACGGACAGCGGTCTGAACCCTGTCCGCGATTTCTGTCAGTAAATCCTGGCCGTGTTCCCTGGCCGTGTTCCCAGTCCTTGATGCCTGTCCGTGCGCCCCCACCCCGAAGGCCCCCTCCTGCGTGAACGCATCGCCAGCTGGAACACGCTGGCGGTGGCGGTGGTTCGCGCCGGCGCCGTGGCGCTGGCCGCGCTGCTGCTGGCTTTCGCCGGCAGCCTGAGCATCGGCTTGGCGCCCTGGGCGGCCATGGCCTTGCCCGCCGGTCTGGCCCTGGCCGCCCATTGGCGCTGGGGCCGCGGTGCTGCTGCGGGTGCCGCGGCAGGCTTGTTGCTGGCCTTGTTGAGCATGGGTGTGCCCGCCGGCCTTTCGGTCTTGAGCGCTGGCATGGTGGGCCTGGGCAGTGAGCTGGCGCAGATGCTGCTGCGCCGCCTGCGTTTTGACGCCCGCATCGAACGCACCGCCGACGTGGCCGCCCTCGCCACCGCGGCCCTGTTGGCCATGGCCTTGACACCCGCGGTGGTGGTTGCGGCCTGGACACTGGCCTTGGCCGGCCCCGGGGGCAGCGAGCCGGGGCCGGTGTTTGTCACTGGCTGGGTGGTGCTGGCCTTGGGCAGCCTGTCGGCCGCCGCCGCCGCCTTGGCCTTCGACCGCAGCCTGCTGCACACCTTGCAGCGCAGCGCTTCACAGGCCCGCAGCCTGGTCGGCCTGTTGCTGGTGCTGGGCATGGCGGTGTTGTTGTGGCTGGCGCCCACGGCACGTTCACCGCTGCTGTGGGCGCTGGCCGTGTTTGTGCCGCCGCTGGTGCTGGTGACCCTGGCCCTGCGCGAACAGTTCACGCTGGCCAGCAGCGGCGGCGTGCTGGCGGGCTTGCTGGGCGGCCTGGCCGCGGGCATGGGCGTAGGCTTGCCGGCAGGCGCGCCTTTCGGCGTCGGCACCGGCACCGCGCTGGCAGTCTGGCTGGGCGCAATGCTGGCCCTGGTGCTGCTGGCCCATGCCGCCACGGTGCAATGGCGCAGCCGGGCACAGCGCTGGGAATGGGCGCTGGACGGTTCGCGCCTGGGTGTGGCCGACTGGCACTTGCACAGCGAAGGCAGCTTCGCTTCGGCCGCCTGGCGCACGCTGACCAACCACACCGAACGCCACTGGGCACCCGCCAGCTGGCAGGCCCGCGTACACCCCGACGACCAGGGTGCGGTGGCGCAGGCGATTGCCTCGCTGACATCGGGGCAAGCCGGCCGACGCGAGATCGAAGTGCGGGTGCCCAGCACGCAATCGGGCACCGGATGGCGCTGGGCCGAGGCCACGCTGATGGTCATCGAGCGCGACGGCGCCGGCCATCCGCTGCGCCTGTTGGCGACGCTGGCCGACGTGCAAGACAAACGCGAAGCGCAGGAACGCCAGCGCATGTCGGCAAGCCTGTTCCAGCATCTGCACGAAGGCCTGCTGATTACCGACCCCGACCTGCGTGCGCTGGACGTGAACCCGGCCTACACACAAATCCTGGGCGTGCCGCGCGACGAGTTGATAGGCACCGTGCCCAGCCTGCTGCGCCCGGCCCCGGCCGACCCGGTGGCGCGCCAGCAGCGTGCGGCGATGTGGGCGGGTTTGCGCGACACCGGCAGTTGGCGCGGTGAGCTGATGGAAAACCGCCGCAACGGGCAAACCTGCACGCTGCAAGCCACCATCTCCACCGTGCACGGCCCGGCTTATGGAGCCCACCACGACAGCCAACCCGACCTGCGCTACCACGTCCTGGTCATCAGCGACATCACCGAACAACAAGCCCAGCGCGACCAGCTGCAACGCCAGGCCCACTTCGACGAACTGACGCGCCTGCCGAACCGCGCCAGGCTGTCGCAACTGCTGGACGACGCGATGCGCGCGGCCGACCGCGACGGCTATCTGCTGGTCGTGTGTTACCTCGATCTTGACCGCTTCAAGCCGGTGAACGACCGCTACGGTCATGCCGCCGGCGACCGCCTGCTGGCTGAACTGGCCGGCCGCCTGCGCAGTGCCTTGCGCAGCCGCGAACAGTGGACCGATTCGGCCGCACGCCTGGGCGGCGACGAATTTGTATTGCTGTTGCGCGCCGGCACGCTGGAAGAAGCCCGCTTTGCGGTGGAACGCGTGCTGCGCGTGGTCTCGCAGCCCTATGTGGTGGATGCTGCGCAAGACGCGGTGCACATCACCGCCAGCATGGGCGCCACCGTCTACCCGGTCGACCGCAGCGACGCCGACACCCTGCTGCGCCATGCCGACCACGCGATGTACGGCGCCAAGCAAAGCGGCCGCAATGGCTACCTGTTCTTTGACCCCGAACAACGCCGCCGCACCGAACAGCGCGTGATGGCCATAGGCCGCATTCAGGAAGCGCTGGACCTGCAGGAATTCGTTCTCTACTACCAGCCCAAGGTCGACATGCGCAGTGGCCGCGTGCTGGGTTTTGAGGCCCTGCTACGCTGGGAACATCCGCAGCAGGGGCTGGTCGCGCCGCTGCAGTTTTTGCCGCTGATCGAAAACACGGGGCTGTCTTCACGCATCGGCGACTGGGTCATCTCGCGGGCGCTGGAACACCTGTCCAACTGGCGCCGCGACGGGCTGGATTTCTCGGTCAGCGTCAACGTCTCGGCACGCCACCTGCAAGAGCCTGACTTCGCTTTGCGCTTGAGTGAGCTGCTGGCCCGCCACAGCGAACCGTTGGCCACGCATCTGGAAATCGAGATGCTGGAAACGGCGGCGCACGCCGACATCGAAGCCACATCGGCGCTGCTCGCCAAGTGCCAGGGCACGGGCGTGCGTTTTGCGCTCGACGACTTCGGCACCGGCTATTCGACGCTGACGTATTTGAAGCGCCTGCCGGTGGACGTGCTGAAGATTGACCGCAGCTTTGTGCACCACATGCTGGACGACGCGCAAGACCGCGCCATCGTTGAAGGCGTCATCGGCCTGGCCCGCACCTTTGGCTGCACCGTGGTGGCCGAAGGCGTGGAAAGCCCGGCCCAGGCGCGCACGCTGCTGGAGCTGGGCTGCGACATCGGCCAGGGCACCGGCATCGCCGCGCCCATGCCGGTGGCGCAGGTGGCCAACTGGGCGCGCGAATACAAGGGCATGTTTGCGCTGTTGCCCGCGATCTTGCCGGTGGTCGTGCCCGCTGTCGCGCCAGCGGCCGTGCCCGAGGTCAAGCCCGACATCGTGATCGGTAAACTCGGCGCGTGATCCCGGCTGGTTTTCTGCAAGAGTTGCTTTCCCGCGTCGACATCGTCGACGTTGTGGGCCGGCATGTCGAACTCAAGCGCGGTGGCGCCAACTTCATGGGGCTGTGCCCCTTTCACGGCGAAAAGTCACCCAGCTTTTCGGTCGCCCCCGCGAAACAGTTTTATTACTGCTTTGGCTGCGGCGCCAGTGGCGATGCCATTCGCTTCCTGAGCGAACACCTGGGCCTGAGCTTCGTCGAAGCCGTGCGTGAACTGGCCCAGGGCGCGGGCCTGGCCGTGCCCGAGGAACAGGTCAGCCCCGAGGAACGCCAAAAGCGCGACACGCTGCGCCAACGCCGCCTGAACCTGGGCGACGTGCTGCAAAAAGCCGCCGACTTCTACCGCGCGCAGTTGAAGGCCCAGCCGCGTGCGGTCGACTACCTGAAACACCGCGGCCTGACCGGCAGCGTGGCCGCGCGCTTCGGCCTGGGCTTTGCGCCGCCAGGCTGGAAGACGCTGGCCGGCGTGTTTGCGAACTACGACGACCCGCTGCTGGAAGAAGCCGGCCTGGTGCGTTTGAAGGAGGCCGAAGACGGCGCTTCCGAAGGCGCTGAGCGGGGCCGCTACGACTGGTTCCGCGACCGCGTGATGTTCCCCATCCGCAGCGTCGACGGCAAGGTCATAGGCTTCGGCGGGCGCGTGCTGGACGACAGCAAACCCAAGTACATGAATTCGCCGGAGACGCCGCTGTTCAGCAAGGGGCGCGAACTCTACGGCCTGTTTGAAGCGCGCCAGGCATTGCGCGACAAGGGCTACGCGCTCGTCGTCGAAGGCTATATGGATGTCGTGGCGCTGGCGCAGAACGGCTTTGCCAACGCCGTCGCCACGCTGGGCACGGCCTGCACGGCCGAGCATGTGCAAAAGCTGTTTCGCTTCACCGACAACGTCGTCTTCAGCTTCGACGGCGACGCCGCCGGCCGCCGCGCCGCCGCGCGTGCCCTTGAAGCATCGCTGCCCCACGCCAGCGACCTGCGCAGCGTGCGTTTCCTGTTCCTGCCCACCGAACACGACCCCGACAGTTTTGTGCGCGAACTGGGCCCAGCGGCCTTCGATGAGCAAGTGGCCAAGGCCGTGCCCTTGTCTAGACAACTCACGGCACAGGCCGGCGAAGACGCCGACCTGTCCAGCGCCGAGGGCCGCGCCCGCATGCTGGCCCAGGCCAAGCCGCTGTGGATGGGCTTGCCCGACGGCGCGCTGAAGCGCCAGTTGCTGCCAGAACTGGCGCGCCAGGCACAACTGGACAACGCCGACCTGGCAGCGCTGTGGGGCACTGCGGCGCTGGCCGCGCAACCCCGCGCTGGCGGCACCGCAACCCGCTTGCAGGCGCCGCTGCAGCGCAGTGGCCGTCGCGCGCCGGCGGCGTCGGCCGACCTGGTTTTGCGCCTGCTGCTGCGCCACAGCGATTGGTGGGAAAAACTCAGCCCCGCAGACCACGAACTGCTGCATGGCCTGGGCAGCCCGCACAGCGACGTGCTGGCCTGGCTGGAACGCCAACTGACAGAACACGGCCCGCTGACCTGGGCCGCGCTTGAACAGGCCCTGGATGGCGATGCCTGGCAGGCCCAAGCCAAGGCCTGGGTGGACAGCGCGGCGCCCGACGAAGAACAGGGTTTTGACGATCTGCGCCGCGTGCTGCAAAGGTTGTGGATAGACCACCTGGGCGCGCAAGCCCAGGCATTGGCTGCTGGCGGCGCCACAGAGCGCGAAGACCTGCAACGCCTGCGCGCGCTGCACGAACAGATCGGGCGCTTGAAAGCCGGTCTGGCCGTCACCACCTCCTGAACCTGGCCAGGCCGTTTTGCTGGGTGGGCGGATATAATCCGCGGTTTGTCGCAGCGGCAAGAGTGTCCGGGCAAGCGTCAACAACAAAAACACGCATTCAGGTGCAGGGACTTGAAGCGGGACTCAAAGCAGAATTTGAAGCGGGATTGACGGGCCCCCGAACACCCCTGGACAGGGCCACACCAGATCAATTCCAGAGCCGCCGCCAGTCCTGCCAACGCTGCCCACGCCATGCGTTCATAAGAACTTGCCAGCACGGCCTGCGCGGCCTGTACGAATCCGACCGCTGCGGCGCCCGACCCTCCAACGTCGGCGCGCGTTTGCAGCCCCCGCGCAGGGTGCATGTCGCCACCACAGATTGAAGGAACCGCATGACCGCCAAGAAGACCACTGTCGCCGCTGTTGCCCCTGCCGGCCCGGCTACCACGGCCGCCCCGGCGCATGCTGCTGCCAAGCCCGTCACCGTGAAAGCTGCGGCGCTGGCGCCCAAGGCCAAGTCCGCCACCGTGCAGGCCCAGACCGCCAAGCCTGACGCCAAAGCCGCAGCCAAAGCCGGCAAGCCCGCAGCCGTGCCGGCGAAAACGCAAGCCAAGGACAGCAAGTCGCCGCAGCCTCAGCAGGCCACCAAAGCCGAGGCCAAGCCCGGCAACAAAGGCAGCGCCAAGGTCAGCGCCAAGGTCACCGCCAAGACAAGCGCCAAAACAGATGCCAAAGCCGCGCCCGCAAAGGTGGATGCCAAGGCGGCTGCCAAGGCCGGCCCGGCAGCCAAGCCCGGCAAGAAGGGCGCCGAGCCGCCCAAGGCCGCGCCCGGCGAAGACGTCGACCTGGCCGACATTGAAGCCGAGTTTGAAGGCGGCGAAGGCGAAGTGGAGGCCGAGGCTGAGCCGGAAACGGTGGAGGCCGTGGATGCCGGTGAAGGCGAGAAAGCCGTCAAGGCCAAGCCACTGCGTATGAAGGTTAGCCGCGCCAAAGAGCGCGCGCTGATGCGCGAGTTCGGCCTGGAAGAAACCACCCTGACCGAAGAAGAAGCCGCCAAACGCCGGCAAGAGCTGAAGACGCTCATCAAGATGGGCAAGACGCGGGGTTTCCTGACGCACCAGGAAATCAACGACCACCTGCCCGAGAAGCTGATCAACGAGGAAATCCTCGAAGCCATCATCAGCATGCTCAACGACATGGGCATCGCCGTCTATGAGCAGGCGCCAGACGCGGCCACGCTGCTGGTCGCCGGTGGTGGTGCCACCACCGCCACCGAAGAAGAAGCCGAAGAAGCCGCCGAAGCCGCACTGTCCACGGTGGACAGTGAATTCGGCCGCACCACCGACCCGGTGCGCATGTACATGCGCGAAATGGGCACGGTGGAATTGCTGACGCGTGAAGGCGAGATCGAGATCGCCAAGCGCATTGAAGGCGGCCTGCAGGCAATGATGTTTGCGATCAGCGCATCGCCCACCACGATTGCCGAAATCCTGGCCACGGCCGACAAGATCGGCGCCGGCGGCATGCAGATCAGCGAGGCTGTCGACGGCTTCATCAGCAGCGACGAGGCCGACGACTACGTGGCCGAAGAAGACTTCGACGAATTCGACGAAGAAGACGACGACGACGGCAACGGCGGCAGCAAGGCACTGACCAAGAAACTGGAAGAGTTGAAGAAGCAGGCGCTGGAGAAGTTCGAAACCCTGCGCACGCACTTCGACAAGATGCGCAAGGCCTACGAGAAGGAAGGCTACAAGAGCCCTTCCTACAACCGGGCCCAGCAGGCCATCAGCGAAGACCTGATGACGATTCGCTTCACGGTGAAAACGATTGAGCGGCTGTGCCACATCCTGCGCAGCCAGGTCGATGATGTGCGCCGTTATGAACGCGAAATTCGCAAGATCGTGGTCGACAAGTGCGGCATGCCGCAAGAGCACTTCATCAAGCACTTTCCGCCCAATGTGATGAACCTGAAATGGGCCGAAAAGGAAATCGCCACCGGCAAGGCCTTTGCCTCCATCCTGGCCCGCAACCTGCCCGCAGTGCAAGAGTTGCAGCAGAAGTTGACCGACCTGCAAAGCCGCGCCGTGGTGCCGCTGGAAGACCTGAAGCTCATCAACAAGAAGATGAACGAAGGCGAGAAAGCCAGCCGCGACGCGAAGAAAGAAATGATCGAGGCCAACCTGCGCCTGGTGATTTCGATTGCAAAGAAATACACCAACCGCGGCCTGCAGTTTCTTGACCTGATCCAGGAAGGCAACATCGGTTTGATGAAGGCCGTGGACAAATTCGAATACCGCCGCGGCTACAAGTTTTCGACCTATGCCACATGGTGGATACGCCAGGCCATTACGCGCTCGATTGCCGACCAGGCGCGCACCATCCGCATCCCGGTGCACATGATCGAAACGATCAACAAGATGAACCGCATCAGTCGGCAACATCTGCAAGAGTTCGGCTACGAGCCCGACGCGCCGACGCTGGCCGAGAAGATGGAGATTCCTGAAGACAAGATCCGCAAGATCATGAAGATCGCCAAAGAGCCGATCAGCATGGAAACGCCGATCGGCGACGATGACGATTCGCACCTGGGCGACTTCATCGAAGACACCAACAATGTGGCCCCCGTCGATGCTGCGATGCAGGCCGGCCTGCGCGATGTCGTGAAGGACATCCTGGATAGCCTGACGCCGCGCGAAGCCAAAGTGCTGCGCATGCGCTTTGGCATCGAGATGAGCACCGACCACACGCTGGAAGAAGTGGGCAAGCAATTCGACGTGACGCGCGAACGCATCCGCCAGATCGAAGCCAAGGCGATACGCAAGCTCAAGCACCCCAGCCGTTCTGACAAGCTGCGGACGTACCTGGACAACCTGTAGGCCACCTTGCAGGGGGCGTGTCGAAGCAGGGTCGGCGGCTACACTTCGGCCAGCCATGACACGCATCTCTGACCGCACCGTTTTGTTCGCCGATTTGCGTGGCAGCACCGGGCTGTTCGAGACCCTGGGCAATGCCGAGGCGACATCGGTGGTGACGCATTGCGTCAACGCGCTGGGCGGCCCGGTGACGGGCCACCAGGGGCATGTGGTGAAGACGCTGGGTGATGGCCTGATGGCGGTGTTTGACGCACCTTCTTCAGCCGTGGCGGCGGCACTGCAAATGCACGATTTGCTTGAAGGCATGGTCTCGCGCGGCAGCGAACGCGGCGCATCTTCCGGGCTGCGCGGTTTGCGGCTGCAAGTGGGGCTGGCGCGCGGTGAAGTGGTCGAGATGGCGGGCGATTGTTTTGGCGATGCCGTGAACGTGGCGGCGCGCTTGCTTGACCACGCCGGCGACAACGAAACGCTGCTCACCGCCGAAGTCATGCAAGACCTGGCGCCAGAGATGCAGGCGCGTTTTCGCAGCCTGGACAAGCTGGTCTTGCGCGGCCGGGTGGAACCCGTGCAGGTGCATGTGATGGGTGGCCGCCGCGCGGCTGTGGGCGCGGACGCCGCGGCCACGCAGTTCGGAGACGTGACGGCCGTGCGAGAGCCCGATGGTCTGCGCCTGATGTGGGGCGGCCAGCACCTGGTGTTTGCCAGCGAGCAAATGCCCGTGGTGCTGGGCCGCAGCCCGCAGGCCGCGTTCTGCGTCGATGATTCGCGCGTTTCGCGTTCACATGCGCGGCTCGACTGGCATGGCGGCAGCTTCCAGCTCACCGACCTGTCCTACAACGGCACCTATGTACGCTTCAACGACGGCGAAATCGTCAGCCTGCGCCGCGGTGGCTGCACGCTGCATGGCAGCGGCAGCATCGGCCTGGGCGGCACACCCAGCGACCCGGCCTCGGCCTGCGTCAGTTTCGACGTGCTGCGCTTCGCTGACACCCAACCGCAGCCCCTGCTGCCGCTGCGTTAGGCCATGCGCGTTCTGTACATAGACGACGACCGTATCAACACCCTGTTGTTCGTCGAAGCCTGCCGTTTTGCGGGCGGCGTGGAAACCGAAACCGCCAGCAGCGGCGCCGAGGCCATGGATCTGGTGCAGCGCTGGGTGCCCGACCTGCTGGTCATCGACTTGCACCTGCCCGACACCAACGGCTATGTATTGCTGCCGGCACTGCGCGCGCAACTCAAGGCGCCCACCCTGCCGGCCTTTTTGTGTACCGCCGAAGAAGCCTCGCTGGTCGCCGAGCCGGCCCGCCGCGCCGGCTTTGAAGGCTGCTGGGCCAAGCCCGTCGACCTGCCCCTGATACTGGCCGAACTGGCACGCCGCAGCGGCGCGGGGCCCGCCGCGACATGAGTTTTCAAACCGAGCCGACCTACCGCCACGGTCAGCCACCGCGCACCGCCGTGCTGCTGGTCAACCTGGGCACGCCCGACGAGCCCACCGCGCCAGCACTGCGCCGCTACCTGGCCGAATTCCTGAGCGACCCGCGCGTGGTGGAGATTCCGCGCCTGGTGTGGTGGCCGCTGCTGCACGGCGTCATCCTGCGCACGCGGCCGGCCACATCGGCCGCCAAGTACGCCACAGTGTGGATGCCCGAAGGCTCGCCACTGGCGGTGTGGACGCAGCGCCAGACGCAGGCGCTGGACGCCGCCATGACAGCCGCTGGGCACGACGTGCTGGTGCGCCACGCCATGCGCTACGGCAACCCTTCGGTGGCCTCGGTGATGGACGGCCTGCGTGCCGAAGGCGCGACCCGCGTGCTGGTGCTGCCGCTGTACCCGCAGTACGCCGCGGCCACCACCGCCAGCGTCGGCGACAGCGTGATGCGCTGGGCCCAGCAGTCGCGCCGCGTGCCCGAACTGCGCTTTGTCGGCGAGTACCACGACGACCTGGGCTATATCAACGCATTGGCCGAACGGCTGCAGTCGCATTGGCAGCAACACGGCCGCGGTGACAAGCTGGTGCTCAGCTTCCACGGCGTGCCCGAACGTTCACTGCACCTGGGCGACCCTTACCACTGCCAATGCCACAAGACGGCGCGGCTTTTGGCGCAGAAGCTGGGTCTGACTAACGATCAAATGGTGCTGACATTCCAAAGCCGTTTCGGCAAGGCCAAGTGGCTGGAGCCTTACACCGAACCGACGCTGCGCCAACTGGCGACCAGCGGCGTCAAGCGCGTCGATGTGATGTGCCCCGGCTTTGTCGCCGACTGCCTGGAAACGCTGGAAGAAATCGCCCAGGAAGCGCGCGAAGCCTTTCTGCAAGCCGGTGGCGAGCAGTTCAGCTACGTGCCATGCCTGAACGACGCGCCGACGTGGACAGCGGCCTTGGCAGCGCTGGCCGAGCGCCATCTGCAGGGCTGGGAAACGCGCCGGCCGCCGGGTCACGATGCCGGCGCGCTGGCCGATCAGGCGCGGCGTGCGAAAGCACTCGGCGCCAGTGCCTGAGCGCGGCGCCGCCGCAGCAGCCCGCACACGACCGCGCCGCCGGCCAGCCACAGCGCAAAAGTACCCGGCTCGGGCACCGGCACGGCGGTGAAGGTGGCGCCCGTCAGGGCGTTGAAGCTGAAGCTGGTGAAGGCGTACCCATCGGCCCGGGCGGCAAAACTGACCTGCGCGAATTCGGCTGGGTCCAGCCCCACATAGTTGCCACTGGCGGTGGCCTGGCGCACAAAGTTGCCGATGGCAAAACCACCGCTGGCCTGGAAGGCGTTGGGGTTGGTGGCGCCCAGGAAGCGGAATTCAACCGCCATCGCCCCCAGGTCGATATCGCTGCCGGCACCGAAGCGCACTTCGTCAACATCGAAACCCCCGGTGCCGTTGGCCTGCACCTCCAGCACCAGCCGGCTGCCGACGCCGGCCACGTACTTGCCATTGATGTTGAACACCCCCGGCGAGTTGCCCGGGCTGAAGATGCCGTAGTTGGTGATGCTGCCGCTGACGTTGATGCTGCCCGCCGTACCGCCCAGAAAACCATTCGTGCCGATGACCACGTCGCGGGCGTTCAGCGTCGCTCCGTTAAGCACCAGCGTGGCGCTGCCGCCGTCGACCGAACCCGTGCCTGTGCCAGTGAGGTTGCGGCCCACGCCCACCCAGCCTGCCGTGATGCGCGAGTTTTCGGTGGCGATGACGGTGCCATCACTGCCCGGCAGGCGCGCGATGTAGAAGTTGCCGTCGCCGACATCCACGCTGCTGGCACCCTTCAAACGCAGCAGTCCGCTGCCGTCGCGCGCCACGCTCACCACGCCCAGCCCCGGTGCAGCTTGCACCCGCACTTGCGAGCCTCCAGACAGCGTCAGGCTGCCATCGCCGAGTGGCCCTGGGCCCGTACCACCCAGGTTGAGCGAAGCGCCCTGGCTGCCCGCATTGACCAGCGTGACGATGCTGCCGTTGGAGAGGCTCGCCACGCCGATGCCGCCAGAGCGACCGATGGACAGAAAAGCACCCGACTGCACATTGCCAGTTTGTTGACCAGCAAACGCCAGCGCCGCGTTGTCCACGTTCAACACGCCCACGCCACCTGAGCGGCCCACGTTCATGCCGATGGCGCTGACCAGGCCGTGGTCGGCGACGATCAACTGGCCATTGCTTTGCGGGCCGTGGCCAACGCCGATGTAGGTGTCGACGCCGCTGAGGCGAATCTCTGAGCCGGCGCCTGTGACACGCGCAATGCCGGTGCCGCCGTTGGTGGTGTCGCCAGTGCCGCCGATGTACAGGCTGGTGCTGCGGCTGTCGGCGACAGTGGACAGGGCGTTGCCTTCGATCAACAGCTTGCCACCGGCGCTGATGGTGAGCGAACCAGAACCGTCGCGGCCGACGCGCATCAATGGGTTGAAAGCTTCAGCGGGCCCGCCGCCGGCCAGCACCGATTGCGCGCTGAGCGCGACAACCGAACCCGCGCCGACGATGTTCAAGGTGCCCGCCGATGCCGCTTCACGACCGAGGTCGAGGCTGGCGCCGTTGGTGCGCCCCACGGTGGCTGTCACCTCCAGCCTGCCGCCGTTGGACACGGTGACCGTGCCGCTGCCATTGCGCCCGATGTCCGCCGCTGCCACCTGGGCGCTGCCATTGGCCGCCGCGGTGGCGGTGCCGTTGACCACGACCTGTGAGCCCGCACCGTCGATGGTGAGGCTGCCGTTGGCGCCGTCACGCCCCACCGACGTGTACCAGATGCCCGTCACCTTCGCGCCCTGGTTGACGTTCAAGGTCGCCGTGCCCAGCCGGCGCCCGACCTGCAAAACACCCGCGTCCGATACGAATTCCACCAAGGAACCAGCGCCCGAGACGAGCATGTCGGTGCGGCCGCGGTCGGTCGTGAGATTCAGAAAATTGTAGGTGCCCGTGGGGCCTTCAATGCGCAACTTGCCACCCTGGTCGACGCTGATGTTGGCCCAGGCCTTGGGGTCGTTGGCGGTGATGATCCCAGCACCCACGGTGATGGTGTTGCCAGTGACGCCGTCCCAGGCCTGGCCGCCGGTGACGACCCAGCGCGAACCGCTGCCGCGCACGATGACCTCGGTGAAGCTGCCTTCTTGGCCGGTGTTGGCGCTGTCCCATTGCGCGGTGCCGATCTGCGCACGGTCGGTGCTGAGCAACGCACCCGCCAACACATTCACCCGGCCCTGCACGGTGCCCCCGGCCACGCCGTAGTTGACAACGCCCAGGTTGGAGACCGTCAGCCCCGGGTGGCCGACAAAGAGGTTGGCGCCGATCAAGGCCTGGGTGCCGGCACCTGTCAGCGTCAGCGTGGCGGACGAGCCCGCGGCGGCGCCCACGAAACTGTCGCAATAGTGAAACTGCACCAGGCATGGCGTCGGGTTCTGGCGGGTGTCCAGCACTGCGCCCGCGGCCACTGTCAGCGTGCCATCACCCCAGTCACCGACCAACAGCCGCTGGGTCTGCGAACCGGCGCCTTCGCCCACCAGTTGCACACGCGTGCCGGCGCCGCTGACCGTGCCCACACCAGGGCCTGTGCCCGTGGTGCCGAAAGACAAACGCGCCAACTGCAAGAACGAACCGCCACCCACAGCCAGCGTGCCAGCCGAACCCTGGCCGACGTACAGCGCCACGGTGGGCAGGTTGGTGTCACCCGGGCCGATGACTGCATTGCCCGGTGTGCTGCCGATGGCGCCGCTGGTGGCAATGACGGCGTGCGCCGCCACCGAACACAGGGCTGCGCTGGCTGCGGCCAGGCGGTGCAGCCTGGTGCGCGGGGGCTTGAACTGTGGGCTCGTCATTGCAACTCCTCAGTGGGTAAAGGCGGGTGCCTGCAAAAACTGTAGCCATCCCTGACGTGCCGGTCATCGTCATTGCTGTTGATCGAATGCAAGTGCTGGCCATAATCCGCAGCCGCACGCATGAAGACAGCCGACCCCGCCGAGACCCGCATCCGCCTGGACAAATGGCTGTGGGCCGCGCGCTTCTACAAGACCCGCGCGCTGGCTTGCGACGACATCCAGCACGGCCGCGTCAGCATCAACGGCCAGGTGGCCAAGGCTTCACGCGAACCCAAGGTGTGCGACCTGGTGCAGATGCGCCAGGGCCCGTTGCTGCGGGTGGTGCAGGTACTGGCGCTGAGCAACGCCCGCGGCCCGGCGCCGGTGGCCCAGGCGCTGTATGCCGAAACGCCCGAAAGCCTGGCCGCCCGCGCCCGCGCGGCCGAAGCGCGCCGCCTGGGTGCGGAGCCGGCCGCCACCATCGAACAAGGCCGCCCGACCAAACGCAACCGGCGCGAATTGGCTGACTGGCAGCGCTGGAGCGCCAGCATCGACGACGCGTAGCCACGCGTGCGGGCCGCGCGCCCGGCCGCCAGGCCGCCGGGCCGCCGGGCGTCCATGGTGGCCCGCCAGCCCCTTGAGGAACCGCTCGATGGTCCCGTCGGATGTGGCGCTGCACATAACCCTCTTGAAAACCGGGTCAGGGCCCCCACCCTTCTTCGCAGACGATTTTCTTTCACACCATGAACGAGACGCCCGAACCCCAACCCACCCCTTTTGCAGCGCCGGATATCGCCGCTGCCGCCCCGTCGGCCGAGCAGCTGCTGGCCGAGCTTCAAGCCAAGGCCAGCGAAGCCACCGACGCCTATCTGCGCGCCAAGGCCGAGGCTGAAAACACGCGCAGGCGCGCCGAAGAAGACATCGCCAAGGCGCGCCGGTTTGCGGTCGAAGGCTTTGCTGAAAGTCTGCTGCCGGTGCGTGACAGCCTGGAAGCGGCCATCACCATGCCCAACGCCACGCCAGAACAACTGCTGGAAGGCGTGCACGCCACGCTGCGGCAGCTGACGCAGGCGCTGGAACGCAACAAGGTGCTGCCCATCGCGCCACCGGCGGGTACCAAGTTCGACCCGCACCAGCACCAGGCCATCAGCGTCGTGCCGGCCGAGCAAGAGGCCAACACGGTGGTGATGGTGCTGCAAAAAGGCTACCTCATCGCCGACCGCGTGTTGCGCCCGGCCTTGGTCACGGTGACTGCACCGAAATAGGTTCGCAAGCACGACCCACTGCCCGGCGCCCTTGAAAGCCGGCAAGTTATCCACAACTCCAAGACAACCGTTTTCACTCCGCAGGAGCCAACAGACATGGGCAAGATCATCGGCATCGACCTGGGCACGACCAATTCGTGCGTGGCCATCATGGAAGGCAACACCACCAAGGTGATAGAGAACAGCGAAGGTGCGCGCACCACGCCTTCGATCATTGCCTACCAGGAAGACGGTGAGGTGCTGGTCGGCGCTTCGGCCAAGCGCCAGAGCGTGACCAACCCGCGCAACACGCTGTACGCGGTGAAGCGCTTGATCGGCCGCAAGTTCGCCGAGAAGGAAGTGCAAAAGGACATCGAACTGATGCCCTACACCATCGCCGCAGCCGACAACGGCGACGCTTGGGTGGAAGTGCGCGGCAAGAAATTCGCGCCGCCGCAGATCAGCGCCGAAGTGCTGCGCAAGATGAAGAAAACCGCCGAAGATTACTTGGGCGAAGAAGTCACCGAAGCCGTCATCACGGTGCCGGCCTACTTCAATGATTCGCAGCGCCAGGCGACCAAGGATGCTGGGCGCATTGCCGGTCTGGATGTCAAGCGCATCATCAATGAGCCCACCGCCGCGGCGCTGGCTTTCGGCCTGGACAAACACGGCAAGGGCGACCGCAAGATTGCGGTGTTCGATCTGGGCGGCGGCACCTTCGATATCAGCATCATCGAAATTGCCGATGTCGACGGTGAAAAGCAGTTCGAAGTGCTGTCGACCAACGGCGACACCTTCCTCGGTGGCGAAGACTTCGACCAACGCATCATCGACTACATCGTCACCGAGTTCAAAAAGGAACAGGGTGTTGACCTGACCAAGGACGTGCTGGCCTTGCAGCGCCTGAAGGAAGCGGCCGAGAAGGCCAAGATCGAGTTGAGCAACAACACCCAGACCGACATCAACCTGCCCTACATCACGGCCGATGCCACGGGCCCGCGCCACCTGAACATCAAGCTCACGCGCGCCAAGCTGGAAAGCCTGGTGGACGAGCTCATCCAGCGCACGATGGAGCCTTGCCGCATCGCGGTGAAGGACGCCGGGGTGAAGTTGACAGAAATCGACGACATCATTTTGGTCGGCGGCATGAGCCGGATGCCCAAGGTGCAGGAGAAGGTCAAAGAGTTCTTCGGCAAGGAACCACGCAAGGACGTGAACCCCGACGAAGCCGTCGCCGTGGGCGCGGCCATTCAGGGCCAGGTGCTGGCAGGTGACCGCAAGGACGTGCTACTGCTGGATGTGACGCCACTGTCGCTGGGTATCGAAACCCTGGGCGGCGTGATGACGAAGATGATCAAGAAGAACACGACCATTCCGACCAAGTTCGCGCAGACCTTCAGCACCGCCGACGACAACCAGCCGGCCGTGACCATCAAAGTGTTCCAAGGCGAACGTGAATTGGCCGTGGGCAACAAGAGCCTGGGTGAGTTCAACCTGGAAGGCATACCGCCGGCACCGCGCGGCCTGCCGCAAATTGAAGTGGCGTTTGACATCGACGCGAACGGCATCTTGCATGTCAGCGCCAAAGACAAAGGCACGGGCAAGGAAAACAAGATCACCATCAAGGCAAACTCTGGTTTGAGCGAAGCCGAGATCGAGAAGATGGTGAAGGACGCCGAAGCCAATGCCGTTGAAGACGGCAAGAAGCTGGAACTGGTGCAGGCCCGCAATGCCGCCGACGGCATGATGCACTCGGTAAAAAAGAGCCTGGCCGAATACGGTGACAAGCTAGACGCCCCCGAGAAGGAAAAGATCGAAGCTGCGCTGAAAGCGGTCGAGGTGGCGCTGGCCGGTGACGACAAGGCAGACATCGAAGCCAAGACCGAAGCGCTGATGGCGGCCAGCCAGAAGCTGGGCGAAAAGGTGTACGCCGAAACGCAGGCTGCGGCTGCGGCCGCCGGAGCAGCGGGCGCGGCTGGTGCCGCTGGTTCAGAAACCGGCCCAGCCGCTGGCGCCGAAGCACCCAAGGCCAAGCCGGCCGACGACAACGTGGTGGACGCCGACTTCAAGGAAGTGAAGAAGGCCTAAGCCCGGGTATGCCGTCCGGCCACGCGGCCTGATGGGCTGTCTCGCCGCGTTTGAGGTGCAGGACATGCCGGCACCTCAACGCGGCGGCTCTGTTTAAGCACTTGAGAATTTTCATGGCCAAACGCGACTTCTACGACATCCTGGGTGTGCCCAAAAACGCCACGGACGAAGACATCAAGAAGGCCTATCGGCGCCTGGCGGGCAAGCACCACCCCGACCGCCACCAGGGCGACGACGCCAAGAAGGCAGAGGAGAAATTCAAGGAGGCCAAAGAAGCCTACGAGATGCTCTCTGACCCGCAA
This sequence comes from Betaproteobacteria bacterium, assembly GCA_031371275.1. Classification (GTDB taxonomy): domain Bacteria; phylum Pseudomonadota; class Gammaproteobacteria; order Burkholderiales; family Burkholderiaceae_C; genus Rubrivivax. The sequence goes on from JANMJI010000021.1 coordinate 46,433, forward strand.
AAGCGCGCTGCTTACGACCAGCATGGCCACGCTGGTGTAGATCCGAACCTGGCCGGCCGCGGTGGCCCGGGTGGCGAAGGTTTTGGCGGTTTTGCCGAAGCCTTTGGCGACATCTTTGGCGACATCTTCGGCGGCCAGGGCGGCCAGCGCCGTGGCGGCGCAGGCCAGCAGGTCTACCGCGGCAGCGACCTCAGCTACGCGATGGAAATCAGCCTGGAAGAAGCCGCCTTCGGCAAGGAAACGCAGATTCGCGTGCCGAGCTGGGAAAGCTGCGACACCTGCAAAGGCAGCGGCGCCAAACCCGGCACCAGCGCCAAGACCTGCACCACCTGCAACGGCGCCGGCACGGTACACATGCGCCAGGGTTTTTTCAGCATTCAGCAAGCCTGCCCGCACTGCCACGGCAGCGGCAAGATCATTCCTGAGCCCTGCGCCACCTGCAGCGGCCAGGGCAAGATCAAGAAGCAGAAGACGCTGGAAGTGAAGATACCCCCAGGCATCAACGAAGGCATGCGCATTCGCAGCGCCGGCAACGGCGAGCCCGGCACCAACGGCGGCCCGGCGGGTGATCTGTACATCGAGATTCGCGTCAAGCAGCACGAGATTTTCGAGCGCGACGGTGACGACCTGCACTGCACCGTGCCGGTGGGCCTGACGACCGCGGCTTTGGGCGGCACCATCGAAGTGCCCACGCTGGGCAGCAAGGCGGAGATTGAGCTGCCCGAGGGCACCCAGCATGGCAAGACATTCCGCCTGCGCGGCAAGGGCGTGAAGGGCCTGCGCAGCAGCTACCCGGGCGACCTGTACTGCCATGTCAGCGTGGAAACGCCGGTCAAGTTGACCGAGCACCAGCGCAAACTGCTCAAAGAGCTGGACGAGGCTTTCCGCAAGAGCGGCGACCGCCATTCGCCCACCACCAAGAGCTGGGGCGACCGGGTGAAAGATCTGTTCAAGTAGGGCCCTTGGCCACGCCGGTGCGGGCACGATCATTTCGTCCACACCCTCTAACACCTGTCGATCCTGCGCCGCTAGAAAAGCAGCCCCTGCCCGGCCTGCTTGGCGGGTGGTCGAAAGCGTGTCAGGTCCAGCTCCAGCCGCTGGCGGTTCAAGCCCAGGCGCGCGCAGGCCTTGTTGACACGCTGGCGCAGCAACTGCGCCCACACGCCCTGCCCCGTCATGCGGCTGCCAAAGCGGCTGTCGTTGTCTTTGCCACCGCGCATCTCGCGCACGCGGGCCATGATGCGCGCCGCGCGTTCGGGCACATGCTGGTCCAGCCACTGCTGGAACAGCGGGTTCACTTCCCAGGGCAGGCGCAGCACGATGCTGAAGGCCGAAGTGGCGCCGGCGTTGCAGGCCGCTTCCAGGATGCGTTCCAGTTCGGGCTCGTTCAGAAAGGGAATCACCGGCGACACGCTCACGCCCACGGGTATGCCCGCTTTGGCAAGCGCCTCCATCGTGCGCAGTCGGCGGTGCGGCGCAGCGGCCCGGGGTTCCAGCTTGCGCGCCAGTTCGCCATCCAGTGTGGTGAGTGACACGTACGCCGCGGCCAGGCTTTGTGCGGCCATCGGCGCGATGAGGTCGATGTCGCGTTCGATCAGGCTGCTCTTGGTGATGATGGAAAACGGGTGCCGGGTTTCAGACAGCACCTCGATCACCGAACGCGTGATGCGCAGCCTGCGCTCGGCCGGCTGGTAGGCGTCTGTCACCGAGCCGATGTTCAGGTGGCAGGGCGTGTAGCCGCGTGCCGACAACGCTTCACGCAGCCGTTCGGCGGCGTTGACCTTGGCAATGATGCGGGTCTCGAAATCAAGCCCCGGTGACAGGTTCAGGTAGCTGTGTGTGGGCCTGGCGTAGCAATACACGCAGCCATGTTCGCAGCCGCGGTAGGGGTTGATGGAAAGGTCGAAGCCGATGTCTGGCGAATCATTGCCCGACAGGATGCCGCGCACGTTTTCTTCCAGCACCTGGGTGGCGGGCGCCGCCTGTTCTTGCAGCGCGGCCTGTTCCAGCGTGCCCCAGCCATCGTCGAATTCACCACGGCTGCGTTCGTTGAAACGGTGTTCGATGGCCCACACCGTGCCGCGCCCCTTTTGCGGGTTCTGGGCAGCCGGTGGCGGCGCGAACATCAGCGTGGCCGCTGACGGCCGGGCGGTGGTGGGTGTTGCCATACTGGGAATATATCCAGTACGCATACATGCTGCAAGCCGCTTTTCAGCCGCCGCTCTGAACAGATCAGTACTCGGCCCCGCCGCTGCCGGGCGCCAGGTTCTCAAAACGCGTCATGGGCTTCAGGAAGGTCAGCTTCACATCGCCCACCGGCCCATTGCGCTGCTTGGCGATGATGATTTCGGTGACGCCGGGTGCTTTGCTGGCTTCCTTGTTGTAGTAGTCGTCGCGGTAGATGAACATGATGATGTCGGCGTCCTGCTCGATGGCGCCCGATTCGCGCAGGTCGCTCATCATGGGCCGCTTGTCGTTGCGCGTTTCTACGCTGCGGTTGAGTTGCGACAAGGCCAGCACCGGGCATTGCAATTCCTTGGCCAGCGCCTTCAGCCCGCGCGAGATTTCGCCCAGTTCGGTGGCGCGGTTTTCGTCCGACCCACTGCTGCCGCTCATCAGCTGCAGGTAGTCGATGACGATCAAGCCCAGCGTGCCGAATTGGCGTGCCATGCGGCGCGCGCGCGCGCGCAGTTCGCTGCCGGTCAGCGCCGCCGTCTCGTCGATGTACAGATGCACATTGCCCAGGCGCTCGACGGCATCTGCGAGCCGTTCCCATTCGTCGTTCTTCAGCCGGCCCGTGCGCAGGTTCTGCTGGTCGATGCGGCCCAGGCTGCCGACCAGCCGCAGCGCCAGTTGTGATGCGCCCATCTCCATCGAGAAAACCAGCACGGGCAGGCCTTCCTGCACGGCCACATGTTCTGCAATGTTCAGCGCAAAAGCCGTCTTGCCCATCGAAGGCCGTGCGGCCAGCACGATGAGATCGCCTTTTTGCAGCCCGGCCGTCATGCGGTCCAGGTCATAAAAGCCGGTGCGCACCCCGGTCACGTCTTCAGCGCCGTTGTCGTGCAGTTCCTGGACGCGGTCCATCAACGGCACGACGAGCTTGTTGATGCCCTGGAAACCTTGCTTCTGCCGCGAGCCTTCTTCGCCGATCTGGAAGATCTTGCTTTCGGCTTCATCCAGCACCGTGCTGACCTGGCGGCCCGCCGGGTTGAAGGCGCTGGTGGCAATGTCGTCGCTGGCGGCGATGAGTTTGCGCAGGATCGAGCGCTCGCGCACGATCTCTGCATAACGCCGCATGTTGGCGGCACTGGGCACGCTCTGCGCCAAGGCATTCAGGTAGGCCAGGCCGCCCACGTCCTGCGCCTTGCCCAGGCTTTGCAGCTGCTCGTAGACGGTGATGACGTCGGCCGGTTTGCTGTGCGCCACCAGCGCGCCGATGGCGGCGTAGATCAACCGATGTTCGTGGCGGTAGAAGTCGCCGTCGGTCAGCAGGTCGCCGGCGCGGTCCCAGGCCAGATTGTCCAGCAGCAGGCCGCCCAGCACGCTTTGTTCGGCTTCCACCGAATGCGGTGGCACGCGCAGGCGCGCCACTTCGTCGTCACGGTGGAAGGTGGTGTCGCGGGGGTCGAGGAGGGCACTCATATGGGCAAAGATGGTACGTCGCGGCGCCGCTTTCGCCTGTGCGCAAGCCTGTGGAAATCATGCCGCCAAACTGTGGGCAGCGCGGGACAACTGCAAATGCCGATCGCAAATAACGAAGGCCGGCAAGTGCCGGCCTTTTCTTGCAAACCCAAAGGCGTTCAGTCGACCTGCGGCACCACCTGCACGGCGATCTCAACCACCACGTCGTGGTGCAGCGCCACCGACACGGGGTGCTCGCCCACCGTCTTCAGCGGGCCGTTGGGCAGGCGAATCTGGCTCTTCACCGTGGCCATGCCTGACTTGGTCAAAGCCTCGGCAATGTCGGCGTTGGTGACACTGCCGAACAGCCGGCCATCGACCCCGGCCTTTTGCGCGATGCGCACGGTCTTGCCGGCCATCTTTTCGCCCAGGCCTTGGGCTTGTGCGAGCTTTGCGCCGGCGGCTTTTTCCAGCTCGGCGCGACGGCCTTCGAATTCCTTGATCGCGGTTTCGGTGGCGCGGCGCGCCAGTTTCTGCGGGATCAGGAAGTTGCGGGCGTAGCCCTGCTTGACCTTGACGACATCGCCCAGGTTGCCCAGCTTGCCCACCTTGTCAAGAAGAATGATTTGCATGGCGGGCTCCTCAAACCTTGTGCTGGTCGGAATACGGCAGCAGTGCGAGGAAGCGCGCACGCTTGATCGCGGTCGTCAATTGCCGTTGATAGAAAGCACGCGTGCCGGTCAGGCGGGCCGGCGTGATCTTGCCGTTCTCACCGATGAAATCGCGCAACACGTCGATTTCCTTGTAGTCGATCTCTTCGACCTTGGCCACCGTGAAGCGGCAGAAACGCTTGCGGCGGAACAGCAAAGACTGGTTGTTGCGCTTGGGGCGCTTGTCTTTGGAAAAACGACCTTTACCACGAGGTGGGGGCATAGCGGCTCCTACTTGAATTCAATTGCAGTTGATCCGGATCCGGCTGAGTTTGCGGGCTCAACCGAGGTGATGTGGAACAGCAAACCGCGACCATTGCGTGCGCTGGTGACGAAGCCTGCATACAGGCCAGCGCTGCCCAGCTCTGCGGCCAGCAAACCGCGTGTCACCGCCCCTATCGCCAGCGCGCGCATTTCCATTGAAACCTTGCGCGGCTGGCCGTCTTCGCTGACCTCGGATTCGTGCTTCAAGCCCAGATCCAAGGCCGGCAAACCGGCGGGGGTGTAACGCAGTGCTGCCCGCTCTACCAGCGTAGCCGACAAGATGAGTCTGTTCAATTCAGCGCTTCATCGCGGCACGCTGGCAACACGCAGGCAGCTTCAGGCCGTTGCCTCCTGGCGTTCCTTGCGGGCTTCTTCGCGCTCGACGGCCTTCATCATGATGGACGGCGTGATTTCGGCCTTGGTCTTCCCCACCGTCAGGTGGCGCAGCACGGCGTCATTGAAACGGAAGCCGGTTTCGATCTCGGTCAGCGTTTCATTGCTGCACTCGATGTTCAGACACAGGTAGTGCGCCTTCACCAGTTTCTGAATCATGTAGGCCAACTGGCGCCGGCCCCAATCTTCGACGCGGTGCAGCTTGCCGCCGCTGGCCGCGACCATCACCTTGTAGCGTTCCAGCATGGCTGGAACCTGTTCGCTTTGATCCGGATGGATCAGCAGAACGATCTCATAGTGACGCATGAATAACTCCTTGTGGATTCCGGGCTGGCAGATTGCGCAGGGCGCAATTTGAAGCTCGAGGTTGGAAGCTGCCCCGATGCGTCAACATGACGGGTGCAGCAAGGAAAGCTTATAAGTATAGCAGCGCACCTACCTTTCACCTGGCGCCGGGTAGCGCATGCGGTCGATCAGCGCCAGTTGCTCGTCGCTGGGCGGCGCGGTATGCCAACTCACCAGCACCATCACCAACAGCCCCGCAGGCACCGCAAACACGCCCGCAGCAATGGGCTCCACACCCCACCATTGAAAGTCGGCCAACGGCCGTGTCACGCCCAGCAGCGTGCGCAAAAACGGCAGGTTGGTGGCCATGTACCAGCCACACACGGCCAGCCCGGTGAGCATGCCCGCCACCGCCCCTGGGCGGTTGGCGCGGCGCCAGAAAATGCCCAGCACCAGCGCCGGAAAGAAGGCCGCCGCCGCGAGTGAAAACGCGGCCGAGACAAACTGCAGGATGTCGGTGATCTTCAGCGCCGCGAACGAGGCCGCAAGCAGCGCTGTGACCATCACCAGCACCTTCGAGGCAATGACCCGCCCGGCGGCGCTGGCGCGTGGGTTGATGACGCGGTAGTAGATGTCGTGCGACAGCGCGTTGGCAATCGTCAGTAGCAAGCCGTCGGCGGTGGACAGCGCCGCGGCCAGGCCACCGGCGGCCACCAGGCAGGTCACCCAATAGGGCAGGCCGCCGATCTCTGGCGCGGCCAGCACGATGACATCGCTGGCCAGGCTCAACTCGCCCAGTTGCAGCAGGCCGTCGCCATTCATGTCGCGCACCGACACCAGGTTCGGGTCCAGCCGCGACCAGCGGTTCACCCATTGCGGCAGGTGGTCTATGGGCGTGCCCACCAGATGTTGCAAGACCTCGTACTTCACCAGCACGGCCAGTGCGGGTGCCGCCAGGTACAGCAGCGTGATGAACAGCAGCGACCAGGCCACGCTGCGCCGCGCCTGTGAAGCCGATGGCGTGGTGTAGTAGCGCGTCAACACATGGGGCATGGCGGCCGTGCCCATCATCAGGCACAGCATCAGCGCGATGAAGTTGATACGTGCGCCGTCGAAGCGCTGGCGCGAAGCGGCGTCGCCGGCCGGGTCGCCGGTGGCGAAAGGCAAGGTCTGCGGCGCCATGCCGGCCAGCGGCTGGGCGTGCAAGAGGGCCGCGTCGCGTTCACGCGTGTAGAGCAGGCGCGCCTGGGCTTCTGTGCGTGGGCGCTGCGTGTATTCGCGCTCTGCGCGCTGGATACGCGCCAGCGGGGCGTTGTCGGCGCGCAGGCTGGCCACGCGCTGGGCCCGCTGCGCTTCATCGCGGGCCATCGCGCCGCGCACGTCCAGCAGTTTTCGCTCGGCATCGGCGGCATGCTCGCGCCAGCGCTGCACCACCTCGCGCTCGGCCGGGTCTTGCGCCAGTTGCCGTTCGCGCTGGGCAATCTGCGCCAGTTGCGTGCTGTAGGACACCATCGGCATGTAGCTGCCGGTCTGCTTGGCCGACAGCCACATCAGTGGCACCAGGTAGGCCACGATGAGCACCAGGTACTGCGCCACCTGCGTCCACGTCACCGCGCGCATGCCGCCCAAAAACGAACACACCAGCACGCCGCCCAGGCCGACAAAGATGCCGAGCTCGAAGCTGAAGCCGGTGAGGTGCGAAGTGATGAGCCCGACGCCGTAAATCTGCACCACCACATAGACAAAAGACACGGCCACCGCAGCACCCGCGCCTATCACCCGCGGCAGCGTGCCGCCGTAGCGTGCGCCCAGGAAATCAGGCACCGTGTATTGGCCAAAGCGGCGCAGGTAGGGCGCCAACAAGAGAGCGAGCAAACAGTAGCCGCCGGTCCAGCCCAGGATGTAAGCCAGGCCCGCAAAGCCCTGCAGGTACAGCACGCCGGCGGTGCCGATGAACGAAGCCGCCGACATCCAGTCGGCCGCTGTGGCCAGACCGTTGTACATCGCCGGTACGCGCCGGCCAGCGACGAAATACTCGACCTCGTTGGAGGTGCGGCACAAAAAGCCGATGCCCGCGTAGACCGCCACCGTCAACACCAGAAAGGCCGCGCCTATCCACGAACGCGGCAGGCCGGCGCGGTCGGCCCAGGCCAGCAGCGCAATGAGCACGCCAAAGGCCGCCAGGAACAGGGCATAGCGCCGCGCCAGCAGCAGCGAAAATGCGCGGGCGGCGGCTGCGCTCACACCGGGCCCGGGCCGGCTTCCTCGGCGCTGGGCGCGGAGTCTTGCAACTGCGCTTCAAGACGGTCCATGGCCACGGCGTAGACCACGATGATCAACAGGTAGACCAGCAGCGCACCTTCGGCCGCCAGCCAATAGCCCAGCGGAAAGCCCCAGACCCGCAGCGTGTTCAGGTCGCGCGCAAACCACGGTACCAGCAGATTGACAACCAGCCAGGCCGCCAACAGGCCCAGCGTCAGCCGCCGCGTGTGCTGCCAGAACTTGCTGCGTGCGGCCGTTGGTGCGGGCAATTGCATGCGCAGATTCTGAACCACGCTTTGTGGGCCCAAAGCACCATCGGCCCCCTGCCGAAACCCCAGGCGCCGGGTTATCCATGACTGGGAAAACCCGTGCGCAACAGCTCTTTCTCGAATGAGACTGCGGCCTGTCAGCGTTTGGTCAGCGTGAATGAAAAGACTCGCAGCGTCCGTAGGCTGTCATCTTCGACAGTCTTTCATCGCCGCCTTTCACCGCACACTTCAGGAGACCGCAACATGGCCATGGCCGAAGCCCGAAAAGGGGCACACCTTACTGCCGCCGCGCGACCGATGACCGCCGAGGAGAAGAAAGTCATCTTCGCCTCTTCCCTGGGCACCGTGTTCGAGTGGTACGACTTTTATCTGTTTGGTGTGCTGTCGGCCTTCATGGCCGCCAACTTCTTCACCGCGCTCGACCCGGCCACGCGCGACATCTTCACCTTGCTGGCTTTTGCAGCCGGCTTCGCGGTGCGGCCTTTTGGCGCCATCATCTTCGGCCGCCTGGGTGACCTGGTGGGCCGCAAGTACACCTTCCTGATCACGATCCTGATCATGGGCTTGTCCACCTTTCTGGTGGCCTTCCTGCCGACCTACGCCACCTGGGGTATTGCAGCGCCCATCGCGTTGATCGCATTGCGCCTGCTGCAAGGTCTTGCATTGGGCGGTGAGTACGGCGGTGCAGCCACCTACGTGGCCGAACACGCGCCGCACAAAAAGCGTGGCGCCTACACGTCCTGGATTCAGGCCACCGCCACGGTCGGCCTGATGCTGGCATTGATGGTCATTCTGGGCACGCGCCTGACCCTCGGCGAGAAGGAATTTGCCGCCTGGGGCTGGCGCATTCCGTACGCGATGTCGGGCATCTTGCTGGCCGTGTCGGTGTGGATTCGCCTGAAGCTGAGCGAGTCGCCTGCCTTTGTGCGCATGAAGGCCGAGGGCAAGACCTCGAAGGCACCGTTGACGGACTCCTTCGGCCAATGGTCGAACATGAAGATTGTCATCCTGGCGCTGCTCGGCGGCACTGCCGGCCAGGCCGTGGTCTGGTACACGGGCCAGTTCTACACGCTGTTCTTCCTGCAGACTTTCCTGAAGGTGGACGGGCCGACGGCCAACATCCTGATCGCCATTTCGCTGATCATCGGCACGCCGTTTTTCATCATCTTCGGTTCGCTGTCAGACAAGATCGGCCGCAAGCCCATCATCATGGCCGGCTGCCTGCTGGCGGTGTTGACCTACTTCCCGCTGTTCCACGCGCTCACCGACTACGCCAACCCCAAGCTGGCGGCGGCGATCAACAAGTCGCCCGTAACCGTCGTTGCGAACGAAGGCGACTGCGGCCTGCTGCTCAACCTGACCGGCACCAAAGTTTTCACACGCGCCTGCGACGTGACCCGAAAATACCTCGCCGACTCTGGCGTCAACTACAACAAGGTGGAAGGGCCGGCTGACGCAGTAGCCACGGTGAAGGTGGGCGATAAATCAGTCGCGGGCTACGCGCTGGGACAGCCCAATTCGAAGGACGAGAAAGCGCGCTTCGAGAAGGAAGTGCGCGCCGCGCTGAACGAAGCTGGCTACCCCGCCAAGGCCGACCCGATCCCAGCGGGCAGCGCCAACTGGTGGATGATCATCGTCATCCTGACGATCATGGTGATCTACGTGACGATGGTCTATGGCCCGATTGCGGCGATGCTGGTCGAGTTCTTCCCGACCAAGATTCGCTATACGTCGATGAGCCTGCCCTACCACATCGGCAACGGCTGGTTCGGTGGCTTCCTGCCGGCCATTTCGTTCTCGATCGTCGCCGCGCAAGGCAACATCTACAGCGGCCTGTGGTACCCGATCGTCATCGCCAGCATGACCTTCGTCATCGGCATGTTGTTCGTGAAGGAAACCAAGGACGTCGACATCTACGCGGCCGACTGAAACACGGCCGCGCTGGCCTGGCCGCCAACGCGGCCGGGCTAGCGCGGCCGGTGCAGTGCCTGCGGGCGACTGTGCCCCGGGCGCGAATGCAGGCACAGGCGAAGGCACAGGCACAGGTGCAATCCCAGGCCGTATCTGCGTGACCCGAACTTTAGAAAATACCTATGTGGAAATTGCTTGTTGGCTTTGCGGTGTTTGCCGCGCTGGCGCTGTACGTGCTTACCAAGTCAGGCGGTGATATTGACCTGGGTGGCGAGAAACACGAGGTCGCACCGGCGGCTGTTGAGCCGTCAGCGTCGGCCGCTTCAAAATAAACACCAGCGCGGCTGTTCAGCCCAGCGTTTGCCGCACCTGGGCTTCGAAGCGACGGGCCTTGTCTGGCCCTGCGCCCTTGGCCAGGCCTTTGACGAAATCAGGCAGCAGCAGCCGCAGATCAGCGCAGGTGCTGGCCTTTTCCAATTTCAGTGTGAAGAAGAAGGCGCGCAGGCCCAGCGCGTCGACAGTGGTGTCATTCATGAACTTCTGCGCGGCGCGGAAGCGTTCGGCTTCGGTGCTGGGCAACTCGACATCTGGCAGGCTCAGCCCGGCCGCGGCCGCGGCCACGTTCACGGTCAGGGATGCGGGCGCAGGCGAAGGTGCAAGGGGACGTGCTTCCACCAAGCCCCTGTGCAGCAGCGTGCCCAGGAAGTCGGCCGGCGCACCCAGCGTGGTCGCGGCTGCGTGTAGCTGTGCGGCGGTGCGCGTGCCGTCGACCATGATGAGCATGGTGCGCAGCCGCGGCGGCAGCGCGAGCGAACGCAGCTTGACCTCGTCGGCGCCGGCCGCCGTCTTGACGTAAACCTCGTTGTTGGTCATGGGCGTTGCGCTTGCAGCGTGCTGCCTGCATGCGGCTTGCACGCTGAAGGCAGGATTGAACGCGGCTCGGCGATGGACCATGGTACGCACCGACTGGAGCGCGCCAAGCCCGAAAAACGCCTACAAACAGGCGCTGTTTCTGGCCACCGAGCCCTTCAGCGCGCGGCCAGTCTCTGCCAGGTTTCGATGACGCTGTCGGGGTTCAGCGATATCGACACGATGCCCTCGCCGGCCAGCCAATCGGCAAAGTCGGGGTGATCGCTCGGGCCTTGGCCGCAGATGCCCACGTACTTGCCGGTAGCGCGGCAGGCGGTGATGGCGCGCGAAATCAAAGCCTTGACCGCCGGGTCGCGTTCGTCAAAGTCACCGGCCAGTTGCTCCAGACCAGAATCGCGATCCAGGCCCAGGGTCAGCTGCGTCAGGTCATTGCTGCCAATGGACATGCCGTCGAAGTGTTCGAGGAACTGCTCGGCCAGGATGGCGTTGCTGGGCACCTCGCACATCATGATCAGGCGCAGGCCGTCGGTGCCGCGCGCCAGCCCGCGTTCGGCCAGCATGCGCGCCACCGTCGACGCCTGCTTCACGGTACGCACAAAGGGCACCATGATCTCGACGTTGGTCAGCCCCATCTCGCCGCGCACGCGCTTGAGCGCTTCGCATTCCATCGCAAAAGCATCGGCAAATTCACCGCTGATGTAGCGGCTGGCGCCGCGAAAACCCAGCATCGGGTTTTCTTCATCGGGCTCGTAACGGGTGCCGCCAATCAGCTTGCGGTACTCGTTGCTCTTGAAGTCAGACAGCCGCACGATCACCGTCTTGGGCCAGAAGGCCGCGGCGATGGTGGCAATGCCTTCGGTCAGCTTGTCGACATAGAAAGCCCGCGGCGATGCATGGCCACGCGCCACGCTTTCAACCGCCTTCTTCAGGTCGGCGTCGATGTTCGGGTAGTCGAGGATGGCCTTGGGGTGGACGCCGATGTTGTTGTTGATGATGAATTCGACGCGCGCCAGACCGACACCGCTGTTGGGCATTTGCGCGAAGTCAAAAGCCAGTTGCGGGTTGCCCACGTTCATCATGATCTTGATGGGGCAGTAAGGCATCTCGCCACGCACGACATCGCTGATCTCGGTTTCCAGCAGGCCGTCGTAGACATAGCCGGTGTCGCCCTCGGCACAGCTGACGGTGACCAGGGCACCTTCGGCCAGGTGCTCGGTGGCATCACCACAGCCCACGACAGCGGGAATGCCAAGTTCACGCGCGATGATGGCCGCGTGGCAGGTGCGCCCGCCGCGGTTGGTGACGATGGCCGAAGCGCGCTTCATCACCGGCTCCCAATTCGGGTCGGTCATGTCGGTGACGAGCACATCGCCGGGCTGCACACGGTCCATCTCGGCCGTGCTGCGCACCAGGCGCACAGGCCCCGTGCCGACCTTCTGGCCGATGGCGCGGCCTTCGGCCAGCAAGGTATTCTTGCTGCGGTCGCCCTTGATCTTGAAGCGCTGTTCCACCCTGCCCGCGGCTTGGCTCTTCACGGTCTCAGGCCGTGCCTGCAGGATGTAGATCTGGCCGTCGACACCGTCCTTGCCCCACTCGATGTCCATCGCCCGGCCGTAGTGCTTTTCGATGATCAGCGCGTACTTCGCCAGCTCTGTGACCTCGGCGTCGGTCAGTGAATAACGGTTGCGTTGCTCGGGCGGCGTGTTGATGGTCTGCACCAGCTTGCCGGTGGCCGCCTTGTCGGCGGCGCTTGCAAATTCCATGCGCTGCAGCTTGCTGCCCAGCACGCGGCGAATGACCGCGAACTTGCCGGTATTGAGGCCATGTTTGTGGACATAGAACTCGTCGGGGTTGACAGCGCCCTGCACCACCAGTTCACCCAGGCCGTAGCTGCTGGTGATGAAGACGACACCCGGGAAGCCCGATTCGGTGTCGATGGTGAACATCACGCCGGCTGAGCCCAGGTCAGACCGCACCATGCGCTGCACGCCGGCCGACAAGGCGACATCGGCATGCGCAAAGCCCTTGTGTACGCGGTAGCTGATGGCACGGTCGTTGTACAGCGAAGCGAAAACCTCCTTCATGCGGTGCAGCACGTCGTCAATGCCGGTGACGTTGAGGAAGGTCTCTTGCTGGCCGGCGAAAGAAGCGTCGGGCAAGTCTTCTGCGGTGGCCGATGAGCGCACCGCAAAGCTGGCTTCGGCGTCGCCGGCTGTGAGCAGCAAAAACTGCGCGCGGATGGCGGCTTCCAGCGCCGGTGGCAGTGGGGTGGCTATGATCCACCGGCGTATCAGCGCACCGGCTTCGGCCAGCGCCCGCACATCTTCAACGTTCAGCGTTTGCAGCTTGTCTTCGATGCGCGCTGCCAGCCCTTGATGGGCCAGGAATTCGCGGAAGGCGTGGGCCGTGGTGGCAAAGCCGCCCGGCACCCGTACACCCGTGGCAGCAAGCTGGCTGATCATCTCGCCAAGGCTGGCGTTCTTGCCGCCCACCGCCTCGACATCGGTCATTCGCAGTTGCTCGAGCGGGGCAACGAGGGCGGTCGCTAACGGTGAATGGGCGCCCACGGTGGGCGCCAAGAGGGTTGAGGACATGGGAAAGCTCCGTGATGTGAAAAAATCGGTGCTTCCGCATGCTCGGCAACCGCTGCCCAGGCGCTGGCATTTTGTTCTTCGAAGGGCGAGGGCGAGGGCGTGGGCTTCAAGGCAGGGCCAGAGGGCGGAATATTACGGACGATTCTAAGGACTTCCTCCTTATGATGCCCGGCAAGCCAGCCCCGGCCTGCACCTGCATCACACGCCATGACCGAACGGTTTGTGTTCTTTGTCTCGGACGGCACCGGCATCACCGCCGAGACCTTTGGCAATTCGATACTGGCCCAGTTCCCGGCCCGCCACCGCCATGTGCGCCGGCCTTTCATCGACAGCCTGGACAAGGCCCGGCAGGTGGTGCGCGAGATCAACGAATGCGCAGAACGCGAAGGCCTGCGGCCGGTGGTCTTCACCACGCTGGTCGACGCCGAAGTGCTGGCGCTGGTCGCCAGCGAAAGCTGCAAAGGCCTGGTGCTGGACATGTTCCGCACCTTTGTAGAACCGCTGGAAGTCGAGTTCGGCGTCAAGAGCAACCACCGTGTGGGCCGCTTTTCGGACGCCAGTGAAAGCCAGGAATACCACGACCGCATCGAGGCCATCAACTTCAGCCTGGCGCATGACGACGGCCAAAGCGCGCGCAACCTGGACGTCGCCGATGTCATCTTGCTGGGCGTCAGCCGCAGCGGCAAGACGCCCACTTCGCTGTACCTGGCCATGCAGCACGGCATCAAGGCCGCGAACTGCCCGCTGATACCCGAAGACTTCGAACGTGGCCGCCTGCCCACACCGCTGGGGCCACACAAGCGCAAGTGTTTTGGCCTGACCATAGACCCTGAACGGCTGGCGCAGATACGCCACGAACGCCGGCCCGGCAGCAAATACGCTTCGCTGGCCAACTGCCGCTACGAAGTGAATGAAGCCGAAAGCATGATGCGGCGCGAGGGCATTGCGTGGCTCAGCAGCACGCACAAATCCATCGAAGAAATTGCCACCACGATCCTGCGTGACCTGCGGCCCGACAGGCTGATTTACTGAGGGCCCAAGCCGCGCCGGGCTGATTCGTACAGGCAGACCGCGGCAGCAGCGGCGACGTTCAGCGACTCTTCACCGCCGGGCTGAGGAATGCGCACCTGCAGCGCGCAACGTCGCAGCAGGGCTGGGCCCAGGCCCTGCCCTTCGTGGCCCAGCACCCAGGCGCAAGGCTGCGGCAACGCGGCTGTGGGCAGCAAGGTGCCGGCATGCGAACTGGTGGCCAGCAGCGGCACCTGCAGGCCGTCCAGCGCGTCGGGTTCCAGCCCTTCCAGCAGATGCAACGCAAAGTGCGCGCCCATGCCGGCGCGCAGCACCTTGGGCGACCACAGCGCCACCGTGCCCTTCAAGGCCAGCACCTGCGGCACGCCAAAGGCCGCGGCGCTGCGCAGGATGCTGCCCACGTTGCCGGGGTCTTGCACACGGTCGAGGACCACGCTGGCGACCAGCGGGTTCAACGTCGGTGCGGCCGGCTGGTCGATCAGAAAACCCAGTTGCGCCGGCGATTGCAGCGTGCTCAAGCCCTTGAACATCACCGGCGGCACGACTGCCACCTGCGCCGCCCAACCCGCCAACGCGCGCAGTGCGGGGTCGGCCCAGGCGGCTTCGGTGACGATGGCCTGCGCCGCCGCGATGCCGCGCGCCCGCAGCGCTGTGCACAGGTGGTCGCCTTCCAGCCAAAGCTGCCCGCCACGGCGATAAGCAGCGCCATCCTGGGCCAGCTTGCGCACACGCACAAGCAGCGCGTTGTCGCGCGAAGTGATGAACACCGAAGCGCTCAATGGGGCACCCCAAGGCCTGCGGCCGGCCTGGCCCGCGGCGGGGCCAGGCGTGCGCCAGGCCTGCGCCGTCCGCAGGGACGGCCGCTGTCCGGGCGCACGCCCGCCGCGCGGGATTGAGCCCTCGGCAAAGCCGGCGCGCTCAAGACCGCTCCAACACCGCCCGCACCGGCGCAAAACTGCGCCGGTGTGCGGCACAGGCACCATGGCGCTGCAAGGCCGCCAGGTGCTCGGGCGTGGGGTAGCCCTTGTGGCTGGCAAAGCCGTATTGCGGATGGCGTTCGTGCAGCTCTTGGCACAGGCGGTCGCGCTGCACCTTGGCCAGTATCGAAGCGGCCGATATCGCCGCCACCAGCGCATCGCCCTTGACCACCGCGGCGACCTGCATGCGCAGTGTCGGCACGCGGTTGCCGTCCACCACCACGCGGTGCGGCGGCAAACGCAGCGCTTCCACGGCACGGCGCATGGCCAGCAGCGTGGCCTGCAGAATGTTCAGCAGGTCAATCTCTTCCACGCTGGCGCTGGCAATCGAGCAGCACAAGGCCTTGGCGCGAATCTCATCGAACAGCCTTTCGCGGCGCCGCGGGCTGATGACTTTGGAATCGCCCAGGCCCTTGATGGGATACATGTCGTCCAGGATCACCGCCGCGGCCACCACCGGCCCGGCCAAGGGGCCGCGGCCGGCTTCGTCAACACCGGCGACCAGGCCCGGTGTGTCCCAGCCCGGGCCGAGCTGCTCAAGCCGAAATGAGCTGCGCGATCGCATCGCTGGCACAGCGCGCGGTGTCGCGCTTGAGCAGGTGGTGAAGAGCCTCGAAGCGCTGCGCGATGGCGCTGCGGGCCGGCGCATCGTCGAGCCAGCGCAGCGTGGCCGCGGCCAGTGCGGCGGGCTGGCAGGCGTCTTGTATGAATTCGGGCACGACGAATTCACGGCACAGGATGTTGGGCAGGCCGACCCAGGGTTGGTAGCGCATGCGTTTCATGATCTGCCAGCTTAGAGGATGCATGCGGTAGGCGATGACCATCGGTTGCTTGAACAGCGCGGCTTCCAGTGTCGCCGTGCCGCTGGCGATCAAGGTCACGTCGCAGGCCGCCAGCACGGCATGCGACTGGCCGTCGAGCAGGCGCAGCGGCACACCCGGGGCATGGGCCTGCAACAGCGGCTCGACCATCGCGCGCAAGCCCGGTGCCACAGGCAACACAAACTTCAGCTCGGGACGTTGCTTGTGCAGCAGCGCCACGGCTTGCAGGAAAGCCGGCGCGATGTATTGAATCTCAGAGCGCCGGCTGCCCGGCAAAACCGCCACCACGGTGTCGCATTCGGCCAGACCCAGCGCCAACCGGCTGGTGGTGCGTGGTGGCAGCAGCGGTATCGCGTCGGCCAGCGGGTGGCCGACAAAACTGGCGGCCACGCCATGGGCTTGCAGCAGTGCGGGCTCGAAGGGAAACAAGCACAACACATGGTCGCAACTGTCGGCCATCTTCTTCGCACGGCCACCCCGCCAGGCCCAGATCGAAGGGCAGACGAAGTGCACGGTCTTGATGCCGGCCTGCTTCAATCGCAATTCCAGGCCGAGGTTGAAGTCGGGGGCGTCGACACCGACGAAGACCGCCGGCGGTTGGTGCAGCAGGCGTTCGGCGATGGCATGGCGTAGGCGCGAAATTTCGCCGTAGTGGCGCAGCACTTCAACGTAGCCGCGCACGGCCAGCTTGTCGTGCGGCCACCAGGCATCGAAGCCTTGTTCGGCCATGCGCGGCCCGCCGATGCCCGCCGCCCGCAGACCGGGCCAGCGTGCGCGCAGGCCGGTCAGCAACAGGCCCGCAAGCAGGTCGCCCGAGGCCTCGCCGGCGACCATGGCCAGGTGCATGGGTCAGCCAGCGACGGGCCGGTCGCAAGCCGGCTGAGCGCGCCCATGGCGGGCCGCGAACGCAGCGAGCTTGGGGGCCAACATCAGCGCGCGATGCCGCGGGTGGAAGCGGCCAGGAAGTCGAGCAGGGCCTGGATCTCGTCATCACCACCTTCGACGCTGCCCAGCAACGCGCCGATGGCCGCACGCGACTTCTCCAGCGTCAAGCCATCGCGGTACAGCAGCCGGTGCATTTGCTTGACCAGCGCAATGCGCTGACGCGAAAAACCACGTCGGCGCAGGCCTTCGGCGTTGAAGCCGTGCACAGCCAGCGGGTTGCCCGAGGCCGTCATGAAGGGCGGTATGTCTTGCGAGACATGGCTCTGAAAGCCCAGCATCACATGCGCGCCGACCTTGCAGAACTGGTGGATGCCGCTCAAACCGCCGACGATGGTCCAGTCGCCGACCTGTACATGTCCGGCCAGCGTGGCGTTGTTGGCCAACACCGTATAACTTCCCAATTGCACGTCATGGGCGATGTGCACGTAGGCCATGATCCAGTTGTCGCTGCCCACACGCGTGACACCGCCGCCCTGCACGGTGCCGCGGTTGAAGGTGGTGAACTCGTGGATGGTGTTGCGCTCGCCGATGTGCAGCGCGGTCGGCTCGCCGCGGTACTTCATGTCCTGCGGTGCGCCGCCCAATGCGGCGTGCGAACGGATGACGTTGTCGCTGCCGATGACGGTGGGGCCTTCGATGACGCAGTGCGCGCCAATCGTCGTGCCTGCCCCCACTTGCACACCGGCGCCGATGACCGCGTAGGGCCCCACGCTGACGCTGGCTGCCAGCTCGGCCTTGGCATCGACGATGGCGGTGGCGTGAACCTGGGTCATGTCAGCGCAGGTCGGGTCAAGCAGCAGCCGGCGGAATTTTGCGCATCGTGCACATCAGGTCGGCTTCGGCGACAAGGTGGCCGTCCACAGTGGCGCGGGTCTTGTACTTGTAGATGCCCGACTTGGCGCGTTCGATGACGGCTTCCAGGATCAACTGGTCGCCCGGGCCCACGGGCCGCTTGAAACGCGCGTTGTCGATGCCGGCAAAGTAGACCACGGTGTCGTCGCCGGGCTCGGCATCCACCGCGTCGAAGGACAGAATGGCCGCGGCCTGGGCCAGCGCTTCCAGCATCAACACACCGGGCATCACCGGCCTGGCCGGAAAGTGGCCCTGGAAAAACGGCTCGTTGATGGTCACGTTTTTCAGCGCCTTGATGCGCACGCCTTTCTCAAGCTCCAGCACGCGGTCGACCAGCAAAAACGGGTAGCGGTGCGGCAGCTTGCGCAGGATTTGTTGGATGTCCATCGTGATCACGTTTTTTTCTCCAGCGCGCGCAGCCGTTCACGCAGCGTGTGCAGTTGCCGCAGCGTGGCGGCGTTCTTCTCCCACGAGGCATTGTCATCGAAGGGAAACATGCCGCTGTACTGGCCAGGCTTGCGGATGGACCGGCTGATGACGGTGGCCGCCGTGATGTGGACGTGGTCGCAGATTTCCAGATGGCCCAGGATGATGGCGCCGCCGCCGGCCGTGCAATGGCGGCCGATGCGCGCGCTGCCGGCGACGCCGACACAACCGGCAAAGGCACTGTGTGCACCGACGCGCACGTTGTGGCCGATCTGCACCAGGTTGTCGAGCTTGACGCCGTCTTCCAGCACCGTGTCTTCCAGCGCGCCGCGGTCGATGCAGGTGTTGGCACCGATTTCCACGTCGTCGCCAATGCGCACACCGCCGAGTTGTTCGATCTTTTCCCAACGCCCGCCTGCTTCCAGCGGCGTTGGCGCGAAGCCGAAGCCGTCGGCACCGATGACGACACCGCCGTGCACCAGGCCGCGTTCACCGATGCGGCAGCCTGCCCCCAGCACCACATGCGGGCGCAGCACAGTGCCGGCGCCCACCTGTGCGCCTTCGCCGACATGGCAGTGCGTGCCCAGCACGGCGCCGGCTTCGACGCGCGCATGGGCAGCGACGTAGGCCAGCGCGCCCACGGAGGCCCCTGCATCGATGTAGGCGCCCTCTTCCACCACCGCGCTGGCATGCACGCCGGCCGCAGGTGCGCGGCGCGTCTGCGCAGCCCACCACTGCGTCAGGCGGGCAAAGGCCAGGTAGGGGTCGGCGCAGACAATGGCCGCACCGCGCGCCGCTGCCACATCGCGCAGCGCCGGCCCGACGATGACGCAGCCCGCGGCCGAAGCAGCCAGCTGAGACTGGTAGCGCGGATTGGACAAAAAGCCGATGGTCTGCGCGTCGGCCGACTCCAGCGGGCCGATGCGGCTGATGGTGGCTTGGGCATCACCAAGCAGTTCACCGCCAAGCCGCGCGGCCAAGTCACCCAGGCGAGCGTGCATGCGCTGCAGCCCGCCTTGCCGCCGCTTATTTGCCGGGCGCGGCCGGCGTGTTCAAGACCTTGATCACCTTGTCGGTGATGTCGACGCGGGCGCTGGCAAACACCACCTCTTGCAGGATCAGGTCGTACTTTTCGGTCTCGAAAATCTGCCGGATGACGCGGTTCGCGCGTTCCACCACCGCGGCCAGTTCTTCGTTGCGGCGCTGGTTCAGGTCTTCCTGAAATTCACGCCGCTTGCGCTGCAGGTCGCGGTCTTGCTCGACCAGTTCACGCTGGCGCCGCGTGCGTTCTGCCTCGGACAACGTGGGCTGCTCTTTTTCAAGCCGGTCGGCCGCGGCCTTGAGCTTGGCGGCCACGTCATTCAGCTCGCGCTCGCGCTTGCTGAACTCGGCTTCGAGCTTGGCCTGCGCGGCCTTGGCGGGTATGGCTTCGCGCAGCACACGTTCGCTGTTGACGTAGCCGATCTTCAGGTCTTGCGCGGCGGCAGGGGCCACAGCGGCTGCGAACATCGCAGCGGCAAGGGCAAGGGCGTGGGCAAGGGCTTGCGCACGGCGGAGGGCGAACGTCTTCATCAGAAGGCAGTCCCGATCTGGAATTGGAAACGCTGGATTCTATCGTTGCGCTGCACGCGCAAAGGCTTGCCCCAGCTCAGTTTCAAAGGGCCCACCGGCGAGATCCAGGAAAGCCCGAGGCCGACCGACGAACGCAGCGTCTCGGTGCTGACCTTTTCGCCTTCGCGCCAGACGTTGCCGGTGTCGCCAAAAGCGAAGATGCGCAGCGATTTGTCGCTGCCCGTGCCCGGCACCGGGAAGTACAACTCGGTGTTGACGTTGATGCGCTTGGCACCACCGATGTAGGCGCCTGTGGGGTCCACCACACCCAAGGACCCTTGTTCGAACGCGCGCACCGTGCCCAGGCCGCCGCCGTAGAAGTTCTTGAACACCGGGAAAGGTTTGCCGCCCAGGCCCTGGCCCCAGCCCAGTTCGGCGTTGATGCCCACCGACATGCGAAACGGCAGTTGCCAATATTCCTGGTACTGCGCGTTGGTGCGCAAGTAGCGCACGTCGCCGGCCACTGTCCACTCGAAGTTCAGGCGCTGGTAGCGGCCCGCGGTGGGCGCCAGCACGCTGTCGCGTGCGTCACGGGCCCAGCCCACCGTGAGCGGAAACGACGTCGTCTTGTCGCCGTACAGCACGCGGTAGTTCAGATACGACAACGGGATGCCCTGCGAGGTGCCGATCTCGGTGCGCTCAACGCCCAGGCCCAGGAACACCGTGTCGTACTCGGAGAAGGGCACGCCAAAGCGCACGGCCGCGCCTGGCGTCTTCAGGTTGTAGGCGTCACCCAGGCTGTTGATGGGCCGGCTGGTGCGGTAAAACACATCGACGGCGCGCGAGATGCCGTCGACCGTGAAGTAAGGATCGACGGTGCTGATGACAGCGGTGCGCGCGTACTTGCTGGTGTTGAGTTCGATGCCCAGATAGTTGCCAGAACCGAAGGCGTTTTCCTGCTTCACCGAAGCCGTGAAGGTCAGCTTCTCGGCATTCGAGTAACCGGCGCCGACGAGCAAGTTGCCGGTCGGCTTTTCGGTCACGTTGATGACCAGGTCGACCTGGTCGGGTGAGCCGGCCACTTCGTTGGTTTCAACCTCCACGTCCTTGAAGAAACCCAGCCTGTCGACCCGTTCCTTGCTCAGCTTGATAAGGCCGCCGTCGTACCAGGCGCCTTCAAGCTGGCGAAACTCTCTGCGAATGACTTCGTCGCGCGAACGTGTGTTGCCGGCGACGTCAATGCGGCGCACATAGACGCGGCGCTGTGGCTCGGCCGTGAAGACCACCGCCACCTGGCCGGTGGCGCGGTCGATCTCGGGACGCGAATCAATGCGCGCAAAGGCGTAGCCATACAGGCCGAACAAGTCGGTGAAGCGCTTGCTGGTTTCGGTCACGGCGTCACCGCGATAGGACTGCCCGGGCCGCAACAACACGAAGGCGCGGAACTCGTTGTCCTTGCCCAGGTAGTCGCCTTCCAGCCGCACCGAAGTCACCGTGTAGGGCAGGCCTTCCCTGATCGAGATGGCCACCGAAATGGTCTGCTTGTCGGGCGATATCGTGACCTGCGTGCTTTCGATGGCGAACTCAAGATAGCCGCGGTTGACGTAATAGGCGCGCAGCTTTTCCAGATCGGAATTGAGCTTGGTGCGCGAATAGCGGTCGCTCTTGCTGTACCAGGTAAACCAGCCGGTGGGCGTCAGCTCGAACAGGTCCAGCAGCGTGCCCGGGCTGAACACCGTGGCGCCGACAATGCGGATGTCCTTGATCTTCGCGGCGTCGCCTTCGGTCATGGTGAAGGTGACGTTGACGCGGTTGCGTTCCAGCGGCGTCACCGTGGTCACCACCTCGGCGCCATACAGGCTGCGGCTGAGGTACTGGCGCTTGATTTCTTGCTCGGCGCGGTCGATCAAGGCGCGGTCGAAAGGCAGGCCTTCGCCAATGCCGGCATCGCGCAAGCTCTTGGTCAGCGGCTCTTTGTCGAATTCCTTCAGGCCGGCAAAACTGACACTGCCGATGATCGAGCGTTCATCGACGATGACCACCGCCACGCTGCCTTCAATTTCGATGCGCACGTCCTTGAACAGGCCGGTGGCAAACAGCGCCCGCAATGCGGCCGAACCCTTGTCGTCGTTGTAGGTGTCGCCAATGCGAAAAGGCAGCGCGGCGAACACGGTGCCGGGGTCGGTGCGCTGCAAGCCTTCAACGCGGATGTCCTTCAGCACGAAGGGCGTGACGGCCAAGGCCGCAGGTGCGGCCAGCGCACCGGCCAGGGCCACGGCCAACACCGCGACAGGGGCGAACCGGCCGTGCGGCCCAAACGGAGAAACAGGGAACATGGGTTTCAGTGCAGGCCCAGCAGGCGGGCTACGTCGTTGAACAGGGCGACCGACATCATCATCAACAGCACGACGATGCCGCCGCGTTGCAACCGTGCCAGCCAGAGGTCGGAGACAGGGCGGCCGGTGACGCCCTCGAAAATGTAATACATCAAATGGCCGCCATCGAGCATCGGCAGGGGCAGCAGGTTCAGCACACCCAGGCTGACACTGACCAGGGCCAGAAAGCCCAGGTAGTAGGCCAGGCCCAGGTTGACAGACTGACCGGCGTAGTCGGCAATCGTCAACGGGCCGCTGAGGTTTTTCAATGACGCTTCACCCACCACCATGCGGCCCAGCATGCGCACCGTCAGCACCGAAACTTCCCAGGTGCGCACGGCCCCTTGCTGCAGGCCTTCAAAGAAGCCGTGGCGCACGGTGACCATTACCGGCCGCTGGCCAGGCGCTGCATCAATGCGGCCAAAAACCTGGCCGCCTTCGGTGACGGCACGCGGCGTCACATCCACGTTCAGCGTGCGGCCGTTGCGTTCCAGCACCCAGGCTTGCAGGGCCGCCTGCGGCTGGCCTTTGAGCACGCTGCCGCGCACGCGTGCGATGACGGTTTGTGCGTCGGCAATCGCCAAGCCGTCGATGCTGAGAATGCGGTCGCCGCTGCGCAGGCCGGCCTTGTCGGCCGGGCCACCGGGCTTGACCTCGCCCAGCACCGGCTCGCTCCAGGCGCTGCCCAGGCCCAGGCGCGCCGGCAGACCGGCGTCGATTTCGCGGGTGTTGGTATCGGCCAGGTTCAGCGTCAGCGTGCGTGGGCTGCGACCTTCGCGGTCTGTGACTTGCAGCCGCACGGCCTGGTCTTGCAGCGCTGCCTCAAGCACCTGCGTGCGCAGCTCGGTCAGCGACGCGATGTCGTGCCAGTCGCCGTTGTCTCGGGCCACCGCCCGCACCCAGTCACCGGCGCGCAAGCCTGCTCGGTCTGCCGGGCTGCCGGCCGCCGGCGGGCCCACCAGCGCCTTGGGTTCTTGAATGCCTATCCAGTGTGCGGCGGCGTACAGCAACACCGCCAGCAGCA
The DNA here is from genome assembly GCA_031371275.1 of Betaproteobacteria bacterium. Lineage (GTDB taxonomy): Bacteria > Pseudomonadota > Gammaproteobacteria > Burkholderiales > Burkholderiaceae_C > Rubrivivax. The sequence continues at coordinate 69,615 of JANMJI010000021.1, forward strand.
GGTTGGCCGCCGGCCCGGCAGACACGATGGCCGCACGCTGCCAAAGCGTCTTGCGGTTGAAAGCCTGGTTCAGATCAGCGGGTGCGACCGGCGCTTCACGCTCGTCCAGCATGCGCACATAACCCCCCAATGGCAGGGCACACAAGACGAACTCGGTGCTGTCGGGTGTGGCCTGGCGGCGCACCAGCACGCGGCCGAAACCGACCGAGAAACGCAGCACCTTGACGCCGCAGGCCACCGCCACGCGGTAGTGGCCATATTCGTGAATGACGACCAGCACGCCCAGCGTGAACAGGAAAGCAAGGATGGTGGTGATCACGCTGCCAGCTCTTTCATCACACCTTGCGCCACGCTGCGTGCGCGGGTGTCCAGCTCGATCAGGTCTTGCAGGTTGTGCTCGGTGTTCAGGCGCGGCTCCAGGCGTTCAAGGGTGCTTGCATTGACGGTATGAATGTGTGTGAAGCCTATGGTTCCAGCCAGGAAGGCGGCCACCGCCACTTCGTTGGCGGCGTTCAACACCGCGGTGCTGCCGACAGGGCCGCGTAGCGTGTCCCAGGCCAGCTGCAAGCCGGGGAAAAGGCGCGGGTCGGGCGGCTCGAAAGCCAGCGCTTGCAGCTTCAGAAAATCAAGCCGCGGTGCGCCCGATTCGATGCGTTCGGGGAAAGAAAGTCCGTAGGCAATCGGCACCTTCATGTCGGGCGTGCCCAGTTGCGCCAGCACGCTGCCGTCGCGGCACACGACCATCGAATGGATGATGCTCTGCGGATGGATGACGACCTTGATTTTCTCGGGCGCCAGATCAAACAACCAGCGCGCTTCGATGACCTCGAGCGCCTTGTTCATCATGGTTGCCGAGTCGACCGATATCTTCTGGCCCATGACCCAGTTCGGATGCGCCACGGCCTGCGCCGGCGTCACATGGCGTAGCGTGCTGGGGTCGCGTTGGCGAAAGGGCCCGCCGCTGGCGGTGAGGATGATGTGGTCGATGCGCCGCGCCCAGGCGCCGCGGTCCTCGGGCAGGCACTGGAAGATGGCCGAGTGTTCGCTGTCTATCGGCAGCAGCGTCGCGCCACCGTCCTTCACGGCCTGCATGAACAGCGCACCGCCCACCACCAGCGCTTCCTTGTTGGCCAGCAGCAGGCGTTTGCCGGCGCGCGCGGCGGCCATGCAAGGCGGCAGGCCGGCGGCGCCGACGATGGCGGCCATGACGCTGTCCACGTCGCTGGCCTGCGCCAGTTCGCACAGCGCTTGCGGGCCGCTCTGCACTTCGGTTTTCAAGCCTTGCGAAGCCAGCGCAGCACGCACTTCGGCAGCCCGCGCATCGCTGAGCACGACGGCCACCCGCGGTTTGAATTGCAGGCATTGCTGCACCAACAAGTCCACACGCTGATGTGACGTTAGGCCGACGACCTGGAAGCGTTCGGGGTGGCGGGCCACCACGTCCAGCGTGCTGGTGCCCACCGAGCCGGTGGAACCGAGGATGGCCAGGCGCTGCACGGTGGCGCTCATTGCGAGCCTCGCAGCGCGGCCAGCGCCAGCGCGGCCGGCAGCACCGGCAGCAGCGCGTCCACACGGTCGAGCACGCCGCCATGGCCGGGCAGCAGGCGGCTGCTGTCCTTGGCCCCGGCAGCACGCTTGACGAGCGATTCGATGAGGTCGCCCACCACGCTCAAGCCGCACAACACGAGCAGCGCCAGCAACAGTCCCGGCAGGCCCAGGTTGCCCAGCAGACGGGTGTACAGGCTGGGCCCGTCAAAGCCCACGCGAGCGTCCAGCCCCACCCAGCCCAGCGCCAGCAGCAGCACACCGGCGGCGCCAGACCACACACCTTCCCAGCTCTTGCCTGGGCTGATGCTGGGTGCCAGCTTGCGCCGGCCCAGCGCCCGGCCGCCGAAATAGGCGGCGATGTCGGCCATCCACACCAGGCACAACACCGAGAGCATGAAGTTGATGCCGATGGCCCGCGCTTGCGCCAGCGCCAGCCAGGCCGCCCACAAGGCGACCAAACCCAACAGCCAGCGTGCGGCGCGCGGCAACTGCGGCCACGCGGCGGGCCCGCTGCGCAGCGCCAGCGCCGCACCGGCCAGCCACAGCGCCAGCACCAGCCACCACAGCAGCGCCGGGGCGTTTGTGTTCCAGCCGGCCGCGAAAGCCAGCACACCGGCGGCGGCCACCACCGCGCCCATGGCCAGCGCCAGGGCCGGCCCGGCCTGGTTGAGCCGCCCCCATTCCCAGCCACCGGCTGCCATCAGGATGAGCGTTAGCAAGGCGAAGGGCCAGGCCTGCGCCGACAGCAGCGATGCAAGCAGCAGCGCCACAAGCACCAGGGCGGTGATGACACGCTGGCGCAGCATGGGGCCAGCGTCAGGTGCCTTCAGGCACGACCTGGTTGGGGCGGATGGTGCCGAAGCGGCGGTCGCGTTGGGCGTAAGCGTTCAGCGCCGCATCGATCTCGGCAGCGCCGAAATCGGGCCACAGGCATTCGGTGAAAAACAGTTCGGAGTAGGCCGCCTGCCACAGCAAAAAGTTGCTGATGCGCATTTCACCGCCGGTGCGAATGAACAGATCAGGGTCGGGCGCGAAGCTGAGTGCCATATGGCTGGCCAGCCAGGCTTCGTCAACCTCCTGCGCCTTCAGGCCCTGCTGTATCGCCTGGCGGCAGGCCTGCACCACGTCCCAGCGGCCACCGTAGTTGAAGGCCACGCTGAGCGTGATGCGGCTGTTGTGCTGGGTCAGTGCCTCGGCATGTTCCCAGGCCTTGCGCAGCTTGTCAGACACCGCCGAGCGGTCGCCAACGATGCGAATGCGCACGCCGTCACCAGCCAGCTTCGTCAGGTACTTGCTCACCGCCACAAGCACCAGGCTCATCAGCCCAGAGACTTCTTCTGATGGCCGTTTCCAGTTCTCTGAAGAAAACGCGAACACCGTCAGGTAGCGCACGCCGCGGTCGGCAAAGGTGTTGACAGCCCGCACCAGCGCATCCACACCCTGCTTGTGGCCGAAGAAGCGCGGCATGTAGCGCTGGCGCGCCCAGCGGCCGTTGCCGTCCATCACCAGCGCCACATGGCGGGGCACGGCAGCCGCGGCGGTGTCGTCGGCCGGCGATGCCGCTGAAGCAGCGAGCGAAAGGTCTGGCATGGCGGGGGCGGCGGCGTGCATGGCGATGACCGGTTCAGACGGCCATCACCTCGGCTTCCTTGCCCTGCACCAGGCGGTCTATCTCGGCGATGGTGCGGTCGGTCAGGCGCTGCACCTCGTCTTGCGTGCGGCGCTCTTCGTCTTCGGCCACGGCCTTGTCCTTGAGCAGCTTCTTCAGCTGCTCATTGGCCTCGCGGCGCACGCTGCGGGTGGCGATCTTGGCTTCTTCGCCGGCATGGCGAACGATCTTCGTCAGCTCTTTGCGGCGTTCTTCGGTCAGCCCCGGCATCGGCACGCGCAGCAGATCGCCTTGCGAAGCCGGGTTCAGGCCCAGGTCTGATTCGCGGATGGCCTTTTCGATCTTCGCGGCCATGCCCTTTTCCCAGGGCTGCACACTGATGGTTCTGGCGTCCATCAAGGTGACATTGGCGACCTGGCTGATGGGCACCATCGAACCGTAGTAATCGACATGCACCTGGTCCAGCAGGCCGGGGTGGGCGCGGCCGGTGCGTATCTTGTGCAACTCGTTTTTGAACGACTCGACGGACTTGCCCATCTTTTGTTCGGCGGTCTTTTTGATCTCAGGAATGCTCATGGCCGAGGGCTCTCCTCAAACGTGAACCAGCGTGCCTTCGTCTTCGCCCTGCGCCACGCGCTTGAGCGCGCCGGGCTTGAAGATGCTGAACACCTTGATGGGCAGTTTCTGGTCGCGGCACAGCGCAAAGGCCGCACCGTCCATGACCTGCAGGTTCTTGGATATGACTTCATCGAAAGTGATGCTGGTGTAGCGCGTGGCGCTGGCATCTTTTTTCGGGTCGGCCGTGTAGACACCATCCACCTTGGTGGCCTTGAGCACGATCTCGGCGCCGATCTCGGCACCGCGCAATGCAGCCGCCGTGTCGGTGGTGAAGAAGGGGTTGCCGGTGCCAGCTGCAAACACCACCACCTTGCCTTCCTCGAGATATTGCAAGGCTTTCGGCCGCACATAGGGCTCGACGATCTGGTCGATGGCAATGGCCGACATCACACGCGCCGTCATGCCTTCCTGGCGCATCGTGTCGGCGAGTGCCAACGCGTTCATCACGGTGGCCAGCATGCCCATGTAGTCGGCGGTGGCGCGGTCCATGCCCACCGCACCGCCGGCGACACCGCGGAAGATGTTGCCGCCGCCGATGACGACGGCCACTTCGCAGCCCAGCTGCGTGACCTCTTGCACCTCGCGCACCATGCGCACGATGGTGGCGCGGTTGATGCCATAGGCGTCGTCACCCATTAAGGCCTCGCCCGACAGCTTGAGCAGGATGCGCTTGTAGGCCGGCATCAGAAAAACTCCCCTGACAAAGTGGTGGGCAGTGTAAGGGGGCCAGCCCCATGGCCCGGCCACCCTGCGGGCGTCTTTGCGTCCGCTCTCACTGCGCCTTGGCAGCAGCCACCTGCGCCGCCACTTCGGCGGCGAAGTCGTCGACCTTTTTCTCGATGCCCTCGCCCACCACATACAAGGTGAACGAAGCCACCTTGGTGGCCTTTTCCTTCAGCATCTGCTCCACCGTCTGCTTGTCGTTCTTGACGAAGCTCTGGTTCAACAGCGACACCTCTTTGAGGAACTTCTGCACCGAGCCTTCAACGCGCTTGGCAACGATCTCGGGTGACTGCGCGGCCTTGCCGGCGGCCACAGCCGCGGCTGCGTCTTCGGCCGCTTTTTCGGCAGCAATGCGGCGTTCCACCGCTATCAAATCGGCCGCCACATCGCTGGTCGCCAGCGCCTTGGGTTTCATCGCGGCCACATGCATGGCCACATCCTTGGCAGCCACCTCATCCCCGCTGTATTCGACCAGCACGCCGATGCGCGTGCCGTGCAGGTAACTGGCCACCTGGCCGCCACCGGCATAGCGCTTGAAGCGGCGGATCGACATGTTTTCGCCGATCTTGCCGATCAAACCCTTGCGCACGTCTTCCAGCGTCGGGCCGAAACCGTCCTGGCTGTAGGTCAGCGCCGACAGCGCCGCCACGTCGGCCGGGTTGTGCTCGGCCAGCAGCTTGGCGGTGGCTTGTGCGAAGGCCAGGAAGGCATCGTTCTTGGTCACGAAGTCGGTTTCGCAATTGACTTCGACCATCGCGCCCGTGCTGCCAGCCACCACTGCAGTGATGACACCTTCGGCGGTGATGCGCGACGCGGCTTTGCCGGCCTTGTTGCCCAGCTTGACGCGCAAGATTTCTTCAGCGCGGGCGGCGTCGCCTTCGGCTTCGGTCAGCGCCTTCTTGCATTCCATCATCGGCGCGTCGGTCTTGGCGCGCAGTTCGGCCACCATGCTTGCAGTGATTGCGGGCATCGCTAACTCCAATGGGTAGATTCGGTAAGGGCGCCTGCCGGGCACTCTGCGGTCCCGGCGACGCAAGCGTCACCGCGCCGACAAGGCGCAGTGCCACTCACTTGGGCTGTCAGGCCTAATTGCTGACTTCGACGAACTCGTCGCCGGCGGCAGATATCGCCTGCACCACTTCGTTGGTGGCGTTGGCACGGCCTTCCAGCACCGCATCGGCCACGGCCTTGGCGTACAACGCCACGGCCTTGGCCGAGTCGTCGTTGCCGGGGATGACGTAGTCAATGCCCAGCGGCGAGTGGTTGGTGTCAACGATGCCGATGACCGGGATGCCCAGCTTCTTGGCTTCGGCCACGGCGATCTTGTGGTAGCCCACGTCGATGACGAACATCGCATCGGGCAGCGCGCTCATGTCCTGGATGCCGCCGATGTCCTTTTCGAGCTTGACCAGCTCGCGCTCGAACATCAGGCCTTCCTTCTTGATCATCAAGTCGGTGCCGGCCTCTTTGGTGGCCTGCATGTCCTTGAGCTTCTTCAAAGAACCCTTGACGGTCTTGAAGTTGGTCATCATGCCGCCGAGCCAGCGCTGGTCGACATAGGGCATGCCGCAACGCTGGGCTTCCAGCGCAATGACATCGCGCGCCTGGCGCTTGGTGCCGATCATCAGGATGGTGCCGCGCTTGCTTGCAAGCTGGCGCACAAACTTCATCGCGTCTTCGAAGAGCGGCTGCGTCTTCTCGAGGTTGATGATGTGAATCTTGTTGCGATGGCCGTAGATGTACGGCGCCATCTTGGGGTTCCAGAAGCGCGTTTGGTGCCCGAAATGGACACCGGCTTCCAGCATTTCACGCATGGAGACAGTCATGAGAACTCCGAAGGTTGAGTCTAGAATCCCGGCGCTTTATCGCTGTGCATTCCTTGCACAGCAACACCTTGGTTGAACCGGGTTCGCGATTGGTTTGCCTCGGTCCGTCAGCCGCCCTGCTTGGGACGCTCTCGGGACTTCGTGCCAGACATCGTCAGAGACCGCTGCAATCCTGCGGCACCCACTTTATCTGCACTGAAACAAAGCCAATGAGTTTAGCACGGGCCTTCGGCTTGATCGGCCGCGTTGGGGCACGCTCTTGCGTGTAGCCGTCATCGGCGCCGGCATCGTCGGCGTCACCACTGCTTATGAGGTCGCGTTGCAAGGCGTCGAAGTGGCGGTGTTCGAACGTTTGGGCAGCGTGGCTTGCGAAGGCAGTTTTGCCAACGCCGGTGTCATCGCGCCGGCTTACGTCGCACCCTGGGCCGCGCCCGGCATGCCGGGCAAAGTGCTGCGGCATTTGTTCAGCGGCCACGCGCCCGTTCGACTGGGCGGCAGGGGCGCCTTGTCGCAGTTGCCGTGGCTGTGGCGCTGGTGGCGGGCTTGCCGACGCCCGGTGCACAACCGCAACCGCGCGGCCATGCACAGCCTGGCGCAATTCAGCCGTGCACGTTTGCTGGAACTCACGCGCACGCTGAGCCTGGACTACGAACAGACGCCCGGCTGCCTGGTGCTGTTGCGCAGCGAGCGCGACCTGAAACTGGCGCAAGGCGGGCTGGCCCTGCTGCGTGAATGGGGCACCGCGCACGACGTGGTGGACGCCGCACGCTGCCGCTTGCTGGAGCCCGGGCTGGATGCGCAAACCGCGCTGCACGCGGGCATCCATCTGGCGCACGACGGGGTCGGCAACTGTCGCCAGTTTGCACAGCTCATCAAGGCCGAGGCGCAACGCCTGGGCGCCCGTTTTCACTTCGACACCCCCGTGCGCTCACTGTCACCCGGCACCCAGCCCACGCTGACCACCAGCGCAGGCTCGCCGCAGGCTTTCGATGCCATCGTGGTTTGTGCCGGCGTGCAGGCCAGCGCGCTGTTGAAAGGTCTGGGCCTGAAGCTGCCGCTGGCCCCGGTGTATGGCTATTCCGTCACCGCGCCGGTGCGGCATCTGGACGGCCACGCCGCGCTGGGCCCGCGCGCGGCGCTGATGGACGAGCGCTACAAGGTGGCGATATCCCGTCTGGGCCAGCGCGTCCGCGTGGCCGGCATTGCCGAGATCGGTGGCCGCGCTGACGACATGGCGCTGGGCCCGCTGCGCACGCTGTACCGTGTGCTGGACGACTGGTTTCCGGGCGCCGCGCTGACCCGCGAAGCGCAGCACTGGAAAGGCGCGCGGCCGATGCTGCCCGACGGCCCGCCGGTGCTGGGCGAAAGCGGCGCCCCCGGGGTGTGGCTGAACCTGGGCCATGGTGCCAGCGGCTGGGCCCTGGCCTGCGGTTCGGCACGCGTGCTGGCCGAACGTGTGGCTGGGCGCGAAGCACCGCTGGACCTGGCCGGCCTGACCGTCGCACGCCTGCGCTGAGCCGCGGCTGCGGCTGCGGCTGCGGCTGCGGCTGCGGAAAGCGCCAGCAGCACAATGCCAGCATGCGTCCCGCCGCACCTTCCCTCACCCGCATCACCGCCTGCAACGGCCCCTGGCCGCTGCACGACAGCGCGGCCAGCCGCCAGGCCGAACACGCCGCGCTGGCCACGGCCGCACCGCATGCCTTGATGCAAGCCGGCGGGCTGGCCGTGGCGCGCGCCGCACTGGCCCTGGCGCCCCACGCACAGCGGGTGCAGGTGTGGGCCGGGCCTGGCAACAACGGTGGTGATGGGCTGGTGGCAGCGCGGCACCTGCATGCTGCCGGCAAGCAAGTGCAGGTCGCCTGGCTGGGCGACCCGGCACAGCTGCCTGCCGACGCTGCCGCGGCCCTGGCACAGGCCCAGGCCGCCGGTGTGCGCATTGAGCGCAGTGCGCGCGCGCCTGCGCCAGCGCCAGAACTCGTCATCGACGCGCTGCTTGGCCTGGGCATCAGCCGCGCACCCGAGGGGCCTATCGCTGCGGCCATCGCCTCCATCAACGCCAGCGCTGCACGGGTGCTGGCCGTCGATCTGCCCTCGGGGCTGCACGCCGACACCGGCGCCGCGTTGGGCGCCGCCGCCGTGCACGCCACGGCGACGCTGGCGTTGCTGACCCTGAAACCCGGCTGCTTCACGCACCTGGGCCGTGACCACTGCGGCGAGATCTGGCTGGCCACGCTGGGCGTGGACGCCGGCGCGCCCAGCGCCTGGCTGGGCGCTGCGCCGACGCTGCAAACACGCACCCAAGCCACTCACAAAGGAAGTTATGGCGATGTGGCCGTGGTGGGCGGCGCCCAGGGCATGGTGGGCGCCGCCTGGCTGGCCGCACGCGCTGCGTTGGCTGCCGGTGCCGGGCGGGTGTACTGCAGCCCGCTGGACCCGGCCGCCGACTTGTTGGCCCCGTTGCACCCCGAACTGATGGGCCGTCACGCCTGGTGGGCCGGCACCCCGCAACTGCTGCGCAGCGCCACGGTGGCCTGCGGCTGCGGTGGCGGTGACCGGGTGCGCGATGCGCTGCCGCCGCTGCTGTCGCAGGTGCCGCGCCTGGTGTTGGACGCTGACGCGCTGAACGCTGTGGCTGCCGATACGCTGCTGCAAACCCTGCTGCAACAACGCGCGCCGCGCGGCTTGGCCACGCTGCTCACGCCCCACCCGCTGGAGGCCGCGCGCCTGCTGCAAACCACCACCGCCGCGGTGCAGGCCAACCGCATCACCGCCGCGCAGCGCCTGGCCGATCGCTATGGCTGTACCGTGCTGTTGAAAGGTTCGGGCAGCGTCATCGCAGCGCGGGGCCGGCTGCCCGTCATCAACCCCAGCGGCAACGCCGCGCTGGCCACCGCGGGCACGGGTGACGTGCTGGCGGGCTGGGCGGCGGGCCTGTGGGCACAAGCACCCCAAGCCCACGCCGACAACATCGCCCAGATGGCCGCCTGGCAACACGGCCGCGCTGCCGACCTGTGGCCCGCTGCTGCACGCGGTGCGCCACTGCGCGCCTCAGACCTGGTCGAAGCCCTGGCGCAACGCTGCTTCGATTGAGGCGGGGCCGCCGCTCGTCGCAGCGCGGGGCCGCAACCCCTCGCCTTCAGCGCCGTGTGCGTGGTTTCGGTGCAGACCGCTGCGGCCCGGGCTTGCGTGAACGTTTGGCGCCTTCGCCGGCTGGACCCGACAAGCCCATCGAACCCAGGCTTGAACCCAGACCCGAACCGGCACCAGCACCCGCACCGAGGCCCTTGCCCTTGGCCTTGCGCGCCGCCGCCTTCACCACACGGTCGGCCTCGCGCACGGCCGAGAGTTCTTCCACCGCGCTGGCCGGGCGGGCCTTGTCACCGCGCGGCAGCAGCCGCTCGGCCTCGCCATCACGCACCATGCGGAAGTCGATCTTGCGGCCGTCCAGGTCGACGCGGCTGACCTGCACGCGCACCCGCGTGCCCACCGCATAGCGAATGCCAGTGCGTTCGCCACGCAGCTCACCGCGGGCTTCGTCGAAGCGGTAGTACTCGCCACCCAGTTCGGTGATGTGCACCAGGCCGTCCACATACAAACCATCGAGGGTGACGAAGAGTCCGAAGCCGGCCACCGAACTGACGGTGCCCGAGAATTCCTCGCCCAGGTGCTCGCGCATGTAGCGGCACTTGAGCCAGGCTTCGACATCCTTGGAAGCCTCGTCGGCACGGCGTTCGTTGGCGCTGCAATGGCCGCCAGCGGCTTCCCACAAGGCCATCTCTTGTGACATCGGCTTGGCCGCGCGCGCCAGCTTGCCGCCCTTGCGCAGCTCTGGCGTGCGCGTCTTCGCGCTGGCCACCAGGTGGTAGCGCTTGCCGGCCAACACCGCCTTGATGACGCGGTGGACCAGCAGGTCGGGATAGCGCCGTATCGGGCTGGTGAAGTGGGTGTAGGCGGCATAGGCAAGGCCGAAGTGCCCGGCGTTGTGCACGGTGTAGATGGCCTGCTGCATAGAGCGCAGCAACAGCGTGTGGATTTGCATCGCATCAGGCCGGCCATGCACTGCCTGCGCGATGGCCTGTATCTCACCCGGCGTCGGCTCGTCGCTCAGGTGCGAAGCGACACCCAAGGCCTTCAACATGGCCTGCAAGGCGATGCGCTTCTCAGGCGTGGGGCCTTCGTGGACGCGGAACAGGCTGGGGTGCTCGGCCGCGGCAATGAACTCGGCCGCGCAGACGTTGGCCGCCAGCATGGCTTCTTCGATCAGCTTGTGCGCTTCGTTGCGGGTGCGCGGAATGATCTTTTCGATGCGGCCGTTGTCGTCGCAGACGATCTGCGTCTCTGTCGTCTCGAAGTCGACCGCGCCGCGTTTTGCGCGCTGCTTCAGCAATGCACGGTAAACCTCGTGCAGGTGCAGCAGGTGGGGCACCAGGTCAGCACGGCGCTGCGCTTCGGGGCCACGCGTGTTGGCCAGCACGGCGGCCACTTCGGTGTAGGTCAGCCGCGCCTGCGACTTGATGATGGCCGGATAGAACTGGTAGGCCTCAATGCTGCCGTCAGCGGCCACCAGCATGTCGCAGGCCATCGTCAGGCGTTCGACCTCGGGGTTCAGCGAACACAGGCCGTTGCTCAGCTTCTCGGGCAGCATCGGTATCACGCGGCGCGGGAAATACACCGAAGTGGCGCGCTCATAAGCGTCTTCGTCCAGCGGCTCACCCGGCTTCACGTAGTGGCTGACATCGGCGATGGCGACGATCAAACGCCAGCCTTCAAAGGCGCTTTTGCCACGGCCGCGTTTGAAGGGTTCGCAATACACCGCGTCGTCGAAGTCGCGTGCGTCTTCGCCGTCGATGGTGACCAGCGCCACGTCACTCAGGTCGACCCGCTGTTTGCAGTCGATGGCGCGCAGTTTCTCCGGCAATGCCGCGGCCTGGGCCAGCGTCTCGGGCGTGAACTGGTGCGGCACTTCGTACTTGCGCACCGCGATTTCTATCTCCATGCCCGAATCGTCAATCTCGCCCAGCACCTCGGCCACACGGCCCACGGGCTGCGAATGCAATGAAGGCGGCTCGGTCAATTCGATGGACACCACCTGCCCCACCGCGGCGTTGGCGGTGGCGTTCTTGGGGATCAGGATGTCCTGGCCGTAACGGCTGTCCTCTGGCGCCACCAGCCACTGCCCGCTTTCGTGCAGCAGGCGGCCGATGATGGGGGTCTTGCGGCGTTCCAGGATGTCGAGCACGCGGCCTTCGGGCCGGCCCTTGCGGTCGTAGCGCAGCACGCGCACACGGACACGGTCCTTGTGCAGAACGCTGCGCATTTCTTGCTGCGCCAGATAAATGCCCGGGTCGCCGTTGTCTGGCACCACGAAGCCGTGGCCGTCGCGGTGGCCTTCGACGCGGCCTTCGAACTCGCCCATCAAGGCGGGTCCGTTGGCGGGTTGGTTTGAAGTCTTGTTTTCTTTAATGGTACATTCCTTGGTTCCTGAAAGCCCAGATGGCGGAATTGGTAGACGCACTAGTTTCAGGTACTAGCGCTTAACGGCGTGGAGGTTCGAGTCCTCTTCTGGGCACCAAATGAGTTAGTCGAATGAAGCCGGCGTGTTGCAAAACACACCGGCTTTTGCTTTTTCAGACGGTGAATTTCTGCGCCAGCGCGACCGGGCGGAGGTTGTCGTATTCCTCGAAGGGCTGGTGTATCCAGGGGCTGGTCGGCAGCGTCTCGACGAAGTAGTCGGGCACGTAGCTGGACACACCCTTGACCCAGATCACCGCGGCGCGCAGCTCTTGAATCGACGGCATGCCACGCAGCCTTTCCACCACGGCACGCAGCGTGATGCCGGTGTCGGCCAGGTCGTCCACCAGCAGCACGCGGCCGGCCAGTTCGCCCTTGGGCATGGTGATGTACTTGGCCAGGTCAAGCCGGCCCTGGATGGTGCCGGCCTCGGCGCGGTAAGAACTGGTGGACATGATGGCCAGCGGCTTGTCGAAGACACGCGACAGCACGTCGCCCGGGCGCATGCCGCCGCGCGCCAGGCACAGGATCTGGTCAAACTGCCAGCCAGAATCGTGCACTTTGAGCGCCAGCTTTTCGGTCAGCAGGTTGTACTCATCCCAGGACACATACAGGTGCTTGCCGTCGTCGGTGAGCATGCTTTCAATCTCCTCAAGATGGGCTGGTGTGCGGGGCCGGCTTCAAGCGCGAAAGGGGTGGCGCAAAAGGATGGTGTGTACGCGGTCGGGGCCGGTGGACACCATGTCGATGGGCGCGCCGATCAGCGCCTGCATGCGTTCCAGATAGCGGCGTGCGTTCAGCGGCAGTTGTTCCCAGTTTGTCAGCCCGGCCGTGGTGTCGCTCCAGCCCGGCAGGGTTTCGTAAATGGGCACGCAGGC